>NZ_JBHYMQ010000046.1:42265-67079 GCF_042742985.1 Streptomyces sp. NPDC058864 | reverse complement strand
GAGACGACACGACACGTCATCCCTGCCGCCGAACCGCCGACATCATGCCTGACCAGCGGAAACGCAGCGATCACCTACGGAAAGACAACAACTTCTAAGAAGCGAACTCCAGCACGCCTGATGCGGCCACTAAGGTGACCTGAGCGGCCTGGTCAGGCCAGTTGTAGTGTGTCGGCGGTCATCGTCTGCGGTCATGCGCTCGACGAACAACTCCTTCGCCGATGACGGCTGTGCCTGGGACGGCAGCCGGAAGAACTACCGGCCTCGCCGGATGCTGCGTATCGACGCGGACAGTCCCAGCCGGCTGCTGCGGTCCGCGCAGGTCGGGCGGTGCGACGGCTGCGGGAACCGTGTGGAGTGGTACCAGCGTCCCGGCAGCACTCCTGTCCCGCTCCACCCCGAGGAACTGCCCGCCGGCACGGTCCCCGCGGGGGAGCGCTGGCACGTCTCCTCTGGCGCCGCACACGCTGGCCAGGACGGGAGTGCCTGGTGCCGGGTTCGGCATCACGCGGTGTGCCCGGCCGGCCCGGCGGGCAATCGCAGCCCGCTGCTGGCGGAGACGCGCCGGGCACTGGGTCTGACCTCGCGTCGGCTGCAGGACGCCGGCTTGTTCACGCCCCGTCCTGAGATGGAGTCGGCCCCTGCGCCGCCCTGCCTGCCGGTTCGGCTGGTGGTGTGTCTGCTCTACACCCGCTACCTCGCCCCCGGGCCTCTTGAGCATCTTCAGTGCGTGGCCCGCACCCGCAGCCGCCGCCGCTGCACTCTGCCGGTCCAAGACCCAGGTGCCCTGCCGGGTATGTGGCGCCTGGAGCCAGCAGACCCACTCCTTGGCCCCGGCGGCGGACGCCTGCCGATCGCGCAGGAGGTGATGGCGGTCTACGACCTGACCGGACTGCCGTATGCCGAGCAACTGCGCTGGCACAAGCAGCGCTGCCCAACCCACGCTGGCATTGACGAGGCCGCGGACCACGCGCGCACCGAGTGTGAGCCCTTCGACTCGGCCCGGCACCGCCAGTACATCCGCGACCGGCTCCCCGATCCCTGACCCGCGCCCAGCAGGAGCCGTCGCCTCCGCCTGAAGGCGCGGCCACCGGCATCCCGCTGCGGTCGACGCTGCCGCTCCTGCAACTTCATAGCTGTCGAGTCCGTTCTCTGCCCATCTGTGAGGCGCCCATGTCCAAGAGCTTGGTCGGTACTCCCGACCCTGATCAGCCGCCGCCCGGGCCCGCGCTCTATGACGAGCACGCCGAGCACGCGGTCCTGGTGGCCTTGCTCCAGCACTCGCAGCCGTACCTGATGGCGGTCCTGCGACCGACGCATTTCAGCAGCCCGGCCTGCCGTGAGGGTTTCCTTGCCGCAGCCGCGGTCCACCGCTACAAGGAGAACTGCACTCCGGAAGCCGTCGCGGCCGAGCTCGGGCAGCAAGCCAGCACCGACGACTCTGCGGTACGGGCCTGCTCCACGACCTTGCTCGTGCCGCAGCACCGGCGGAGCCGGTGGTGGTGCATTACGCGGCGATCGTCGGGGACCTGGCCGACCTGCGCCGCCACGCGGCTGCTCACCCCGAGGGGATGCCGTCGATGCCGATGCGCGGCTTCCTCACCGACGGCGACACCTGACCAACCCTGCGCGCCCCCTGTCGCGCCTTCACAGATCGATGAAGCTCAACGATGCTGAAGCCCACTGACGAACAGATCGCGGCCGCCGACGCCTTCGCCACCGGGGACCACCTGGTCATCCAGGCCGGTGCCGGCACCGGCAAGACGACCACCCTCACCCAGCTCGCCGCCAGCACGCCACGCCGGGGCCTGTATGTCGCGTTCAACCGGTCCATCGCCCAGGACGCCGCCACCCGCTTCCCCGGAACGGTGCTGTGCAAGACCGCGCACTCCCTGGCCTACGCCGCCGTCGGTCACCGCTACCGTGCCCGCCTGAACGGCCCCCGGCTGCCCGGACGTCACACCGCAGACGCGCTCGGCATCACCAAGCCCATGAGCATCGGCGACCGCGTCGTGTGGCCAGCGACTTTGACCTCTACGGCGCAGCGCACCGTCACCCGGTTCTGCCAGTCTGCCGACCCCGTAATCGAGCAGCACCATGTGCCCCCGCTCCGTGGCCTGGCCGCAAGCCTGCACGCGGAACTCGCCCAGCGCATCCTGCCCTACGCCCGCGCCGCCTGGGCCGACCTGCAGCACCCCGACACCGGCGCCGTCCGCTTCGAGCACGACCACTACCTGAAAATCTGGGCGCTGTCCGACCCGAAACTCCACACCGACTTCGTTCTCCTGGACGAAGCCCAGGACACCAACCCCGTCCTCGAGCAGGTCCTACTGGGCCAGCGTGGCCACGCCCAGCTGGTCATGGTCGGCGACTCCGCGCAGGCCATCTACGGCTGGCGCGGCGCCAAGGACGTCATGACCGGCTTCGACGGCACCACGCTCTGTCTGACGCAGTCGTTCCGTTTCGGCCCCCTGCTGGCACTGGAGGCCAATCGGTGGCTTGCGATCGCAGGCGCCCCGATCCGCCTGGAAGGCAGCCAGGCGATCCCCACCGAGGTCGGCACGGTGACCCAGCCCGATGCGGTGCTGTGTCGCAGCAACATCGGCGCCATGGCCCAGATTTTCCGCTTCCTCGCCAAGGGCCGCAGGGTCGCGCTGGTCGGGGGAGGCCACGCCTTGCGCGCTCTGGCGCTGGCGGCCCGGGACCTGCAGGACGGGCGCCGCACCTCGCATCCCGAGTTGGTGCTGTTTACCTCCTGGGGCCAGCTGCAGGACTACGCCGAACACGACCCCGCCGGCAGTGACCTGCAGCCCCTGGTCGACCTCGTCGACCACCACGGCACGGACGCCGTCCTGGCCGCGGTGGGCCGCCTCGTACCCGAGAGCGACGCGCAGGTGACGATCTCCACCGCGCACAAATCCAAGGGCCGCGAATGGCCCCAGGTCGAGATCGCCGAAGACTTCTACCCGCCCAAAGACAGCGACGAAAAGGACGAGCACGGCAACCCCCTGCCCGGCCCGATCGACGACGCCGACGCCCGCCTCGCCTACGTCGCCGTCACCCGCGCACGCACCCGACTCGACCTCGGCGGCCTGGAATGGATCCACGACCACCCCGACGGAATCCCTCCGGCGTTACACTCCTGGCGAACCGGCGACCTGGTTGCTGTTGCAGGCTGAGCCGATTTACACGCAGCAGTTCTGTCTGCTTCAGCGCTTTCCCGTCGCGCGGATGCTGGCCTCAAGCGCTGCCATCAGATCCACGGCCGGCGTCGGCTCTTCCGGCTCCTGCAGCCCGGCGCCGGTCATCTTCGCGGCCACCAGCTGCTCGAGCGCGGCTGCGTACTCATCGTGGAGATTGGCGATGTCAACTCCGGCGAGCTGGTCCATCAGCAGCTCGGCGAGCTGCAATTCCCGGTCCGTCACCGGCGCGGGGCTGGAGAAGTCGTCGGGCTCGCGGATCTCTTCCGGCCACAGCAGCGTGTGCAGCACGAGCATGCCGCGTCTGGGCCTCAGTACCGCCAGCCGCTCCCGGGTGCGCAAGGTGACCTTGGAGACGGCGACCGTCCCGTGCCGGGCCAGCGCCTCCACCAAAAGCGCATACGGGCGCTGGCCCTGCTCGCCGGTGGCCCCGACCCAGTAGGGCTTGGAGTAGAGCACCGGGTCGACGTCGCGCTCGTCGACGAAGCCGAGGACATCGACGGTGCGCTTTGTCGGGAGAGGGAGCGCGGCCAGGTCCTCATCGAGGAGCACGACGGTGCGGCCGTCGGGCCGCTCCCAGCCGCGCGCGATCTCCGACTGCGAAACTTCCACGTCTTCGCGCTCACAGACCCTCCGGTGCCTGATGCGGGCCCCGTCGCTCGCATGGACCTGGTGGAACCCTGTGCCGTGCTCCTCGGTCGCGGAGTAGAGATGGACGGGGATGGTGACCAGGCCAAAACTCACATAGCCGGTCCAGATCGCACGCATACCGACAGCGTGCAAGCCAGGGCAGTACGCCGCGCGGCCTGCTGCTCCGGGCCGGTGACAGCGACTTTGGGCCGAATGCGGCTTAGAGGTCGCGCGGATAGGCGTGTGGTCCTGGTCGGCGGTTCGGGCGTTCGTCCCAGCGGTGTGTCGTCCATGCCCGCCGAGTCAGGCTGCGCACGGTGATGATCGTGTCGGCGAGGTCGAAGAAGGCGTCGATGACGGTGGCCCGGCGCTCGTAGCAGCGCGCGAGCCGGTGGAAGGCGTTCTGCCAGGCGTGGGTGCGTTCGACATGCCAACGCCGGCTGGCCTGGATGGGCGCCTTCTCCCCCTTGTGCGCGATGCGGCCGTGCAGGCCGCGTTCGCTGAGCAGAGTGCGGGTCTTGTCCGAGTCGTAGCCGGCCTCCAGGTGCACGGTGATGTCGTCGGGTAACGGCCCCAGGTCGCTCAGACGGTCCAGGGTCGGGGCGAGCAACGGGGAGTCGTGGCGGTTGGCGCCGGCCAGGACACGCCCCAGTGGAATGCCGTATCCGTCCGTCATGCCCGAGCGTTTCAGGCCCTGTTTACCGCGGTCGACCGGTGAGCGTCCGGCCATCTCGCCACCTCCGGGAGCCTTGGTGATGGAGCCGTCCACGGCGATCTGGTCGAGGACGAGTCCGACGATCCGGTCGTAGGACTGCAGCGCGATCTGCTTGAGCCGGGCAAACACGCCGAGTCGTATCCACTCGTCGCGGCGGCTTCGGATCGTGGTGGCCGAGCAGGTGGTGTCAGCGATCGCCTCGTAAGAACAGCCGAAGCGCAGCAGCTGCAGCATCTTGTCGAAGATGATCCGGTCGCTGATGCGCCGGCGGTGGCAGCCGAGTGGATGGTCCGGGTGGAACTCCGGGCGCTCGGGAAGCAGGGCCACGAATTGGCCCCAGAGCGGTTCTGTCAGCCATGATGGAAGCGCGGGCACAGGTCTCCCCAGTGATCACAGAGCGTCGCACCTCCATGATCACCGAGACCTGTGCCTGTTCTGCTGCCGGGGTCCCCAACCGCGCCTATCCGCGCGACCTCTTACCGGAAGAGGTTGATCACCCTCCGGATTAGGCTTCCGCACAGCATCGTCCGACGTGTCGACCAGCGAACGCAGGAGCGCTGACATGCCCAAGACCCGCCTCAAGTGCCGCAACGCGTCTTCGGCCGCCGCCGTCGTGGCCGCCGGAACCGAGCCAGGCGACCCGCAGCACACCGTCCGGCAGGACGGCCGCCACGTCGTCATCGCCTATGCCGACACGCGCTGGCCCTTCGACGTCGCCGAGTGGGCCGCCCTGGAAGGGCACGCCAGCGACAAAGCCGCCGCCCAGGTCATGGCCGACCTGTGAACCAGCGGGATTGACACCCCCAGGAGTGAGGTAGACATCGGTCGCGGCTTCGCCCACCTCCACCTTGGGCGGAGCCGCGTCAGAGTCAGTGATCAGCGCACGACGGTCGCGTCCAGGTTCACCCATACGTGCGCCACTGCACGACGGGGAAGCCGTCGCCGCCAGGAACGTCACCTTCCGCAGCACCAGCCGCTTCGGGGGAGCGTCTGCACCTGTAGGTAGATCATCGGTGCGCCACTGCACTACGGGGAAGCCGTCGCCGTCGGAACGGCCATCGATCCACGACTGAGGCAGCGCCGACGAGCCTCCCGCCGGCGCTGCTCGACACGCTACGTAGTGCTCGGGCCTGTGGCGGCCCCAACCGATGAAGCAGGTCGCGTGTGTGGGTAGGGAGGGTAACTGGGCTCCCGTGCCATAGGGATGAGACTTCGAGCGTCTTCCTCAGCGGCACGGGAGCTCTGTTTGTTGTGGAGACCGATCCCTGACCCGAGCAGTGGCCATGCTGCAGACTCCCCGAGGTCTTTCGGCGCTGCCCTTGCGGTGATGACGGCTGTGGCTAGGGTTTTGGCTGGCCGCTGCAGGCGGGTCCCGGGCTGTCAGAAGGTGAGAACCAGCCGGCCGCGTACGCCGCCTGCTTCGAAACGGCGATGAGCCTCGGCCGCCTGGTCGGCGGGGTATTCGGCCGCGACTCGCAGTGAGATGCGGCCTTCCTCCGCGAGCGCGCGCAGGTCGTCGAGCTTGTCGCTGGCATGGCGGTAGTCGGGCACGAAGACGTTCCGGACGATGACGTTCTCGGGTTCGCCCAGGGGCGTCGTGCCGGGTTCTCCCTCGCTGCGTGCGAGGGCGAGCTGACCTCCGGGCCGGATGGCGGGGAGCACCTCGGGGCCCATGACCGCGGAATCCACGACGGCTTCCACGCCGCCGGGAACGACCTCGAGGATGCGCGCGGCCACGCCCGGCCCTCGGCTGACGATTCGGTCGGCGCCCAGTGAGCGCACCAGTTCCTCGTCTGCGGGAGCCGCGTCGGCCACGACGCGCAGCCCGTCCGCCTTGGCCAGTTGCACGACGTAGCCGCCCATGGCGCCTGCGGCGCCGGTGACGGCGATCCAGTCGCCGGGGGCCAAGCCGAGTACGTCGAGGGCGCGGCGTGCGGTCAGTCCGTTCATCGGAAGGGTGGCGGCCTGGGCATGGGTGGTTCCGGCGGGGGCCTTGACGACCTGCCGGGCGTCGAGGACGACGTACTGCGCGTAGGCGCCGCCGGAGGGGTCGATGGGGATGACGATCGCCATCACGCGGTCACCGACCTGCAGATCGGTGTCTGTTTCCGGGCCGATCTCGTCCACGACGCCAGCCGCGTCCATGCCGGGTCGGTACGGCGGGGTGAGGCGTCCTCGGAGCATGGGGTCGGTGTGGCCCTCGCGCAGCAGGACGTCCGAGGGGTTCACCGAGGCCGCGTGCACGCGCACCCGGATCTGTCCCGGTCCGACCGCGGGGAGGGGCAGGTCTACGACCTCGAGTACCTCGGGACCGCCATAGCGGAAGACACCTACAGCCTTCATCGCACTACTTCTCTCTGATGGGGGCCGCTGGGGCGGCCTTGATGTTCGGTTCTGCGGCGCCGGCTGCTGCCGCGCACCACAGTTGTTTACCGAATGGTCGGTATAGAATATGGCATGGATCAAGGACGCTGATCACTCGGGCGTCCGGGTGACGGGTCGCGGCTGATGCCGACGCAGGTCGGACGGGGGTCAATCGACGTTGTGCGAGTCGCGGGGCTCTTCTCCACGGCCGCCGCGCCGAGTTCGGGTGCTGCCGGCCGGGAGGCACTCAGGGCTCGGGCCAAGGCGACGTGGTCTGTTCGTCGAGTGCGTTGCAGATGCCGTCGTCAGGCGGCGTCGGGGTTGAGGCCAACGCAGGCTCGCTGCGGGCCGTATCCCTTGGTGTGGAGGCGGCCTGGCGGTGCTTGCGTCCACGCGCCGGTAGCGCGGGCTTTTGGCGGGGGAGCCCTACGTGCTGGGCGCGTCGGCACCGGTGGCGTGTTGCACTGTGCAGGCCCCCTCTGCGTCGCAACCAGCTTGGCCGTCGGAGTCCGGGACCGTCAGTTGTGCTCTGCGGTCGGCCCACGCGCGTTCCAGCAGTTCGGTGAAGGCCTCGGCCGGTTGGGCGCCGGAAAGTCCGTATGTTCCATCGACCACGAAGAACGGCACGCCTGTGATGCCCAACTGTGCCGCCTCGGCCTCGTCCGCGCGTACTCGGGCGGCATAAGCCTGCTTGTCAGTCAGCACGGCGCGGGCGTCCGTTTCGCTGACGCCGGCGCGGACGGCAAGTTCGACTTGGTGCTGCGGGTCGTAGATGGTCCGCTCCGCGGCGAAGTTGCCCTCGTAGAACAGTGTCAGCAGTCTCTCCGCACGGCCCTGGGTGGCGGCCAGGTGGAGCAGTCGGTGCAAGTCGAAGGTGTTGCCGTGGTCGCGGGAAGCGACGACATATCCCAGTCCCTCCTTCCTGGCGATCCGCGCGAGCTTCTCCTCGGCTGCCCGAGCCTGCGGCGGAGTCATGCCGTACTTCTTCGCGTGCGCTGCCCCGGTCGTCGGGAGGACGTGGGTCAGATGGGGGCCGAGCTCGAATGAACGGTGTACCACCTCAACTGATTCCCGGTGTGCAAACGTGGCAAGCGCCTTCTTGAAGCGGGCCTTTCCGATGTAGCACCACGGGCAGGAGATGTCAGACCAGATGTCGACGCGCACTTCTTGTCCTCCGGGCCAAGGATTGTCTTCTCTGCAGAAAGCTGTACTCACTGGAAGATGGTCTGCGGGATGCCCTGCTCAGCGCGGCAGCGGCCGCGCACGCGCGCAACTTCCCCGCTTAGACGTGAGGGCAGACGGTGCGTCAGGCCGCGCCGCCGTGGGGGGAGGGCGCCCACCCGAGCGGAAGCTTCGGTGCCGGCTGTGCCGCACATCCGTGTCTCCTCCAGATGTCGCGGGCGCTCGGGTCAGGCTGCATTCGCATCCCAGTTGTCCAGCGCGTCCATCCGGAACCGGGTCAGCAGCAGGGTGTCGATCAGCCACTGTCCCTGAACCTTCCGGTAGGTCTCGCGGTACTGCCCGTAGCCGTGATGCCCTTCGGGGGCGTCCTCGCCGGCCGGGAAGGTCAGCAAGTCCTCCATGGCCCAGATTCCGGTCGCCGTGTCCGGCCCCGTGATGTCGATCTCGGGCATGTGCCCGTGGTGGACGGAGGGTGCGTTGCCGGTGAGATCACGGATCGTGTTCGCGAACTCTGTTGGTGACTTCCATGTGATGCCATCCGTCACGAGCCTGGCGTCAGGGGTGAACAGCGCTGCCAGCTCCACGTGCTTCTTCTCGTCCACGAAGCGGAAGTAGCGGGCCTTGAGCTTCTTGATGCTTTCGATCGCGTCCAGCTCTCGGATGATCTCCTCGAGATCCCTCATGGTCGTGCCTCCTGCCAGTGAGCTCAGGGGATCCTATTCGGACGATGTTCGTCCCCTTCCGTAAAACTACCACAAGAGGACGATGATCGTCCGTTTCGGTTGCATGGTTGCGGGTTGGTGAGATGGCGTTCGATCCATAACGGGCCAGGTCTGTTTGCGCAGGTCAAGGCGTTGATGGGAGGGCAATCCGCAGGGCCGGGGGCGTTTACGATCTTGGTTTTACTGCTTCCGCGAGGGCGGCAGCGCACAAGAAATTGTTGACCGTACGTTCCGGGTGGTGTTCACTGTCGGCTGTCGACGCAGGTGCCGCTCTGGCCCTGCGATGCCCCCGGCTCGACCGTCGCCGCCACGTTGCGGCTGCGGAATTACGGGTCGCGCCTGGGTGCCCTTACAACGCACAACTTGATCTCCGCACGCCGGTCTGCGGCTGTTCTCCCCGCACAACTGACGGGGGGCCGTGGCCGAGCCGAGCGGAACGAAAGGAACCAACCATGTACGGACAGGAAGCCGGGAAGGCGACCGCGTTGCGGTCCCGGATCACTGGCGCAGCTGCGGCGGCTGCACTACTGGTCGCTGGGGGAGCGGGCGCGGTGGCCCTCACCTCCCCGTCCGCGAGCGCGCATGACCAGCAGGTGAGCGCGCACGGGCAGAATGCATCCTCCAAGGCCCTCGCGGCCAGGGTGCAGCGTCTGGAGGACATCGAAGACATCCACCAGCTCAAGGCCCGCTACTTCCGCTTCGTGGACGAGAAGAAGCACGACCAGCTCGCTGGGTTGTTCACTCCTCATGCGAAGCTCGTGACGGATGGGATCGCGTGGAAGTCGCCGCAGGAGTTTGCGCACACGATCCGTGATCTCACCGGTGCCGCACCGTCCGCTCACTCGGGCGCGATGCCGGAGATCAAGATCACGGGGCCGAACACGGCATCCGGAATCTGGTCGATGGAGGACGTCCTTACCTTCCCGGCCGGGAAGAAGGGCGCTCCGGAGGGGCATAACGGATACGGCCAGTACCGCGAGACGTACCGCAAGGTGCATGGGAAGTGGCTGATCGACTCGGTCCTGCTGACGCGCTTCTACATGGAGCCGCTGGCGCCTTGGACTCCTCCCAAGACCCCGGCCGGCCGTTAAAGTGCAGCGCGCTGCGTTACCGAATGTGACGTGCCACCCGCTTTCAGGTGGCAAGCCTGACGAGTGGGGTCGCGGACTGGAGACAGATCACGGTCGTTACGGCGGCCGGCGATGGATCTTGTCCGCGGCCCGACTCGCCACAGTGTTTCAGGCCTGCCTCCGGCCGCCCTCGGATGATCGCCGAGCAAGCCGACGGCATGTCAGGGATGCGACGGTCGAAGCCATTGAGGCGTACGCCGTGTACGCTACGCCGGGCGGCGACCTGGCGTTCCGCCAAGCTGTGGTCGTGAGGCTGCTCCGAGCCGCTCGTGTGATCATCGGATGGCCCCCCTGGGATCCTCCTCTGGAGCTGCATCTGCGGTGCGTGCGGCACCCCGGCGGACCCATGGGAGAGTTCGGGCGCGGCGCGGTAGTCAGCGATGTGTTCGTGGCCGCTTGCCCCAGGTGGTGCGCGCCCGGCGATGCGGGAAAGGCCGAGGATGACCTGACGTCCTTCGCTGCATTCCCCGGCTACCGCCATTGGCAACAAACGGATCAGCCGAGGGGGTGGAGCGCGGTTTCGGCGACCGCCATGAGCGATTCCCGGTCGGGCTTGATGGACCCCATCACCCGCAGGCCGTGCATAGTTGCGAGGAGGAAGCGAGCGAGGTTCCGCGGATCGCGCTCCTTGGACAGTTCGCCGTTCGCCTGGGCCTCAGCGACGACCTGATAGAGCGCTTCCTCGAGCAGTTCTGTCGTCGACTGCACGTGGGATGCGACTTGGGGGTCGTGTGCGATCCGGCCCACGGCGGCGCCGACGATCATGCAGGCTCGCCGGCTGCCGTCGCGCACGATGTCGTCCACGGCCGCGACCAGGACCTCGCGCAGCAGCTCACGGCCCGGGGCCCCCTGGCGGAGAACTTCGACCAGCGGCTGCGCGTAGTGCTCGCGATAGCGGTCCATGGCCGCCAGGTAGAGGCCCTCCTTGCTGCCGAAGGCCGTGTACAGCGAGCCGCGGCCCACGCCAGTGGCATCGACCAGGTCCTGGATCGACGTGCCGTCATAGCCGTTTCGGCAGAAGGCGTTCATCGCCGCCTCCACAGCCCTTTCGGTGTCGAATTCCCTGAGTCGTGCCATGCCCAGAGGGTACCAGAACGAACGGTACAGATTATTTCGGGTGGAGTGCGACGCCTGAACCAGACGGTCAGGCCTCCTCTCGCCCCCGCGCTGTGGCTTTCAGTGGTCTCCGCAAGGCGTTCAACGCCGGTCATGAGCCCCCTGGCGGCCGGCAGCTCACGCGGCCGCCTTGCTGTCAGAGCCAGCTCCTCGCGCTCTGGCGAGGCGGCGCATCGCAGCGAGATCGTCCCCGCTGCGGGCACCCCTCGCGCAACGTGTGCGCGCAGTGTGGCCACCACCACAATTATTTACCGACCGGTCGTTCCTGATGGTGGTAGGGTCTCGAAGAGCGGGACTGGCAAAGCCCGTTGGCGCCCTGCGGATCGTTGCCTCATGCCGATCCGGCCGCCCTTCCTCATCGTTCATTCCGCAAGGCCGTGGCGCCTGCCATGGCCGGGCATCGAAAGGAGACGCATGTCCAAGCGTCTGGAGTCCAAGGTCATCATCGTCACTGGAGGGACCTCCGGGATGGGGGCAGCCTTCGCGAGGCGGGCTGCTTCCGAGGGCGCGACCGTGCTCATCGGAGCACGCGACAAGGAGCGTGGCGAGGCGACCGTTGCGGAGATCGCCCGCGAGGGCGGCAAGGCTCTCTTCGTCCCGACCGATGTGACCGTCGAGGAGGAGGTCGCACACCTGGTCGACGTTGCGGTCAAGGAGTTCGGCGGCCTGCATGGCGCCTTCAACAACGCAGGCGGCGGCACCAGCCACGGCGCCGTCCGGGACATCGAGGCGTCCTTCTGGGACAGCGTCCTCGCTCTCAACCTCACGAGCGTCTTCTACAGCCTCAAGCACGAGATTCCGGCGATCGTGGCCAGCGGCGGCGGCTCCATCGTCAACAACGCCTCCGTGGTCGGTGTGGTGGGCGACCCGACGGCCGCCGCCTACTCCGCCGCCAAGCACGGTGTCGTCGGCCTCACCCGCTCCGCGGCACTCGACGCGGCCAAGGAAGGCGTACGCGTCAACGCTCTGGTCACGGGCCTGGTGAACACCCCGCTGTGGCGGGGCTTCACCGAGAACAGCCCTGAAGCCGCCAGCGCCCTCCTCAACCAGCAGCCGACCGGCCGGGCCGCCGACGAGTCAGAGATCGCCGCATTCGCAACCTTCCTGCTCAGCGACGAAAGCCCGTTCATCACCGGCGCGGCCCTCGCGATCGACGGCGCACTTACCGCCGGCTACTAAGCCGCGCATCTCCGGTCGCACGCAATCCGTCAGCCAGCGGAAACGCCCTGCGACACGGGCACGTTAGCGGCGCCCCACTTCACCACTCGGGGCGCCGCCCACGAACGCGGTGGCGAGCATGCGCAGCAACTCCCTCGCGCAGGGGCCACCTGCACCCCTACCTGCACCAAACCCCCCGCAACGCCGCCTGTGGGGCCGGCCTCGACCCGCCCCCTTGCTCCTCCGCCGGGCTACTACCGGACTCCGGTCCCTCGAGCGGTCACTTCAGGTGCCGGATTCTGCAAACCCCGCGTGCACAGCACCCCTTTCCGGCTTCAGACGAACCCCTGCGACCAAGGAGCCGCCATGCCTGCCGATGACCCCCGCAATCCACGTCCCGCGCTGCGCCGGGTGCGCATTCCTGGGACGGTCCGCGTTTCCCCTTTCGGTCAAGCTCGCCGAGAAGAGAAGTTGGGCGCCGCCGGAGCAGTGCGGAGCACGGTCGGCAACACGAGCCACTAGGGCGTGTATCGAAAGTGCTGGTCACAGCCACTCGTTGATGGCGGCGACGAGGACGGTCGCCTCGTAGCGGACGGCGAGTTTGTCGTACCGTGTTGCCACGGCGCGGTGTCTCTTGAGGCGGTTGATGCCGCATTCGACCGCGTGCCGCGCTTTGTAGTCCTCCGGGTCGAACTTCGGTGGCCGGCCGCCTCGCGAGCCGCGCTTCTTGCGATTGCGGGCCTGGTCGACCTTGTCCGGAATGGTGCAGCGGATACCCCGTCGTCGCAAGTAGGCCCGGTTCTTGCGAGAGGCGTACGCCTTGTCGGCCCGCACGCGCAGGGGTCGGGTGCGGGGCCTGCCAGCCCCGAGCTGGGGCACCCGGACGCGGCCGAGGACGACCTCGAACTGCGGGGAGTCCCCGCGCTGGCCTGCGGTGATCACGGTCGACATGGGCTTTTGGCCCTGCTCGACGGCCAGGTGCAGCTTGGTGGTCAACCCGCCGCGGGAGCGTCCGAGCCCGTGGTCGTCCGGCTCGGCGGTGATTCCGCCGGGCGGTTCCTTTTGGAGGTCCCCTTTTTCCGTGCCCCTGCGGCGTGCTGGTGGGCCCGGCAGACGGTGGAGTCGACGTTCAGCTCCCAAGTGATCAGGTCCTTCGCGTCCGCCCGGGCCTGGAGCTGGGTGAGGATCCGCTGCCAGGTGCCGTCACGCTGCCAGCGGCGGAACAGGTCGTACACCCGGCCCCACGGGCCGTACTGCTCAGGCACGTCCCGCCACGGGACGCCGGTGCGGACCCGGAACCGTATGCCGTCGATCAGCTGCCGCCGGGTCCATATCGCCGGTCGACCGGCCTTCTTTCGTACTGGCAGCAGCGGCTCCAGCGCAGCCCACTGCTCATCCGTCAGATCTCCACGCGCCACGAACCAAGATCATTACACATCAAGATCCACTTTCGATACACGCCCTAGATCCGCACCTCCTCTTACCGAAGGCACGTTCATGCATCCCACCGCACACGTCGGCGTTACCGGACTGGCCGTCATGGGCCGCAATCTCGCCCGCAACCTCGCTCGTCACGGCTACACCGTGGCCGTCCACAACCGCACCCCCGCCCGCATGCTGGCCCTGGTCACCGACTTCGGTCACGAGGGAAGCTTCATCGCGGCGGAATCGCCCAAGGAGATGGTCGCCGCGCTGCAGCGGCCGAGGCGTCTGATCGTCATGGTGCAGGCCGGCCAAGCCACCGACGACGTCATCGCCGAGTACGCGCCGCTGCTCGACCCCGGCGATGTCGTCGTCGACGGCGGCAACGCGCACTTCACCGACACCCGCCGCCGGGAAGCCACCCTGCGCGAACGCGGCATCCACTTTCTGGGCACCGGCATCTCCGGCGGCGAGGAAGGCGCCCTGAACGGACCCAGCATCATGCCCGGCGGCTCCCCGGAGGCCTACCAACTGCTGGCTCCCGTCCTGAACGACATCGCCGCCGTCACGCCCGACGGCGCCCGGGCCGTCGCCCACCTCGGCCCCGACGGCGCCGGCCACTTCGTCAAAATGGTCCACAACGGCATCGAGTACGCCGACATGCAACTCATCGCCGAGGCCTACCACCTCCTGCGCCATGCCACCGGATGGAGTCCGGCACGGATCGCCGAGGTCTTCCGCCGGTGGAACACCGGCCGCCTGAACTCCTACCTCATCGAGATCACCGCCGAAGTCCTTGCCCACCACGACGCCGACACCGGCCTGCCCTTCGTCGACGTCATCGCCGACGCCGCCGAGCAGAAGGGCACCGGGCGCTGGACCGTGCAGACCGCACTCGACCTGGGGATCCCTGTATCCGGCATCGCCGAGGCGGTCTTCGCCCGTTCCCTGTCCGGTCACAGCGCTCTGCGCGCCACCGGCGCCGCCCTGCCCGGCCCCGCCCCCACCCTCCTCGGCGAGCGCGACGCGGTCCGCTTCACCGACCAGGTCGAACAGGCCCTGTACGCGTCCAAGGTCATCTCCTACGCCCAGGGCCTCCACCAGATCCAGGCAGCCGGTGAGACCTACGGCTGGAACATCGACCTCGCCACCGTCGCCGCGGTCTGGCGCGCCGGCTGCATCATCCGCGCCGCCTTCCTCGACCGCGTCCGGGACGCCTACACCACCGACCCCGCCCTGCCCAGCCTGCTGGCTGACCCCGGCTTCGCGGGGGAAGTCGGCGCCGCCCAACTGCCCTGGCGTCTGGCCGTGTCCCACGCCGCCCGCGACGGCGTCCCGGCTCCCGCCTTCGCCGCCGCGCTCGCCTACTACGACACCCTCCGCACCCCGCGCCTGCCGGCCGCCCTCACCCAGGCCCAGCGCGACTACTTCGGCGCCCACACCTACCACCGCACCGACCGCCCTGGCACCTTCCACACCCGCTGGGACACTGACCGCACGGAGCTGAAGAGCAACTGAAGGTCCCGCCAATAGCTACATATCGCCCCCGCGGGCAGGCCCGCTCGGTAAGCGGCGGCGTGGAAAAGCTGCTCCCCATGCGCGAGCCCAACCCACTGACTTGAGCTTGTTCCGCTTTGACGGACACCATTGGTGTGGTGGTCAGGCTGCGTGTGTGGTCTCGTAGTCGGCTGGGCTGAGGTAGCCGAGGCTGCTGTGCAGTCGGTGCAAGTTGTACCAGCTCTCGATGAAGTCGAAGATCGCGGTGCGTGCGGCGGCCCGTGTGGGCCAGCAGGTCGTGTCGAGCAGTTCGCGTTTGATGGTGGCGAAGAACGATTCGGCCAGCGCGTTGTCCCAGCACTGCCCGGTGCGACCAACCGACAGGGAAACTCCGAACTGGTTGGCCAGCACCGCGAATTGCTGGCTGGTGTATTGGCTTCCGCGGTCCGAGTGAAAGATCACTTGCCGCGTCGGGCGGCGCCGCCGGCAGGCAGCGGTCAGGGCGTCGGCCACAAGATCGGTGCGCATGTGGTCGGCGGTCTCCCAGCCGATCACGCGGCGTGAGGCGATGTCGATGACGGTGGCCAGGTAGAGCCAGCCCTCGTCGGTCGGGATGTAGGTGATATCACCGCACCAGCGGGCGTCGAGCCCGGTGGGGTCGGGCTGGAAGTTTCGGGCGATGAGGTCGGGACGGGTGGCGGCCCGGGGGTCGGGAACGGTGGTCAGGTGCCGTCGTCGGCGATGCACGCCTGCCAGCCCGGCCGCCCGCATCAGCCGGGCGACACGGCGACGTCCGCACGCGGCGCCCTCATGCTGGAGAGCGGCATGGACGCGTGGGGCACCGTAGGTTCCCCGCGATCTCGTGTGGACGGCGGTGATCTGCTCGGTCAGCTCGGCGTCGCGGACCGCGCGGGGACCGGGGCTGGCGGTGCGGCGGGCGTAGTAGGCGGCTCGGGAGACCTTCAATAGCTCACAGGCTCGTTTGACGCTGTGACCTGCGCGTTTCTCCGCCTCGATGAACGGGTGAACCGTCACCGGGTCTCCTTCGCGAAGAAAGCCGTGGCCCGCTTGAGGATGTCAACGTCCTCCCGCAGCCTACGGTTCTCCCGTCGCAGCGCGGCCAGTTCATCGCGTTCGCTGCTGGTCAGGCCGTCTCGCTCGCCGGCGTCGACCTCGGCCTGCTTGACCCAGTCCCGCACCGCGGTCTCGGTCAGGTCGAAGTCCTTGGCGATCTGGCCGACCGAGCGGTCACCACGCCGGCACAGCTCGACGATCTCCGTCTTGAACTCCGGCGTGAACGAGCGGCGAGGGCGTGGCTTCTTCTTCCCCATGCTCTCCATGATGGACATCCTCCCGGGGTAGAACCCCTGATCTCGAATGTCCGTCAAAGCGAATCAAGCCCAAACATCGTTGGCCTGACGTGACGCGGTGCAGCTGCCATCGTCCATCGCCGATGGCGGCTGCGTTGCGGCTCAGTTCAGCCGGGTGGTGGCGTAGGCCAGCATGGCGTCGCGCTGGTACGCGGCGAGCCCCGGAGCGATGGCCTCGTATGCGGCGCGCCAGGTCTCGTTGTCGACGATGGAGCGTGCGATGGCCCGGAAGTCCTCGGCGGAGACAGCACGCAGCTCGGTCAGTGCCCGGTACTGGGTGTCGATCTCGGCCTGGACGGGGTCGGCGTCGACTGGGCGGCCCGCGCCCATGAGTTCGGCCAGCCTGATCATCTGGGCCGTGCGCTCACGGTGCGCGGCGTCGGCGTCTGCCTGGCTCATCGTGGCAGCGCGTTGTCCGACCTCCTGGGCGAGTTCGGGGTAGTCGCGCATGTTGTCTTCGTAGTGGGAGGGTGTCACGCCCTCGAAGAGGTTCTCCGGGCGGTTGATGGTCATGGGACGGTCGTCCTTCCTGGACTGCTCCAGTTCGGCGATCGTACGGAAGACAGTGCTGGCCAGGATGTCGATCCGGTCGCGCTCCGCGAGGAGGCGTTGGTGGTGACTGCGCAGGGCGTCCACCTCGTCGACCTGCTCGGACAAGATCCGGCCGATTTCCGGTAGCCCAACACCCAGCGCCCGCAGTACGAGGATCTGCTGCAGCCGCAGGAGTTGGCGTTCCCCGTAGTAGCGGTGACCGTTGGTGCCGATTCGGGCTGGCGGCAGCAGGCCTGTCTCGTCGTAGTGGCGCAGTGTCCGGGCGGTCACACCCGACACCCGTGCTACCTCCGCGATCGGCCAGTCCATCACCACTCCCGCACGTATGTGTCGCCAGGCCGGTCTCTCCGGCCCTGGTCACGACGGTAGAAGCTGCCGCAACGGCAACTTCAACCCCGGGAACCCGATGCCCACGCAATCGCACAGGCACGGTGGCCTGCCCCAAGACAGCACGACCTCCGCCCGCTGTCGACGTCGTGCTGCACAAGAGCGGACACTTGCTGTGACAGCGTTCAGCGGTCAGCCTTCTCATGTGAAGCGGGGCCTTGGCGTTCCGATGTGTGACATGGGCCGATGCGCCCCTTGAGAGTTGGGCGCATCGGTCCGCGGCCTTGGAAGTCGGGGGTGGGCCCTCAGGAGGAAGCCACCTCTCGCTCTCCTTCGTGTCACGGCTATCGCCAGCAAAGGGAACGTCGCCGGCAGTCGTGTGGCACGGAGCCCCGGCTGCGCATCTGGCTGCGCCATGATGATCAGGGCGCACGCCACTTTGAAAGCGGCGTCGTGCTCTGGTGCGGGTGCCGACCGTGGGCCACTACTGGGCGCGGATTTGTGGCCCCGGCCCTTCGAGCGTGGTGTGCCCGGAGGCGCGCATCCCGTCGAGCAGGAGGGTGATGACTCGACGCCATCCGTCGGGCCCGGCGTCGATGCCGAGGCAGTGGTCGGTGTCCAGTGAGGCGCGGGAGCAGATGATGATGTCCTGCCAGGTCACGTCGCTGCGCAGCATGCCGGCTGCGCGGACGCGTTCGGTCAGGTGGATGACGGCGTCCTGCACTGCGGCGGTCCGCTCCGCGAGTTCCGCCGAGGGTGGTGATTCGCACGCGGCCGTGACCTCGGCTAGTCCGCGGCTGTCCCGGTGCGCTCCAGCCAGTTCCATCACAAATGCAGTGAGCCCGTCCCAAGGGTCCGGGAGTTCCATGCAGGCCTGCGCGGTGTCACACAACTCGTCATAGAGGCTGAGCACCACAGCGTCGAGGAGAGCTTCCTTGGTGCCGAAGCGCCGGTACAGTGTGCCCACCCCCAGGCCAGCAGCCTTGGCGATGTCCAGGGCGGAGACGTCCAGCCCGCGCGCCGCAATCGCCTCCCGGGTCGCGGCGATCAGCCGGCGCCGATTGCGTTGTGCATCCGCTCGGCCTTCAGACGTGGCGCCCGGGGGAGACGGCGGCATCCGAGATTCAGATCTTGCAGCGATCACTCAGATCGGCCTCCTTGCGGCGCAGCACCGCCCTAACCTAGGGCGACCGGCGATCGGACGACGATCACCGATATGAGTAAAGGTAGCACAAAGGGACGATGGTCGTCCGTTTCTCCTTCCTTCCCGTCGGCAGGCCCTCTCCCGCGTCGGGGAGGTAGGCGGCCGTAACACCGACGATCTTCGAAGGCCGCACGAAGCAGGCGGAAGCGGTGCGTCCAAAGTGTTACGCGCAGCGCGTTCGCCCTGATGGCAAGCGTCCGGGCTCAGAAGGCGGGATTGACACCCGTATGCCCCGGGTTCGCCATGTGCGCGGCCAGCAACCCCCCAGGCCAGCTGGCAGGCGGCGCCTTCTCGGGACGGCGCAGTGCCTGCTTGACCACCGCGTCACCGAGTACGGTCTCGATGTCCATCCTCGCGAACCGCGCGAGCAAAGAGCTCAGCGGCTCTTCGGCCTGGGTGGCCGTCTCGGTAGCACCGAAGTCGGTCATGACGCCGAGCCGCACGAGCCGGGGGAGTGTCCCCATACGTTCCGCGATGCCAGGGGAGGTGTGCAGGGCGACAGCCTCCCAGACCTTCTGGACCAAATGCGCGGGCCACTCCCGGCGCGACAGGAACGCCCGGGCGGCGTCCGCACCCTCCACTTCGAAACGCTGCGGTCCGTCATACGCTTCGGCTGTTCCTGCGTCGTGGAACAAGCACGCCACAGCCAGCGCCTCGCGCTCCCGCCCCTCAACGCCTTCCCGTCGGCCAAAGTGATCGGCCAGTAGCCACACCCGCACGCTGTGGTTCGCGATCGCCGGCTCAAGAACCGAACGCACGTGATGGTAGGCAGCCTCACCAATCGCTCCGCCGAAAGAGACCTCCACCGCAACCTCCTCGCCCGCTGCAGCTCTGCTGACGGTTAAGACAGCGACAATAACGGCCCCGTGGGTCGGCAGCCCGGGGCCGCCGCCGCTGGCAGGACAACTGATCGTTCAAAATGCCGCGCGAAGCGATGCGCAGGCGTTTCCTGGGCCT
Source organism: Streptomyces sp. NPDC058864 (assembly GCF_042742985.1). NCBI lineage: Bacteria > Bacillati > Actinomycetota > Actinomycetes > Kitasatosporales > Streptomycetaceae > Streptomyces > Streptomyces sp. NPDC058864. The sequence goes on along the minus strand of NZ_JBHYMQ010000046.1, from coordinate 47,533 downwards.
TTCGACGGAAGGCGCGCCGCCCTGCACCCCGATGCACTGCACCAAACCTAGACCGGGGACCGCCCTACCATGGGCGCATGAGAACTGCCGCGCCGGGGATAACGGCTTACACGCCCACGGGCACGCCGTACCTGTTTGACGCCGGCGCGCTGTGCCTGGAGTTCCTGACCTCCGGTGGCCCCGGAGAGCTGAGCCGCTACGACGTTCTCCACACCCCGCCGGACCTCGCGCGCTGGCTCGGACTGTCACGGCTGGGCCTTGAACCTGCGGACGTGCGTGTATCCGATGCCGATCTGCAGGCGGCGCTCGACCTACGCACAGCCTTGTGGGGCATGGGCCGTAGCGCGGCACGCGGCGAGGAGCTGTCACCGGGCCATGTGAGCTGCGTCAACGGCACCGCCGACCATCCGCCGCTTACCCGGCGGATCAGCGGCAACGCGGCAGCATGGCGTTACCCGGCGAGTGGCGCAGAGGCCCTGTCGACGATCGCTCGCGATGCAGTGGAGCTGTTCACGGGCGAATTCGCCGGTCGCATCCGCGAGTGTGATGCACCCGAATGTTTTCTCATCTTCGTTGACACGTCACGGCCCGGTCTGCGCCGGTGGTGCGCGAAGGACGCCTGCGGAAACAGGCACAAGGCGCGGAAGTCACGCGCCCGCGCAGCAAATTGCCGGTTGGCCAGCGACCGGTGATGAGCCTTTCTGGCATCTGAACGACCGTTGTCGGGAGATGCGAGCCGCCGGCTGGAGCCCTTTGGCAGTCGACCCATAGGCCACAGCCCTTCTCCATCGCCACCCGCTGTTGAGCGACGCCTCGAGGCCCTGCCCCTGGCTGCTCAGCTTGGATGAAGTGGTGACCGCGCAGCCGTCTGCCACCCCGCCGCCCGCGGACCTGTCAGCTCCGAGGCGCAAATACCTGCAGTACGGCTGAGCGGCCCTCACATGGTCATCCCTGCATGTCTGCCCGCGGGTGCAGACGGTAACGCCCGCCCGGCTGCGCGTCTCAGTCCATGAGCAGGTGACGGACCAAGATTGTCCCGTAGCGTGCGTACCCTGTATAACGGGGTACGCGCAGAGGTCGTCTTCCCCTGCCGATGCGTGGACGCGCCTCAAGCGGCCAGGCAAGCAGCCGACGCCAGGCACTCGAGCACCGAGTGCGACGTGCCCTCAGGCGTCTCCTCCGACGATCTCGCGCATGTCTCCCCGTGACGCCTCCAGGTGGCGGCACGGGATCCAGCCTGCGTGAGCCGTCCATCCGGCTCTTTCATCTCCCGGGAGCATGCGGTGAAGGTCGAGCAGTACATGGTCGACGGTGTCTTCGTGGAACACGTCGGACCCAAGGGCATAGCCACGGCACCTCCCATCGTGTTTGTGCACGGCGGCAGCCATGGCAGCTGGCTGTGGGAACAGTGGCTGCCCTACTTCGCCAGTCTGGGCCGGGACTGCTACGCCTTCAGTTGGTTCAACCACACCGGATCGCGTGAGCTCCCCACCGAGCAGTTCGTCCGCCGCAGCATGCTGGAGGCAACCGAGGAACTGGACATCGTCGTCTCCCACATCGGTGAGACACCCGTGCTCGTAGCCCACAGCATGGGTGCGGCAGTGGCACAGAAGTACTCCGAAGACCACCCGGTCCAAGCCCAGGTACTTCTCGCGCCCGTGCCCTGTACGGAAAGCAGCGGGGAGGCGATACCCCTGCCGCTGGACTGGTCGGTGCCGTTTCCGCCGATGCCGTACGAGATGGCAGTCGAGTGGTTCCTCGCCGGATGCCCGGAGGACGACGCCCGCCGCTACTACAGCTTGATGCCCGACGAGTCACCGAAGGCGGTGTGGGAAGCGGCCCAGCGCGGAGCGGCGATTGAGCTCGACCGCACCCGAGTCAGTGGCCCCATGCTGATGATCGCGGGTGGTAAGGACATCGTGTCTCCCGCGCCCCTCGTGCGTAAGCACGCCGCGCACTTCGGCGCCGACTACCTCTTCCTGGCGGACCGCGCGCACAGCCTGATCCTCGAACCGCGCTGGCGTCACGTGGCCGACCGCATCAGCTCGTGGCTCAGTCGCACCGCCTGGTGAACCTCTTCCAGCTCCGGTCACACCTCACCAACATGGCGACCGATCAAGCACGCGAAGCGAGAGAAGTGTCCGACCAGCACCGGATGCCGGCCCAAGCCGCCACCACCCAGCACCCCGGCTCGAGCGGACCCTCCGCCGATCCAGCGAGCCGATGTCTCTCGACAGTGACATGCCTCGATCGCCGGCATGCACCCACAAGACGCCGAGTGCGTAAAGAGAACATGGACCAACACGGAGCCAGCCCATGTCCAGGTGACCGATGGATCCGCTGAGCGACGTCCTCAGCCTGCTCGATCTCCGCAGCGGACGCTTCGCCCGTCTGGAAGCACAGGAGCCGTGGGCCGTGAGCTTCTCGGGCAACCGGCACATCAAATTGGGCGCAGTGCTGCACGGTACGTGCCGGCTCGAGGTCGCCGGCGCCCCGAGGCCGGTGCTGATGGGGGCGGGGGACTGTTACCTGATCGGGAGCAGCCGCGCGTACGTAATGAGTGGAGGCCGCGAGGTACGGGCGCTGCCTAGCGCCGAGGTCTTCTCAGGCCATACCCCAGGCGTTCCGGTCCGCATCGGGTTGGATCCGGACACAGTCGTGGTGGCCTGCGGATTCAACCTCGACGGAGCCAACGCTGCCGCGCTCCTCGACGTCCTACCGCCCGTCGTCCATGTTGCCGCGGGCTCCCCGGAGGCGGGCGGTATCCGCAGCGCGCTCGACCTCCTTCGCGCCGAAACCGAGCAACCGGCCTTGGGTACCCCGTTCGTGACGGAACGCCTGGCGCACATCTTGCTGATGCACCTGCTCAGGGCCCACGCCATGCGAGGCGAAGACCAGGACATTGCATGGCTGACCGCGCTTGCCGATCGCCATGTCGGGGCCGCACTACAGCTGATGCACGATATGCCGGCGTACCCCTGGAGCGTCGCAGAACTCGCCACGAAGGCCGGGCTGTCACGCTCGCGTTTCGCGGAAAAATTCACGCAAGCCGTGGGCTTACCGCCCCAGGAATATCTCGCCGGTCTCCGCATTCGTTCCGCGGCACGTGAGCTGAGGAACGGCGACAGCCCGATCGCGGCCGTAGCCGCGCGGTGGGGCTATCGCTCGGAAAGTTCCTTCAGCCACGCCTTCAAACGCGCCATGGGCTCTGCCCCTGGGCGTTATCGCGCGGAGAGGCGACGTCACACCGGTGCCCACCCCTCGGATGCACGTGAAGACGTCGTCAGGGAGTGACCCTCAACCGGCGGTCCGCAGCCGATGGCGCGCCGCAGGGCCTGCAGGAAGAGCTGCGTGGCATCCACGCATCGACGGTTTCGAATCAACGATGGAGAAGACGAGCATGGAGATCACCACGTACGCGAACGAGCCCCATGGCGATGCTGCCCGGGCCGGTCACGTAGCGGATCTGGCCACTCGGGCAGCAGCGCTGCAGCCACTGCTACAGCAGCACGCCGCCCAAGGGGAAGCTGACCGTGTCATACCGCCGGCTGTCGTCGAAGCCCTCGACGAGGCCGGTGTCTTCCGGCTGCTGACCCCCAAGCGCTACGGAGGCCATGAAACGGATCTCCGGACGCTCATTGAGGTGTCGGAGGCCCTGGGACAGGCGGACGGTTCCGCGGCCTGGGTCGGGATGATCATCTCGGTGACCAACTGGCTGGCCTGCCTCTTCCCCGAGAAGGCCCAAGAAGAGGTGTTCGGCACCGACCCCGACGCACGAGTGACCGGCGTGGCCGCGCCGACCGGCATCGGGGAACGGGTCCCCGGCGGCTGGCGGGTCACTGGCCGCTGGTCCTACAACTCCGGCGCGCCGTATGCGACCTGGGCGGCAGTCGGTGCTCTCCTCAAGGACGAGCAGGGCGAGGTCACAGATCAGGCGCTGGTGCTGATCCCGGCTGCCGAACTCGCTGTGGAGGACACCTGGCACACCGCGGGCATGCGGGGCACCGCGAGCAACACCTTGGTGGGTCAGGACGTCTTCGTGCCAGAGCACCGGGTCTTGTCGGTACCGGCGGCCACAGAGGGCGTATACCCCCGTCCCACCCGCGGCGAGGCGCGGTACAGCGCGCCATTCGGTCCCATGCTGGTGCTGTGCCTCACCGGGCCCTTGCTCGGTCTGGGCCGAGCCGCGCTCGAGGCCGTGGTGAGTGCGGCCGCGTCCAAGCCGCTGTCCTTCACCATTTACGGCCGACAGGCGGAATCCGTGGGCGTACAGACGCAGATCGCCGAGGCCGCGCTGAAGATCGAGACGGCCCGGATGCTCGTCTACCGCGCGGCCACCGAAGTCGACACGGTCGCCGCCGCGGCCCCCATGAGCTACGCCGCCCGCGCCCATATAAGGGCCCGCGCCGGCTACGCGGTGCAGCAGATCCTGGAGGCGATCAACATCCTGCTCAACGCCCACGGATCATCGGCCTTCGCCGAGACCAGCCCCTTGCAGCGCATCTGGCGCGACGCGAACACCGCAGCCCGCCACGCCGGCCTGGTCCCCGCCGTCGGCCTGGAGGTCTACGGCAAAACCCTCCTTGGCGTACAGGACCGCGTCAGTCATGTGGTCTGAACTTGTAGTGGATGACCCGCCGTCAAGCGGCACCGGAAACCGGCTTCCCCACCCCTACCACTCAGGGCCCAGAGCCCTGACAAGCGGGCGCCCAGGACCGACCTGATTCCACTTCTTCAGCTGAGGCCGTGGAGGGGCTCGAAGTACCCGCTCAGGCGGCGTTGTTGACGCCGAAGTGCAGGACGCCGAAGTGCCCGGCGGTGTGCGCCATGGCCCGCTTGAGGTCGTTGGAGATGCTGACGTCCCCGGGGACGGCGACGCCTCGCCGTTCGAGGCAGTGAGTGGGGCTGGGCGACGACCTCGTCGAGCTTGTCTTGCGTCGGCCGAAGACGACTACCTTGGTGCCGCGCTCGGAGAGCAGACGTGCAGTGGCGGCGCCGATGCCGCTGCCGGCACCGGTGACGAGTGCTACCCGTCCGGCGAAGGAGCTGGTCATACGGGGTGTGCTTCTTTCGTTCACTGCTGGGCGAGACGGGGCGGGCTTGCGCCGGAGGAGGAAAGTCCCGCCCAGCGGAAGCGGTCGAAGTCGACGGAGCGTCATCACCGGCCTGATCGTCGTCTCGCAGGGCCGGTAAGGGTCGGCACCGAGCAGCCCCAGCGGATGCAGGTGCCCGCGCGGCACCCCTCCACGCGGGACTTGCCGCACCCGG
>NZ_JBHYMQ010000046.1:0-42166 GCF_042742985.1 Streptomyces sp. NPDC058864 | reverse complement strand
GCGGGCACAGGCCGCACCCGGCGGGCACAGGCCGCACCCGGCGGGCACAGGCCGCACCCGGCGGGCACAGGCCGCACCCGGCGGGCACAGGCCGCACCCGGCGGGCACAGGCCGCCCCTGCCGCGTCAGCCCAGTCTCGAGCGCAGGTTTCGCCCAGAGAATGCGGCCGCCTCCAGGTCGCAAGGTATGTCGGACGGACGGACATGAAGCCCGGATCACTGAGCATGGCCAAGCGTGGGATGACGCGCTTAACGTCCAGGAGGGTCACGCACGGCCCGGTATGTTTTGTCCTCCACGCTTCCAAAGGCGCATCATGACCAGCACTGACCGCAGCACATCCACCATCCTGCTCGTCCACGGCGCCTGGCACGGCGCCTGGTGCTGGGAGAAACTCGTCCCCGAGCTCACCGCGCTGGGATGGCACGTGGAGACGGTGAACCTTCCAAGCGCCTCGGCCGACGCAGGGAACACCGCCGGCATGTACGACGACGCACGCGTCATCCGCGAGCGTCTGGATGCCCTTGAGGGGCCGGTGACCGTCGTGGGTCATTCCTACGGCGCGATCCCCGCCACCGAGGCTGTCGCCAGCGCGTCCAACGTGGCGCGTCTGGTCTACCTCTCCGCTTTCATGATCGATGCGGACGAGTCCATCGACAGCCTGAGCGGCGGCAAGGTCTCCGGTAGCGGCGCCGTAACGCTCGACGCGCACGGGCACTACGAGGACCCGAAGACCGCCTTCTACTCCGACGTGGACCCGCAGGACGCCGACCACGCCACCAAGCAGTTGGTCCTGCAGTCAGCGCGTTCCTTCTGCGAGCCGCTCACCACTGCCGCCTGGAAGACCGTGCCCTCGAGCTACATCATCACCGAGAACGACACCGCGCTGGATTCCGGCTTCCAGGAGGCCATGTCCGCCCGCGCGGAGCGTATCTACCGCTTGGCCTCGGGACACTCCTCCTTCCTGTCCCGGCCCGCACAGCTGGCCCAACTGATCGACGCCGACGCCCGCCAGTGAGCAACGCACAGTCGGGCCTGCGGCTCCTGGCAGCAGCCAGCCCGGCTGTGCTGCCACGCGGTTGTCCATAGTGGTAAGCCGGCTCGGCGGGTGGACGTCGTCCACCAGACGACCAGAGGCCGACAGCCGACTCCCCGGGCTGACGTCCGGCAGATCCCCAGGCGCAGCCCACAGGTCCAAGCCCCATGACACCTGCAGCCCTCGCCATTGTTTCTAGTAGGAGGCGTCCCGCACTTGCGTGGGCCAGAACGGCCTCGCGCAGGGTGTCGAGGTCTCGGCCCTGCCTCACTTCAAATGTCGGATGAAGAACTGGGCCGCGGCGTCTCCCGCGAACTGCAGGAGGCCGGTGTGCCCGCCCATGCTGGCGTGCAGGGACTTCTCCTTCGAGCTGAAGGCGTCGAACAGGTTCAGGGCCGCCTGCCGGTCGTTCCCTTCATCGTCCCACTGCAGGAGGACATGCAGCGGAATGGCGACCTGGCGGGCCTGCTGTTGAAGGACTGGTCCCCTCCGCTCAACGCCCACCCAGGTCGCGGGACCCGTGGTCGGGGGTAAGACGCTAGTTGAGTGGCCGTCGCTGTCAGTGCCAGCCGCTAGGGTGCCGCTACCGCCTCACTAGGGAGCACCCATTGGCTGTCAGTTACCTGTGTAGTTGCAACATCACCACCGCTATGACCTCGTGTACGGCAGTTTCATGGGTAGCAAGTTGTAACCGTCTGGCCTGCAGTGATGTCACCCCATGATTCGTGATCATGTGATCTACGTGCGGTGCGTTAAGTATTTGGAGAGTTGTTGCAACTTCAGCGGTAAGTCATTGGCGAATAGCCGCTTGGTTGAGGACCCGGGTCGGCGGAGTGGGTTGGTGCCTTCAGTACGATGCGGGGCGTTCTCCGCTTCGCTTGTAGTGGGTCGTCATGCCGATCGCCCCTGCTCGCTGTAGGTCGGCCCTGTTGCCGATGTGACGTCACAGATTGCCGGTCGATGGGCGGTGCCGCGCCTGGGCCGGACCGGTTGGAGTTCTCCGGGTGGTGCCAGAAGGTTGTCGGGGTGGGTGTGCCATGTGGCTGGCGCTTACGGCTGTCTCGCGTTTGGCCACCAGCAACTCTCCATGGCTGGGGCGCCTTTGTGTCCATGGTCTAGGGTGTGCCCCGTGACTGATCGGGTGGAGTGCACCGATGCTTACGGTGGGATTCCCGAAGCTATCGGGCCGTACACTGTGGAACGCCAACTCGGGGCAGGCGGCATGGGTGTCGTCTACTTGGCGTCGTCGCCGACTGGGCGCCATGTCGCGTTGAAGGTGATCCGACCGGACCATGCGGAGAAAGCCGGGTTCCGTAGTCGGTTCACGCGCGAGGTTGCTGCCGCCCGTTCTGTCAGCGGAGCCTTCACCGCCTCCGTGCTGGATGCTGACACTGAAGGCGACTGTCCCTGGTTGGCAACGGAGTTCTTCGATTCGCCAACATTGGACGTATATGTCCGAACTCGTGGGTCGCTTCCGAATGAGGACGCTTGGGCGCTCGGCTACGGACTGGCAGAAGCGCTGAAGGACATCCATCGGGTCGGAATCGTTCACCGCGATCTGAAGCCCTCCAACGTGATAATGGCTGCTGACGGCCCGCGAGTGATCGACTTCGGCATCTCCCGCGTACAGGACTCCACGCAGCTGACGACGGACGGCCGGATCGTCGGAACTCCTCCCTACATGGCCCCGGAACAGCTCCAAAGCGCGGCCGAGGTCGGGCCGGCCGCAGATGTGTTCGCGCTGGGCGCGGTACTGGTGTTCGCCGTTGCGGGCCATGGACCCTTCGATGCCGAGAACGCCTTTGCCACGGCTTACAACGTCGTCCACGAGGCCCCAGACCTCTCCGGGGTGACCGAGCCGTTACAGTCGATCGTTCGTCTCTGCCTGAAAAAGGATCCGCAGGATCGGCCTACACCGGAAAGGCTGTTGCACCTGCTGGCGTCACGTCGGGAGCGGCGGCAGTTTCAGGTGGCAGAACGCGGCCGCGCTCTCGGCAAGAACCGACGCAGACGCGCTGTCGCGGGTTCCGTGGCGGTGGTGATCCTGGCTGTCGCCACCGCTGCGGTGATCGCCAACTCCCCGGGCAAAGTAGGTAAGGGCTCCTCGACGAGCACCCTGTCGGCGACGCCCACTTTGAGGAAGCCCGCGGCAACCACGACGCTCAGGGAGCCAGCGGCGGCGCTGCGGCCAAGTGGCTGGGGCACCTGGAACACTGATCTCCCGCGAGACCCGAAGCATGCGATCGAGTACAGCGGCGCCCCGGTCTGCAAGCCGGCGGTGGGAGACGTCGTGTGTACAGACAGCCGTGCGCTCTACTTGCTTGACGGACGCACAGGACGCATTGTGTGGCATGAAGAGCCGCTGTGGAGCGTTAACGTGGTCGGTGTATCTGCACGCACGGGCGTTGTCATCATCGACGTTCCGCACGGAGGAAGCGACCCCGGAAGCGACCTGCGGGGCATCCGCCTGAAGGACCAGAAAACCGTGTGGACGCTGCCGCACAGCGGGGCCAACTATTCCTTCCTTGGGGAGCTCAACCCCTCGTGTATAGTCCTCGCCTCTGGTAGCGACATGTTGGCGGTCAATCCCATCGACGGGAACACATGCAAGGTGCCGACGCCGCTTGGGGGAATTCCGGTTGCGGCCTCCGATGACCGCATGCTCTTCGTAGATGACGGCAAGGATGAATCCCGCAGCGGCATCCTGTATCACGTGAACGTGCGAACCGGTAAGACGGTTCAGACCGGACGAATACCGCGAAACCGCGTTCCCCCCGAAATTGTTCCTGGGCCTACGAATGGCGCGCCAACGAACTACCTTGTGCAGACCACCCCGCTCGAATCCTCACCGGTGCAGTACACCTCCCTCATCCACCTGGATAACCAGACTGGCGCCGCCACGAGCGTAACCCTCCCGAGTCATCTGACCGGCCCGGTGGTGATGGCAGAGGACAAGCTCATCGTGCTGCGGGCTGACGGTCGAGTGACGGCCGTGAATGCTCAGCAGGGGAGTGTTTCGTGGACAAAGGACCTGCCCTGGCCAGCGGTCCAGGAAGGTTCCGGTCCGGTGGTCGCCGGAAACAGCGTCCTCGTTCCGCTGCTCGGAGGCCGCGTAGCTGCCCTGGACGCCGCCACGGGCCGGGTCATGTGGATCAGCGCCGCGCGCAACGATCCAGGAGAAGCCCTCGCGGGTGCGTCCCAGTGGATCGTCACCCTTGGCAGCCGCGTGCTGGCGGAGACAGACTCGGGTAGGATTTACGCCTTCCAGCCACCGAAGTAACATTCGAGTTCGCGTACGGTGACGTGTAGTGGTCGGCGACCACAGGGTTGTCGGTAGGCTCCTCGAGTTAGAGCTCGTAACACGATCTTTGTGTCGGCGTTGCGGCCGGCCGCGCCGCCGCGCAGGGTGGCCCGCTCCGGGGGCGCTCCTTCCGTTGGTAGTGCAGCCGGGCTTGGGCCGACCTCCATCGAGGTCGTGGCTTGAGGCGCAGAGGCAACTGCCTCAGCTATGCGCTCGGACGCTTTCTGTAGTAGGCGCTCACGGTTCTGGCCAGCTTCCGCTGGATCCCCCTGAGGATTCTGAGAGTGGCGTCGTCATCCGTCCCTGTGGTGATTGGCCACTCGACGCCCGAGCCGACGAGGTCGCGGACGAAGACGATCTCCACGGCCAGAAGAGTCCGCGCCCAGTCGACCAGCTTGAGCGGAACATCGTCCGGGACAGGACTTTGAGCGCGAAGCTTCCGGCAGACGGCTGGCGAGCAGGGCAGAACCTGCAGGAGGCCTGCGGCCAGAAGCCGCGGTAGTCGGCTGTTCGGGATTTCGGCTCGCAGGGGTACCCGTTTTCGCTGCGTTGAGGGACCAGGTATGTGACGGGCCGTTAAGCGGAGCCCAAAGGAGGCGCCACGATGCCTGAACCGGTCCGGTTGCTCAGCGAGGGCGGCGCGGGAGCCCGCTATGCGCGGCGGCTCGCCGGATGCGGTTCGGTGCCGGCGCCCAGGCAGCCGGCTCCGGGAACGGGGGATAGCGGACATTGAATAGTGCCCAGCCGCAGAGGGCGGCCGATGGTCACGCGGATCCGCGTGCGGTGCTGTATCGAGCGCAGCACGAGAGGCTGTTCAGGTACGTGACACGCCGGGTGCGCGACGAGAACGCCGTCGCGGACATATGCCAGAACGTATGGAAGGCCTACTTTCACCGTTTCGACCGATGGCAGCCCTACGACGACCTTGCAGCGCCGCTGTTCGTCATCGCCCAGCGACGGATCGTGGACTGGTACGAGGAACAGAACCGGGCTGCTGACTTGCCGGGAGACGAGATCCTCACCGAACGCCTGGCGCAGCTCACGCAGCAAGGAGCTGACACCTGGGGTCCCGTTGACTCACGCCTGGACTTGGGACACGCGCTGGACAGGCTGACACAACGCCAGCGAGAAGCGCTGTGCCTGCGTTACGTCGACGGCCTGGACCGGACCACGGTGGCCAGGCTGATGGGGATCAGCGTCGACGGCGTGAAGAAATTAATTGCCACAGCGGTCAAAGAATTGCGGAAAATGCCAGAACTTGATGGTTATCGGCAGACGGTCACCGCGCGCGGGGAGGTGCGCAAGTGAACCACGACGATCGGCCCGACCGTAGCCACCCGGTCGAGAGGCTGCTCGCTGCCCTGGGTGAGGATGGCCCGGGTTTCACCGACGCGGAACTCGACGACGGCTTCGCCAGCGTGATGTCCGCACTCGACGATCTCAGCCCTCCGGATCAGGAAGCCCTTGATGTCCTGGCTGTCGGTGCCGAACTCGGGCACGACGCGCTTGCCCTGGGCATCGAACACCTCGAGCGCGACGACCTGCAAAGGGCCGCCCATTGGCTGCGGATCGCTGCCGACTACCACGTACCCGGTGTCGAGAGGCTGCTTCATCGACTTCGTCAGCTCAGCGAAGGGGTTCGCCCCGACCCGGTGCGTATGATCCCGGACCCCGAAGAGAGATTCGGCGCTTCGCCGGGATCCCTTGCGCGGCTGCACGAAGCCATCGCCAAGCTACACGCCGCCCAGAGCCTCGCCGAGACCTTGCAGACGGTCGCCGATGGGCTGATCAGTGGTCTGGATTACGGGCTGGGTGGTGTCAATCTCGTGCGACCGGATGGCAATCTGGTCATCGCCGCTATCGGAGGAAGTGAGGCTGCCGAGGCCCTCATGATCGGACGCGCTGGACCACGGGAGCAGTGGGACCGACGTCTTTCCATGGGCCAGGAATGGGGCAGCTTGCGCTTCATCTCGCATGAGATCGGCTGGACACTGGACGGCGACGGCGTGCCCTCCTGGACAGGCGGCGGCCCCGCCCCGCAGTCACCCGAACATTGGCATCCCGAGGACCGGCTCATCGCCCCCATGTACGGCACAGACGGCGAACTGCTCGGCGTGCTGTCGGTCGACAGCCCGCGCGACGGACTGCTCCCCGACGTGTGGGATCGAGAAGCCCTGGAGATGTTCACCTTCCACGCGGCCGTTGCCATCAGCAACGCCCGACTGCGAGCAGACACCCAACGCACCCTGGTGCGCCTGGAGTACGAGCGGCAGGCCCTCACAGCAGGCGGATACAACCTCCAGCCGACCATCGAGGACGCCCCTCGCGGCGTGGCGGTAGCCGAGATCGGCGAAGGACGACGCGGCAAACTGAGCCGTGTCAACGACACTCTCTGCGACCTGCTAGGCCGGCCCGCGATCTCGCTGAGCGATTTCTCCTTCGAGGACCTGGTCCACCCCGAGGACTTGGACCTGCTCCTGCGCATGCCCTCGGACGCCGGCCAGGCCGAAGTGCGCCTGTCACACCGCGACGGCAGCTACATCCCGGTATTGCTCAGCACATCCGTCGTCACCCACGGCACCGAGGCCTCCTGTTACCGGCTCACCTATGTGGACGATCTCAGCCCACAAGCCCAGTCCGCCACGGTCGATGAACTCACCGGCCTGGCGAACGGCACCGAGCTACGTCGTCGGCTGACCGAGGCCTGCCAGATGCCGCACGACGACCACGCTGAGGCGCGGACCGCAGTGCTGGTCTGCGGCCTCAACGACTTCGCCGCGGTCACCAGCCGACTAGGCCGGGAGCCGGCGAACATCGTGCTGAGGGAAGTGGCCGGAAGACTGCAGCGCGCCGTACGCAGCGGCGACATCGTCGCCCGCCTGGGCGACGAAGAGTTCGCGGTACTGGCAAGCGACTGCACGCGAAAAGGGAGCCAGGAACTCATCGCCCGCCTGAACGCGTCACTGGCTCCACCCATCCGCCTCGGCAAGGGCGCGGTACGCGTCGGCGCCAGCTTCGGCGTGGGATGGGTGACACAAGGAGCCAGCCCCGACCGGATCCTTCACAGCGCCGACCAAGAGATGTACTTCCAACAGACGCTGTGGAAGACGACCTGCCTGGCACGAGTGCATGCCGGCTGACGGCCGTATACAACGTCCGGCAGAACACCCCCGTACGCCGGTCCTGATCCTCGCAGGGCCAGGACCGGCCTCGGACCCGAACACCGAGCAAGGCGCGGTAGCCCTGAAACCGGCTACCGCCCGGGACAACGCACCCGGCTGCGTCCACCCCTCTACTCCCGTGACGGGCAAGGGGCGATACCAACGCGCGTCTCGTAGTGCACGACTGACATGGAAGTGGGGAGCGGATGACACTGGAACTGCGACGCCAGGGACTGGTCGAGGACGACCTCGTCTTCTTCGCCATGCCATACGAGCTCAAACAATTGCCCGACGGCCGTACCGAGAACTTCGACGTCCTGTACGAAGGGCACTTCAAGGACTGGCTCAGCAACTGGGGGCTACGCGCTGAACGCGCCGATCGGGTCTGCGGCACCACAGAGAGTGTGCTGGGCGTCTCATGGTCTGGAATCGACCGGGCAGGGATCGTGGTCGCTGACCTGTCGGTGCCCTCCACGTCGGTTGCCATGGAACTGGCATGGGCACTGTGCCTCAAAAAGCGCCTTGTGGTGATCGCGCATGAGGGAGCCGAGGTCCCCACCAACGTACGCGGGCAGCTTCGTGTCGTGCGGTGGGAGTGGAGCTTCAAAGGCTTGGCCGACTTGCGGACCCGCCTGCACGCTGAACTCCATGACGTGCGCTGGCAACGGCGGGAACCGGAGATGGACCTGCGTCCTTGTGCGCCAGCCAGCCTGTGGGCCACGGCCAGTACGGAGGAGATTTTGCAGGGCGGTACCCGGGTGCGCGACCTGTGCGATATGCGGCGCAGCGCGGAACACCACGCGAGTGACAAGGGTTCCCCGAACCTCGTCCCGCTCGGAACGTCGCACGGACTTGCCGGAACGGGAACCTTCGGCTCCTTCTTCTACCAGGACAATGTCCTGGTCCTCACACAGCAAAAAGACACAGACCCCTGGGACGTTTGGGAACGCACCTATCAGCGGGGCAGTAGCTTCACCGCAACCGTCTGCGAGATCAACAGCAAAGGCGTCTGGGTCGCACTGCCAGGCGGAGGACACTCTCGGGTACGCGACGACGAGGCTGAAGGCCTTCAAGAACATGACGAGGTGCCCGTCGTGATCCGTTGCGTCGACCGGGCGCGTCGGCGCATCGACATAGCGTGCGCGAGCCGGTCGGCGGCCTCAGCAACAGCCACCCCTTTTCGTCCCCGCCGCGACTCCTCTCCGAGGGCCGATACCCCCACGCTGCAGAGCACTACGGCGCAGGAGCGATCTTCCCTGCACGTCGTTCGCCTCTCCCCGGCTGGAGCGGTCCCCACGACACTCCCGACCGCAGACGATACGCGGCCTCCCCGGTCCTGACGGTCGAGCAACCGGACCGGGGACAGCTCAGGAATCCAGCACGTCGGTCACCTCAACGCCGTCAATAGAACCTGCCCTCCGCCGCCCGCAGTTGCAATCCAGGTGGCCCACGGCCGGGCAGGCCCGTGGACGGACCAGATGATCGAGCGGTTGGTGACTCGGGCTCAGGCCGAGGGGCTGCAGGGGCTACTTCAGCAGTTGACGAAGCGACCGCCGGAATCCGCTCTGGAAGGCGAGAAGCGTCACCGCTCCAGACCTGCCGCACTCCCTTTCCGCCGGCTCGCACCCCACCCGACCGTCGGCCTCTCACAGGCTGCGGGTCCGGGGCGTCGGGGGCCACGCTGGCCCGCTGTGGCCCATCTAAACAACCGCCCTGGCTGCTCCGCAGCCCCACACACCCAATCGGGTCACATGTTGCCGCAGGTGGATGGCCGTAGGTGAGCGTAGTGAGATCATCCGCTCGATCGGGAATTTGCATTGTCCGTGTCGGCCGCAGCAGCTCGGCCCGGACCGCTTCTCGTCCCGCGGGTCTCGGATGCCTCTGCCGCGGCGTCGCCCACGCCCTCCTCGATGACCAACAGGTCCAGGGTGTGGCCAGTCCCGCTGCAGGACTGGTTTTCAGGAATGAGCGGTGTGCGGAGCCCTAATGGTGAACGCTCTGTCCTGGAGGAGGTTCATCATGGGTGAAGCGTCCCGGAGGAAGAAGCAGCGCGGGGCAGTCCCGTCGCCCCAGCGGCGTAGTCGAGGGCTGCAGCCGCCCTCGCGCGAGGAAGCCGAGCGCGCGTTGGAACGCTTGATGCGGGCCAACGCGCCAGGAAAGATGAGCCTGGCCGGCGCCTACGCCTTCGGCTACGGCGTGCTGGGATTCGCACAGACCCAGGACGAGGAACCAGACTGGTACCAGGGACTCGACCCTCTCGACGCCCTGTTCCTCGGGACCGCATTCCCGGGCAGGTTCCGGGACGAATACGAGTTCGCCAATGCCCGCAACGCCTGGCTAGAGCTGCTGCGCGGCACGGTGCACTGGGCCGGGATCGAGGGCTTCGTCCACGAAGTTGTCGCTGCGAGTGAGGAGCACGATCTCCCCGTCGATGACGGACAAATGATGATGCTGCTCCACGGGTACCTTGAAGACATTGGCCTTGACCAGCGCAAACTGCCTCGCGACCTGCTCCCCGCAACAGCGTTACATGCCGCTCGCGCCATCTATGGCCCATCGCGCGATGCTCAACTACCTGCTGCGCCGGATGATGCATCGGAGCAGGTCGCCCAGTTCTGGCACAGCACCACGGTCGAACTGCCCCACGACGGAACGGCACTCGATGCTCTGCGCGAGGGGATCAATCTCCTGGACGAGGCGGGCCTGCCCGTCCGTGAGGAGGCGGCCCTCCTGCTTCCCGCGCTATACCTCGCGCTTGTGGCTGCCGACGACGAAGACCTGGAGGAGGCAGGAGCCCGCGCGGCCGCCTGGGCCTGTGGCCTTCCCGAACACTCGCCTCTGCTCCCCGTCGTCGATCTGCTCCTGATCGCCCCCGACCGTGGTCTGGCGGTCGACGAAGTCCTCACCCGCCTTCTCGTCCTCCCGGCGAGCACCCAGCCAGTGGCACCCGAGGACCGGCTCTGGCGCAGTTCCCCGGGGCGAGCACTGACCGACCTTGCCTTCGGCCTTGGGTACGCTCAGGTCGTCACTCGAGATGGCACCATCACGAGGATCAGTCAGGATGCCTCGGCTGCTCTGCAGGCGCAGGTACGCGCATTCGAAGAGAAATTCGGGCGGCCCCCGAGCGGTGACGACCCGATCTTCTTCGACCCCGACGCAGACTCTCCGCAGACGCTCTCCCTGGCAAAGGTCGAAGAAGAGGGTACGGCCCTGCTCAAGACGCTGGGTCTGTCGCCCTCGTGGATCTATGCCTATCGGCAAACCGACGGTCTGCTTCCGCAGCCAGACGGCACGTTCCGCACCGAACGGGACGCCGCAGAATGGCAGGAAGCCCTCGACAGGTACACCGCACTCCACGGTGATCAGGGCAGTAGTGAAGAGGACAACCTGCCCCTGCTCCGAGCCCAGCTCATCTCCGGCCAGCTGGTGACCGCCGCCAAAGACCCCCAGTACGGCGCCGCCCTGGTGCAGATGCTCCACAACGGCAGCGGAAGCGACCTGCTGAACGCCTACCTCCACCAGGCAGCTGACGAACTGGCCGCCCGATTGCGTGCCGAGCCTGCACTGCAGACCTTGGCACGTGAATACGCCAGAGCCTGGGGCGGCTTGCCGTACGACGAACGCGTTCAGGTAGCAATCGGCGCCCCCGACTCGGCGACCGCGGACACAGCCGTCCTTCTCGTCGCCGCGGTCGCAGCCATTGGTCTACCCCCGGAACCAGACCGGCAGGGCAGAGGCTGATTGCTTGCCTCACGACCGTTCGGCGAAGGTGATGGTCAGGCGGCCGCGGGTGCTGAGACGGACCCCGCCGCAATCCCCTCGCGGCGAGTGGCTGGGTCGGCTACCGTCCCGGACATGCTGTATCGCTCGCGGCGCCTGGAGGCGCTTCTTGGTGGCCCTCTGGATGCTGTCACCTACGCCGATCTCATGGCTTTGGTGGACAATCCGGAAGCGGCGGAGGCCGAGGACCTGGACTTCAAGCAGGAACTGCTCGCGGACACCGAGGAGAAGAAGGCGGAACTGGCCAAGGACGTGGCGGCCTTTGCCAACCATGTCGGCGGGGTGCTGGTCGTCGGCATGGCCGACGCTCGAGGGATTCCGTCGAAGGTGATGGATGCCGACGTCTCGGATCGGCTGCGGCGTCACCTTCAGCAGGTTGTTGCCGCCAACACCGCGCCGCCGGTCCGTTTCGACATGCGGCCGGTGCCGAATCCCGATCCGACTGCCGACGGGCGGGGTTTCCTCCTGATCGCCGTACCGCGCAGCCCGCACGGCCCTCACGCGGTCACCGCTCCGCTGGCGAAAGCGACCAAGGAGGCTCTGCGCTACCCGCGCCGCGCAGCCAGTAAGACCGACTGGCTTACCGAAACCGACGTCGCCACCGCCTATCAGCGCCGCTTCACCGCCAGCGCGGACCGCACGGACCGCCTGGCAACAGTGGAGCGCGAGCTCCTCGCCGCGCTGCCGCCCAGCAACCAGCCGCACTTGATCGTCTCGCTCACCCCCGAGGTGCCCGGCGACATGACGATCAACCGCCAGACCTTCGCCCGGTATGAGCAGGAGCTTCTGGACACCAAACTCTTGATCCAAAGCCAGTCGGCGTTCGACAGGGTCCGTATCGGGTCCCGCCGCCTGATCACCACCGGCGGAGACCCGAACGGCTACCACTACAGCCATTGCGACCTGCACCGCGACGGATCAGCATCGTGGGCGCTGCACGTGGCACCGCACACCAGCACTGTCGATGGCACGGAGTTCTGCTGGACCGAACCCGACACGGTCGTGTGGTTGCTGATGTCGGCCCTCCATGTGCTGGCCCTCCACGCTCGCGACCGGGCGGGAGCGACAGGCACTGCCCTGGTCGAGGCCGCTCTGGTGGAAGCTCCCCACACGCATCCGGCAGGGCCGCCCCGACCGCAGATGGTTCCGATGCTCCCCCTGCGCATTGACGGCATGCGCATCAACGGCAGCCATCGACTCCCGCTGAGCACGCAATTCTGCGCCTACGCCGACGGTGATGCCGCGGCGCTACTGGACGACCTTGCCGAAGAGGGACCAGCCCTCGTCCAAACCACCTCCCTCCTCGCGGACGAGATCGTCCAGGCGTTCGGCATCACGGAAGCTCCGCCGATCACGCGATCCGGCAAGCTCCGGCAATCCGGCTGGGGCCTCCAACTGCGAACACACATGGCGAAGTGGGCCAACGACCACGGGATTGAAGTTCTGTCGTCGTAACTGACCAGCTCACGCCCCCAGGCGTCGTCTGGGGCGAGTGGAGCGTGCCGCCCGGCGCCTTGGTCAGCCATGCGCTGCTAGGGCGCACGCACGGTTCCGGCCCCTGCCCGACGGAAAGTCGGGCAGGAGCCGGATATTCGTAGCGGGGGCGGGATATGAACCGCGCGACCTGTGGGCCCAGCGAACCACCGAGCTGCTCCCCCCCCCGCGCCGGTACGCCCGCCCTAGTTACTCGGGCTGGCAGGGCCGGGTCTACCGCTGCTACATAGCCTGCGCCTTGCCAGAAGGCTGTCCATAATCCGATACGCGTCGACGCGACAGCCGACCCTCATGCGGACCCGAGTCGCCACTATGGCGAAGGCCTAGCCCCACACTTTTCGTCTATCTGACGTAAACTGAGAGAAGGGCAGGCTGATCGGCAGCCGGAACCTCGCCATGTTGATGCCTGGAGGATGACTGATGGAGACGATGGAACCGCATGTACGGCTCGCGTTCGCCATGCACGCTGCGCCGGGCGCGTTTGCAGTGCTTCTCGGAGCCGGTGCCTCGATCGGTGCAGGAATGCCTTCTGCTTGGGATGTGCAGCAGGACCTCATCCGGCGCATCGCCGCCGCCGACAAAGCTAAGGAGATCGGTGACCCGCACGCCTGGTATGAAGACCGATTCGGTCAACCAGCCAGCTACGACAGTCTCCTGGCCGCCTTGACCAGCACCCCATATGAACGCCAAGCGTTGCTGAGTTCCTTCTTCGAGCCCAACGAACAGGAGCGGGTGGACGGACGCAAGCAGCCCACGGCTGCACACCACGCCGTTGCCCGGCTCGCAGCCGCCGGCGCGGTACGCATCGTGCTGACCACAAACTTCGACCGACTCGCCGAGACAGCGCTGCGTGAAGCCGGCATCGAACCCACCGTGGTGGCGCATCCCGACGACATCGCCGGCCTGGCTCCGCTGCACACCATCCGCTGCCTGGTCGTCCACGTGCACGGTGACTATCTCAACCCCACCAGCATGCTGAACACGCCAGAAGAACTCGAGCGGTACGCACCAGAGGTCGACGCCCTGCTGGACCGCATCTTCGACGAGTACGGCCTGGCCATCGCCGGCTGGTCCGCCACATGGGACCCAGCCCTGCGCAACGCTTTGTCCCGATGCCCAACCCGCCGCTTCGCCACCTTCTGGGCCGACCCCCGCTCCCTGTCCACCACCGCACAGGACCTGCTGACCCGCCGGGCCGCCACCCACGTAGCCGCGGACGCCGACACCTTCTTCGGACAGACCGCCGATGCCGTCGACGCGCTCGCCGACATCGCCCGGGAACACCCCGTCAGCGTTGCCATCGCCGTAGCCTCCGCCAAACGTGCCCTGTCCGGCACCCAGCAGGCCATCTCGCTACACGACACCCTCCGCAAAGAGTTCACCCGCATCGCGGCCCTCCCCATGCGCCGGGGCCCCTGGCAGGTGGCTGACGAACGAACCGAACACGCCCACCGGCTGAAGACACTCCAAGCGGAGTCCGAACGCCTGCTCGCTCTCGTGGCCACCTGCGCGTACTGGGGCACCAACGAGACAGACCGATGGTGGATCGGCGACATCGAACAACTCGCAGAACCGAGCCGGGACGGCGGTTTCACCTCACTCCTCAACCTCGTCCGCGCCCCCGCCGTCATGGTCACCTACGCGGCAGGTGTATCCGCCCTGGCAGCCGAACGTTGGGGGACGGTGGTCCGCGTCCTGACCGAACCCCACACGCCGGATCGTCGCCGCGAGGGCAGCGCGGACCCGGTTGCCGTCCTCCTCAGCCCGTACGAGGTGCTCAGCGAGCAGAAGTCCGCCGAACTTCTCTATCAGCAGCTGCAACCTGTCTTCACCGACCACCTGGCACTCGGCCAGGCCGCCTACACCGATGCCTGGGAACGCTTCGAATACTTGCGGCTCATCGCCCGCTACGCGGCAGGGCACAGCCTTGACGGAGCCCCTCACATACGCCGGACCGGAGGACTGGGCGCCTATCAGCCCCTACCGGCCGCCTGGCTCGATCGGCAGATCACCCGCGCCGACGCTGATCATCCGCTGTTGCTGGGCGGCTTCCTAGACGGCGATGTCAAACGGCTGGGAGAAGCTCAGCAGCAGCTCGCCGCCGACTTCAGCGACTGGGCCAGCCGGGTGGCGTGGGGGACGACGCATTAGGGTTCGTCGGTGGGTGGCCCTGCATCGAAACGAGATGCTCGCCAACGTGGCCCCGCCGACGGGCACACCCTTACAGAGAGAACAGGTCGTCCTGGGCGTACTCGGTAACCTTCCGTTGGGGACGGGCCAGACCGAGGAGCATGAAGGTGCGGGGGCGGGCGGCGATGTTCCCGACGAACGCGTGGACGGCCCGATCAGGGGTGAACATGCGGGTCAGCCACCGCTCGAGCAGCTTCTGCCGCACCTGGTGCACGCCATAGGTGCGGAGGAATTTGCGGTAGGACTCGCCTGCCTCCCAGTCTTTCAGGTGCATGTCATGTCCGGGACACTCCGCATCCGCGCAGGAGAACCTGTAGCGCAACTGCACCGGCACCCACTCCAGACGCTTCAAGTCCTGCTCGAAAAGGTCCATCTGGTCAGTCAGGGCAGACTTCGAGTCGGGCCACGGCTCGGCGTCCGTCAGCTTCAACCCGGGCGTGGCAGGGATATGGAAGAGTCCCAGCGAGGTGCCGCGAATCTCCTGGTCGCGGCGTATCGCACACAGGGACGGTGCCACCAGCGGCCGCAGATACTGCCATCGCCGGACCCAGCCATCGGCGGGGGAGAGCTGCTCGATGACTTTCAACGTGTCGAGGATCGGGCGCAGGCTCTCCGGGCGCCGGTCATTCCGGTGCGTCTCGACGTCGACTTCGATGACGGAGTACTTCGCAAACTTCGCCTGCTGCTCCAGCAGCCGGAACGGCACCGGGAAGAGCCGCACGTGCCGCGGCTGACCGAGGTCGAGGCGGACACCGGCGACACAACTGGTCTCCCGGTACTTGGCGGACAGTTCCGGATAGGTCTTCACCGTGATCATGATGCGAGCCCGTTGCCGTTCGCCCACCGTTGCCTCCCCAGCCCGATGTGACCCCTGAAGGCCAGATTGGACGCAACAGCGCGGTTTGTTAAGAGGGCCTGCTCGCGGCGGAACGCTCAGTTCAGAGCGGTCACCGTTACGTCAGCCTGCCGCAGGACCTCCTCGACGACCACAGTGCGGTGACAGCGCTCGGCATCCTGCTCGAAGCACAGCACCGCCACACGCGATGCCTGGGCACGCTCGGCAAGGCTGGCAAGTTCTGCGACGGCCTCCTGCGACTCCAGGAGACCCCTGAACCGTGCCCGCCCCTCGGTCAGACGTCCTTCCCAGAAGGGGGCACGGTTGTCCTTGGGATTCCCCAGGGCCCGTAGATGCACATACTCGATCCCCGCCCCGTTCAAGGCCTCACGCAGTCGCGTCTTGCTGAAGCCCGGCTTGCGGCTGATCGGCGTCAGCCGTACATCCGCCACAGCGTCGATCTGCGTGTCCACCAGGGCCGTAACAAACGATCCGATGTCCCGGCCCTCATAGCCGGCTGACCACAAACCGTACGTCGGCTGAGCTGCACGAAACAGTTCATCCAGACTGATCTCCAACGCCCCAGCCAGCGCCCCCACGGTGAAGAAGCCCGGCTGAACAGCACCCTCACTCTCCAGGCTAACCAGAGTCCGCGTATGCAGACCTGCCTCCTTCGCAAGCCGCTCCCGTGTCCATCCGCGCGCCTCACGCAACGCACGTACTTGTCGAGCCAACTCCTGCGCCCGAACCCGATCCTGACGGCTTGCTGCCGGTCGACCTGCCATGGGCGGGGATCCTAACTTCCATTTGAATGGAAACGCGAGTCAGCACGCCGCAACAGCGGGAATCAACAGGAAGGGACCGCGCCTTCCACCGTCTACCCTGGCGGAATGACGCTTGAGGTCGCGCCGCTGACTCACACGCACGTGGACGCCCTCCACGAGCTACTCGTCACCGAGGGCTGGACCAACCTAGCGAGCGAGGTCGAGCGCGGCGTGCAACCGCCGAGGGCGCTTCGGTACGTGGCCCTGGCCGACGCCGAGGTCGTCGGCTTCCTGGAAGGGACCTTTTGGGACACCAGCGAGTTCGCCTGCGGTGCCTACCCTCCGCCGCGGGCACGAGTGTCGTACATGCTCGTTGCACCCCGGGCTCGACGGCGAGGAGTTGGGAGGGCCCTTCTCCACCAGTTCGTCGCAGACGCCCAGGACGCAGGACTCCACAGCGTCGCGCTCTTTCCCGACCCCCGTGAATCCGGGGACAGGCTAGCCTTCTTTGCCGCCTGCGGACTGGAGCAGGTAACAGGCGAGCAGCTTTGGGCAGCGCCACTGACGACTGCGACTGACCTGACCTGATGCAACATTGAACCCTAAGCGTCTCCTTTCTCGCCCGACTGTGCCTGGTCCTTAGGGGCGCTGAAGGCCGACCAGTCGATTCTGCTGATGACCCAGGCAGGCACCGACCACACCCCATGAGAACCTGGCAGACCGGCCCCATACGCCGATACCCGGTACGCGTTGGGGCCTTGGAAGCCTTCTCGACTGCCACCCCACCATGAGTCCGGGTCGTAGGTACACCTCACCTCGACCGACTCGTCCCGCTCGAGCTCATCTCCGGACTGGACGCGGTGCCAGAAAGCCACCTTCATCCTCCAGGCGCTGCTATCACGCTTCACGTCCACATGGACCTGGCCGTGGATGCCGCGGATCAGGCCAGTCAGGTCCGCGTTCGCATAGCCGACAGAAGCTAGATTGAGGTCGAGCCCAGGCACACAGGCCAGCGCCTCAGCAAGGGCGCTGACAGCGTCGTCGTCATCGTCGTATGCGTCCCTAACGAGCATGGCGGTTGCATCTGCCTCGGCCGCCACTGCGGTGATCGCACCATCGGTGAAGCGGAAGCTGAGTTGCGCCCGGACCAGGATGTTGTCGTACGGGATCACGGAGACTTCGGGGTCGCCGCCGTTGTAGAGCGTTTGCACCGTTGCTTCGCCCTCTGCCAGGAAGAACACCTTCGCATAGGCGACGTCGTGCTTGGGTGGCCCGAGTTCGCCCGGCCGTGACCGGCCCGGGTAGTCGTTCTCCGGGGAGAGGACGTCATCTGGGACGTCGTGCTCGATCCTGACTTCGTCAAGGCCTGCGAGAGCCACGAGCCCTGTCACGCTGGCTCCATAGACGCTGAGACTGGTGCCGTCACCGTCGGTCTCGTTGGTGATCGCGGTCTCCAGCCCCACGATGCGACCGATGTCGAAGCTGGTGCCATCGCCGTCGAAGCCGACGGCGGGCAATTGGTTGAGGAGGTAGCGCGCGATGGACGACTGGGCGTGTCCGTCATCGACGGTGACGTCGAACAGCGTCGCCGGCAGTTCCTTTAGTTTCCGTATCAGCGGCAGTTGCTTGCCCCATGCCTTGAAGGCCGCTTCCACGTCGGTGTCCGAGGACACGATGAGGATCTCTTCAGAGGATGCGAGGGCCAGTACGTCGCGCAGCCATGCACTGTCGCTTGCACCGGTCTTGACTGCACTGCCCGGCTTGCCGCTATCGCCCTTAAGTTTGGCTGGGCTGCGTTGGAGGACCTGGTCCTTCAACGCCTCGGCGGCGCTGCTTCCCGTCAGCGAGATGATTCTTACGTGCGGGACTGTGCTCAAGTTCGCTAGCACAGTGTCGATGACGGCCTCCCGGCTACTGTAGAGCGCTCGAGGCACCTCAGTTTCCAGGCCGGCGCGTTTCATGCTGTCGCGCTCCTGTCGCCCGGCGTTCTTGAGCGCCTGCCAGTCACGAGACACATGTTCGGCCCACTCCCAGGCTACGGGCTCTGGCACCCATGTCTCGATGCCGATTCCGGCGAGGCGGGCCGCTAGCCTCGTCAGATGCTCGATGTCTGGACGGGCTTTGCCATAAGCGTTGGCATCGAAAACGACAGCCTTCAAACGCTCTCGGACCGGCACGGTCAGCCGGAGGTGGGCGTCTTCAGCAGGTCCCGAGACAGCACGCGACATGTACCGCATCGTGCCAGACCGGCACGCTCTCCGCAGCCACTCTTGCCGGTGAGGAGTTCCCTACGACTGGGGTTGGATTCCCCACACGCATCCGCACTGCGACCACTAGGATCTTGGCCCTACCACCGGAGAGATCAGCGGGTCCGACCTCTCCTATGTCTCGGGACAGTGAGCATGACAGAGAGACTGCAGGCGCTTTGTAGCGAGGGCGATGGCAGAAGGGTCCATAGCAAGGGCCTCTGCCAGGCCTGTTATCGCCGGATGCGTCGGAACGGCACCACGGAGAAGCGGGGGCCGAAGATCTTGACATTTCAGGTGATAGCCAACTACACCGTCTTCTCAGCCAGCGGTTGCCAGTTGTGGAGCGGTACCACTGACTCCACGGGGTACCCCCGCTTCTACGTTACAGAGGGGCAGAAGTTGGTCAATGTCCGCCGCTGGCTCATGCGGGAGCTCGGGCATGACATCAACGGCAAGCATGTCGAGGACACTTGTGAAAGCAAGGCGTGCATCCTCCCGGACCACTTGGTCGTCGTAGAGCCCCACACCACGATGAAGACGCAGGCGGGAAGGCAGCACATGCGGGCAATCGAGCGCGGTGACGTCTGCGAAAACGGGCATCCGTGGCTCCCGGAGACGACGTACTTCTACCCGGAAAGGAGTTCCTTGGCAGGGAAGAAGGTTTGTAAGATCTGCCGGGTCAACTGGAACCGAGCGCGTCAGGGGCTTCATCCGGTCGACTCGATAGGCCCCTGGAACCGAGACAAGACCCACTGCCTGAAGGGGCACCCCTTCGATGACGAGAATACCCTCGTCAAGCCGGACGGCGCACGCGGATGTAAGAAGTGCAATAACGACAGTCGGCGTCGGGCTATGTACGGTACAGAGCCCGAAGGCTTTCTTCGGCTGCTGGAGGACCAGGACAACTGCTGCGCTGTCTGCGGCGTGGGGTTCGCCGACGACAATAGACCCCATGTTGATCACGACCACTCATGCTGCCCCGGAAAGAAGTCATGTGGAAAGTGCGTTCGAGGCCTCCTATGCAACAACTGTAATAACGGGCTTGGCCGGTTCAAGGATTCCGTGAACTACCTTCGGGCCGCTGCTAGCTACCTGGAGTCCTTCCAGTAGTTTCGGGTCTCCCGACGTCTCCTCCGCAGACACGTTTCGGCTGTCGCACCGCTTTGGGTCTGCTCGACGTCCTCCCCGACACCTTTGACAGGCTTCCCGAGAGCTTGGACGCGGCGTCCAAGAGGAGCGTCGTCAATCGCATTGAGCAATCGGTGATGCAGCGTGACCGGCGGGCCGCAAACGTCGCAGGCCCGCGGTTCCCGGAGCCGTCGTGCGACGAGGACACCCACTATGTCGGTGCTGCCGTCACCAGGAGTCAGCAGGGGCGCCGTTGGCTGTCAGCCCGTTGGAGAGCATTGAACGCCACATCCGATTACGGCATCGGCTGCTCGCTGGCCGGCCAGTTTTTCCAGTGTCTGCCGGTCGCCTCCATCCGTTGCGCGCCGGGCAGAGGGCAAGTGCGACAAAGTGATTGCATGTTCGACAAGCTCCAGGGTCCGTGAGGCTTGGGACCGCGGCCTGTTGCGTCAACTGTCTCGCGTCTCGCCTGAACCTCCAGGTGCTCAGATTGAGATCACGCGGCCGACGGTGAGGGTGTCGAGGAGTTCTTCGGTGATGCGTTCTTGTTTGGTGAGCATGGCCTGTTGTGCGGCCTGGCTGATCAACTGGGACAGGGCTCGTAGGTAGCCCTTGCTGCGCAGGTGCAGGATGGGGGCGAGCTTGGTCAAGTCGCCGGGCTCGTGGTGGAACAGCCGTAGGTCCTTTTCGAACTCGTTGACGATCCGGCGGAAGCGATCTTTGCCGGTCTGGTCGTAGCCCAGGCGGCTGGTGACCAGGACCGGGTGGTCACCCCACGGGTCCTCGTTGTCCTCCAGCTTTGTTTCGCGGTCGCGGAGCATGGGGTCGACGATGGAGCGGCTGCCGCGGCCGCAGTACACGAACGTCGCGCCGGTCTCGTCGCTGATGTGTTCCAGGAATGCGAATGACTGCTGCACGTCGGCGCCGGGCTGGAGCCGGTCGATGCCGTCGATGAGGACGAGCTTGGTGCCCGAGTGCCGCATCACGTGGCAGATCGACCGGGTCGGGTCGGCTCCGCCGTCCCGCTCCAGGCCGAGGAAGTACGCGAACGCCGCCGCCCAGTTCCGGGCCCCGCCGCGGCCTTGGGCCGGCACGCTCAGCGCGATCACCGGGATACGGTTCTCGTCCGGCTCGTACAGCTGGTTCAGGCGAATCTCGTGGTGCCAGCCGATGTACTGCATCAGCGTGGTCTTGCCGGTGCCGCGTGGGCCTTCGATGACCACCCCGATGCGGCCTGTGTCTCGCTGCGCGTTGGCCTGCAGTTGGATCTTGACCACCTTCAGCGCGGCGTTGATGGCCGGGGTACGGACCGGTCGCATCCGGCCGTGGAACAGGAACCGCGGGTCGTCAGCGGCGAGTTCGATGTTCAGCGGGGCGCAGTCGGCCAGGTTCGGCGGGTCTGGGAACCGGTTCACGGAGGCACGCCAGTTGCTCAGCGTGTCCCGCCATTCGGGCTCTGGAGGCCTGCGCCGTGTCGGCCCGTCGACCAGCCCCCGGACGGTCGCTTCGTCGATGCGGTCCTTCACTTCAGTCCTCCTCGAACTGTTCGATAGAGCTGAAAACTTCGTCGGTTGTCACCGCTGGCCTGGGCGGGGACGGATCTGTGGTGTCGTCGGCGGCTTCGTCTTCCAGCGGCGGCAGGTCGTCGAAGTAGGTGTCCTTGAATGACGCCACCGCCTCGGGGCTCCAGGAAGCCCCGGCACGTGCCGCGGCGGGGGAGAGGAACAACGGGTCACCGCCCGGCGCCCGCCGGGAGAGGTCTGCCGGCCCGGGCAGCGTGTACATGCCCGCGTCGTCCAGGTCCAGCACACCGCCCGGAGCGCTCCGGGCAGAGTCCTGGCCGTAGGGGTCGAACACGCGCGGGGCTGGTGCGGGCAGTGCCGGGCCCCAGCCGTCCGGGACGACCGCGGCCGACGCCTCGTCCGGGCCGCGGCCGGCCCGCTCGAGGAGCTCGGCCAGGGCCTGGGCGATCGCCAGGTCGTCGTCCTTGCGGCCGCCGCGTTCCACGTGCTCGGCGGTGGCGATGTCCCACAGGTACTGCGTCCACGGTGCCCCGATGAGGTGCTGATGCCGGAAGGCAGCCTCCACCCAGGTGTTGTTCTCGTGGTCGTACAGCCACACGTGCTCCGGCGCGTACGGGTTGTACCGCAGCTCCCAGCCGCCGCGCCGCTTGCCGCCCAGCCCGGACCGGCGGCGCCGGTAGGGATCGAGCTCACCCTTGGCGTTCTCGTACACCCGGTTTTTGAACGTGATGCCTTCGTCGGTGACCCCGACCCAGGCCGTGGGCAGCAGCCGCAGGTAGTCGTCCCGGCCCAGCGGGACCGGCACATACCCGGCGACCTGCACGTACGCCGAATACATCTGGTTCGGGGTCAGTGGCGGCAGGTTCGGGTCGTACGGGTCACGCAGCTCGTCGTGCGGGCGGCTCTGCCAGCCCAGCGCGATCCACTGCTGCAGCAGGTTGTCGAGCTCGGCCAGCGTGAACAGCACCTCGCCGTCCAGGGTCCGTGCCCGGCGGGAGATGTCGTTGCCGGTGTAGGTGTTGACGTGCTGACTGAACAGCGACTTGATCGCCCCGAAGGTCCGCTCGACGATCGCCTTGTCGGTCGGCGTGCGCCGCCTCGCCGGCCGCAGCGAGATCCCCAGGTACTGGCACGCGTCGAAGAACGCCTGGCCCGCGAACACCGACCCGTGATCGATGACGATCACATCCGGGATGATCACCGGCCGGGCGGCCGCCTGCGCCATCCGCGGGTCGGCCTCCAGCAGCTGCTCATACGGCAGGTCCGAGGCACTGGCGTGAACCTGCGGGGAGAACCCGGCCCGCATCGGCGCCGGCACCAGCCCCTGCGCCAGCAGCAGGGAGGCGTCTACCGCCTTGGTGGCGCGGGCCCCGGTACGGCTGGACGCGATCAGAGCCAGCCGCTGCTGATTCTTCCTGCGTCGCCCACGCGCTGTCTTCGGGCGGATGATCGCGGCGATGATGGACCGCGTCGCCACATCCACCATGGCCGTCAGCTCCACCGACGTGGGCTGCCCGTCGTCGCCGAGGACCTTCACATCCAGGTCCGTGGAGTCGATCTGCACCAGCTCACCCGGCGCCAGGGCGGTCGTCACACCGAACGGCGGCCCCGGCCGGTTCGAGCGGTCCATCCGGCGCCGCGTCGGAGCCCGCAGATCCTTCACTTTGATGCCCAGCCGGTCCAGCAGCTTGTACAAGGTGGTGTCCGGCGGCACCGTGACCGTGTCGCCGTAGCGGGTACGGACCTCACGCCGCAGCAGCACGAACAGCCCCGAGGCGGTGATCGCGGACTTCCCCGACCGGGCGTCGATGAGCGCCAGCAGAGCGTCCACCACCCGCGGATCGTTCCGCCCGTGCAGCGAAGGGGTGCGGGTGCGCCGCTTGTCGACCAGCCCCCAGATACCGTGCTTGTGGTAGTCCAGGCGTTTGCGCTGCACGGTGTGCCACGACACGTCGAAGTCGAGCACCGCGTTCAGCTCGGCGGCCTTCGTCTTGTACCGCTCGATCAGCGTGAACGCATCCGGGTCGTAGCCCGGGCGCGGTGTCGCGTCCTCCGGCTGCCCCGGCAGCAGGCCGGTGTCGATCTCCAGGACGTGCCGCTCCCAGATGCGGGCCTCACGGGCCGCGTCGCTGTTGATGCCCTCCAGCCGCGCCCAGTCAGGCAGGGCCTGGCGTGCGACGGGCTGCCCGGCCGCATCCAGCACCGCGAAGTCGGCAGCCGAGGCCAGCAGCGGCCACGCCAACTGCAGCAGCGGAAACTCACTGCCCGGCCGCGGAGCAAGACGTACCGACAATCCATCGAGGTCCAGGACCGTGTACGTCTCGCCTAGCCAGCGCACCGTGTCGCCTTCGGCGAGTACCCCGTGATGCGCACGTGCCGCCCGCGGCCGCAGCGGCCCGCTCATGACGCATCCACCGTGAACGGACGCTGCATGGCCTCTGGGCCGCCACTGCCACGCCTCACCACGGTTCCCGGCCCCAGCGGCGTACTCCAGTCAACGGTCAGCTCATGTCGCCACAGCAGGTGATACAGCCGCGGCAGCACCTGCAACGCCGGCGCCGCTACGCCCTGCACTCCCTCCAGCAGCGGCCGCGGACCGTCGAAAGCATGCAGCAGAGCCTGCTCGATGGCGCGGCTCCCGTTGCGGGGATGCCGGTACCGGGAGATCCACCGCAGGTTGGCCAGCGCGGTCTTGTGCGGCAACCTGGGGGACCCGAACTCCCAGCCAGCCTGCTCGCAGACCAGTTTCAGCACGTCCGCCTGTTGCTGCCAGCGGCTGCTGGGGCCCGAAGCCGGCGGACAGCTGACCACCACGGTCTGTCCTGCCGCAGTGCGGGCGAAAAAATCGGGCACGAAACGCCGGGTCCTGCCGCGCTCGGTCCACTCCAGCCGCGCTGTCCACGCCGTGAAGTTCACGACCTTCGGATTGAAATCCAGCAGCATGGCCACCGACAGCCGGTCCAAAGACCGGCACCCCACCAACTGCCGGGTCGTCGCTGACCACCACCAGGTGACGATGCTCCGCTCCGACGGATGCCGCGACGGCTCCCACACCGGTCTGCCACTCAGCACGGACGCATTGGCGGCCTGATCGACAGGGACACGGATTTCTCTACCGGACCGGTCCCGGTGAACGATCCGTAGATCCTTGACCACGCGCCCGCTCTCCACTCATGCCCCACCCCAAGAGGCGCCCACCGTACGTCAGGGGATCGATTGTGTGATCGATTCCCGGTCGCTCTGCGACAGACTATCCCGGCCCGTTACCCGGCCCTCTTCCGGGCTGTGACCTCGTAAAACACCCCGCCGACGGCCCGCAACAGCACCGCCATTACATTCACCAACTGTGAACGACCCTACGGCCGAGATGTTCGCCCGCGTCGATGCTCTCCTGGAACACGTCGCTACCCGCCTACCGGAACCAGGCGAACGCCGCCGGCTACGCCAAGACGCCGCCCTGACCCTGGATCAAGTCGCCAAGGTCATGGACGCCAGCGCGGACCTGGTCGAAGCGTGGGAGAACGGACTGGTCGAGCCCGACGGAGCCCAGCGCGCCGCCTACGCCCGGCTCCTGGACGGCCTGCACGCCCGCGAGCAAGCCCGCCCCCAGGGCACCACCAGCCCAGCCGCACCCGCCTCCGAGGTCCCGCGCAGAACTACGCCCCCTGCACCGGCGACTCCTGCTCCCACCCGGTCACGGCGGACCGCACCAGCCGCAGCGTCCCGCAAGCCCGCCACCACCTCCGCGGCCAGAGCAGACGAAGCCTTCCCGGCCGGACCCCTTGCCGTGATATCCCACGACGAACAGCTCCTGGCCCACCTGACCGACGGCACCGCCGTGCCCTGCCCCGCCGTCACCCTTGCGGACCTGCTGCACTGGGGCCTGAACGCCGGCCTCGGCCAGCCCCGCCTGGCCACCTACGGCCGACCCGCCGACCCGCTGCTCGTCCTCACCCCCTCAGCAGCCAACTACCTGGGCCTGCCGCTCGAAATCAACGACCGCGCCGCACAGCAACTGTCCGCCCCCAGCCCCCACCACACCGCCCTGGCTGCCGCCGGATGGAAACTCACCCAAGCCGGACTCGGCCCCTGGGCGCGCATCTACCAAACCCCGCACGACAACCAGCGCCGCTCCATCCAGCTGGCCATCCTCCCCTGGGGCGCCCTCACACAAGGCGGCTGGAACCCGCCGCCCGACCTGACCCCGGCCGCCCTCGCCACATGGCTGGGCACCTACGCCGAACGCGTCCTGACCCCGCGCGGCAGCACCGCCGTGTGCGGGGAAGCACTCATGACCGTCCTACGGCCCCCCACCCGCCCTGCCGCCAATCCCGACCCCAACGCGCCCGCCAAGCGCTACATATCAGGCGACAGCCCTGGCGCCCTGTGGGCCCCGCTCGACCCCGCACCCCCAGAAGCCCACGACGCCCACCCCCTCGCGCAGGGCCGCACCCCCGACCAGGCTCTGGACGAAGAAGCCTGGGACTGGACCCGCTTCCCCACTGCCGACGAGACCGCGCTGTTCCCGCACGTCGTCGGACTCGACACCAACATGGCCTTCGTTGCTGCCGCGACCAGCCTCAGCGTCGGCCTCAACAGCCCACCCCACTACGTCGAGAACCCCGCCTTCGACGCCAAAACACCCGGCAGCTGGTACTGCGACCTCACCCACATCCCGCACGACCCCCGCCTGCCCTCACCCTTCACCTCCACCGGAACGCCCCCCACCCAGCCCGGCTGGTACACCACCCTCACGCTCGCCTACGCCCAAGAACTCGGTGCCACCATCCAGCCGCGTGCGGCCTACCTGCGCCACGACTCCGGCCGCTACCTCGACCCCTGGTACAAACGCCTCCGCGACGCCTACCTCGCCACCATGAACGACCTCGGCGTCCGAGAAGACCTGTCCGCCGGCGAGTTCCTCGCCGCGATGAGCCGTCTCAAGACCGCAGACCCCGCGCTGCTCGCACTGGCCTCCGCCATCAAAGCCACCGGCAAGGGCGGCATCGGCAAACTCCGGGAAGGCCCCCGCGACCCCCGTCGCGCCCCCTACGAACCCTGGCCCGCGCTCAGCAA
This sequence comes from Streptomyces sp. NPDC058864, assembly GCF_042742985.1. Classification (NCBI taxonomy): domain Bacteria; kingdom Bacillati; phylum Actinomycetota; class Actinomycetes; order Kitasatosporales; family Streptomycetaceae; genus Streptomyces; species Streptomyces sp. NPDC058864. Next base: position 15,632 of record NZ_JBHYMQ010000046.1, on the reverse strand, counting down.
ACCCACGTGGCGCCCCGACATCCGCGCCACCGTCATCGCCCGAGCCCGCACCAGCATGCACCGCAAAATGCGCCGCACCGCCGAGGAAACCGGCCTCTACCCCCTGGCCGTCCTCTCCGACTGCGTCATCTACCCCGCCACCAGGCCAACCGCCCTTGCCGTCGTCCCCCTCACCCCCAACGGCAGCGGCATTTCAGGCACCTTCCGTCTGGGCGTCAACCCCGGCTGGATGAAAGAAGAAGGCGTCCAGTCCATGGACTGGTACCAGCACCTCCTCACCGACGACCTCAACCCGGCAAGCCACATCAAAACCCACCCCCACACGCACTGACCGGCAACGCACCCGTGAACGATCAGCCCCACCCCTGCCCTCGCACCCCAGCACGGCCTGCGGGCTTCACCACCGCGAGGCGCTCGTCATCGGCGAACCCAGCCGCCACGGCAGACACGACACCGCCTCCAGCTCACCAGCCGCAACCTCCCGATGCGGCTCCAGCATCCGCAACGGCACACTGCGATAACCCGACGGCCGCGGCGGCAACACCAGCCGCTGCACCACCGGCATCGTGTTGCGGTGCTTCACCAGCCACGCCCGCAAAGCACGATCCCCACCCGACTCCATCTCCTGCTCCATCCCCAGCCGCTGTCCCACCCACCGCACCCAACGCCCCGTGGTCCAGCCCGCAGGACCATCCGCGAAACTGCGCCCTACAGCCCGCTGGCGCTCCCGCACCGTCATCGCCTCGGCAACCGTCATCGCCTCCGGATAGACCAGCATCGGCACCGCCCACAGATCCTCACGCGTCACTCCCAGCGCCCGCTCCCGCTCGCGCCATACCCCCTTCGACGCCATCTGCCGGCACTGCCACCAGTACACGGCCACCTGCACCGCATCCGCGACCAACGCCTGGCCGTACGCACCGGTCTTCCGCTCCAGGCGCAGCCGGCGCTCATGAGCCCCGGCAACTTCCGGTATGGACTGCACACTCAGCTGCACCGTGCCCTGAGCCTGCCCCATCCATCGCTGGTGCCGCAGACACACCAGCCCCGCCTCCCGGTCCACACGCCACACAGCGACGCCATCTGACCGTCCGGCCACACACAGGTCACACGCGCGCACCGGCTCACGGCCGGCCGGATACTCCCGAAGCTGCACTTGCCGGCGGGCCCGCGCCGAGATCGAGGACTGGGAAAGCGACGGCAGAGCCTGCTCCAGCCGCCTGGCCGGCCACCCCGTTACCTCTGCTAGCCGCTGCTTGGCCACCGGCCCCAGCCACACGTCAGCCTGCCGCGGATCCACCTCGGTCACATCCCGAGGACCACCGATGTGGCGAGACAGGTCACCAAACGACCAGCCGTTTTGTCCCGCCAGCCGCACCAGGAACGAAGCCGTCGACTCGCCAGCGATCAAAGCAGCTCGCCGCGGCAGCCGGGGCAGCACGTCTCGAATGATCACGGTCTGATCCTGCCATCACCTACTTCGTCCCCAACGAAAACGAAGCCATGACGATCGACTACAGCGCCACCACCGTCCAGGAAGCACTCGACCTCGCCGACGCCCGGCACTGGACCCAGCAGCCGCCCCGATCTGACCGGGCACGCCTACGCTTTCTGCTTCGGCGCAACGGCCACGATCCCAAGGCGCTTGCTGCCCGACTCGGTACCACCGCCAACACCCTGGAACAGGCACTGCAACAGCGCCGGATCGGCGACCCCCAGCTCCAGCGATCTGTCCAACGCGAAGTAGTACGCCTCTGGCAGCCACGCGTCCGCCAACAAGCCCATGCCGCGATCATCCGGCACGACGGAGAGATGACGATCGCCTTCCGGGCATGGTTCGGCTTCACGGTCGCTGCAGGGTCAAGCGACGACCCCCGCCTTCGCTTCCTGACAGTCCAGCTCAAGAACCCCTACCCGCGACTCCTCTTCGACGCCCGGCATCGCCAAGCCGACGAGCAGGAGTTGCAGCGCATTCTTGCTGACGCCCTTGCCGTGTCCTACTTCAAGCATGCGAGGACGACCACCCTCCAATCGGTCAGCCTTACCAACATCGACTACCTGGAGTTCTACTACTGACCGCGAACCCAGCGATTTCGTAGGCCATCGGCCCAAGTGGCACCGTCCACAACCCAACGCCGCAGGCTGCTCCGCCCCTGTGGCCGGAGTGAGTTCCGGGTTCATCCGCGTGAAGCCTGTCCGCGTTTCGATGCCACAGTGACAGGGGTGATGGAGGCATACGGATGTGAATACACCGATTTGCGGAATCTCGAGGCGCAGGCAACTTTGCTCGCTAACGTGGGGAGCCGACACCGTGACGATGGGGGGCGCCATGGGGACGGATCCAGGAGTTGCCAAGGAAATCATTGCGTTCGGCGCGGCCGACGACGGAAGGAAGGCTGCGCGCATCACGTATGACGTGCCCCTTCCTGGACAGCAGCGGGGCCGCCGCATTCTCAAACTTGACGGGCTTGACGTTGCCGACACGAGCTGGAACGACGGCGCCAAGGGGTCGGGCGTCGATCTGGTTGCCGAGGTAGGCCTGTGGCAGTCCACGGGCGGCGCATTCGTTTTCGACGAGATCAAAGCGAAGAGCCTGTTCGTACGCCTCGCCCGTGCCCAGGGCATTCGAGGTGACCGGATCACGTCGTTCGAAGCAACTCACACCCCCGCTGCCCCGCCTATTCCGGCACTTCGCTCCCCGGCCCGGACGGCCGGACTGACTCCGGTGGATCCGGAGGTGCTGGGACCGTGGGGCCTGCCTGAACTGTTCGAGCAGTTCCGTGATCGGTTGCGAGAAGGCAAGCTGCTGATACCTCAGGCCAGCCCGTCCGGTGAGGCTGCCGACGGCACCGAGCAGACCCCCGACGAGGAACGATTCGAACCGGCGCTGTTCCTCGTCGAGCATTTTGCCCTGAGTTCCTTCGCCGGTGACTACGGTCTGGGGCGAACGGTCAAGACCTACACGCTGCTACCCGGCGAACAGGTGACCCTGAGGATCCGCAACTGGCGATCCAGCGAGGCATCGGTCAAGGAGTCCTCCAGCGTCTTCGACAGCGCATCCGAGGAGGCCCGCAGCCGGTTCCACAGCCAGGTCGTCAACGAAACCACGGACAAGGCCTCCCAGTCCAAGAGCGAGGAATGGCACGCCGAAGCCAAGGTCTCCGCCGGCTGGGGATGGGGATCGGCCAGCGTGTCGGGAGGCGGAAGCGGCCAATACCACTCCGGCCGGGAGCAGTTCGCCAAGCAGGTCAACGACGCATCCCGCGAACACGCGGCCGAGTCATCCAGCAAACGCGACACCACCGTCACCTCAAGCAGTGAGCACACCGACAAGACGGAGAACGAGGAGAGCACCGAGCGTGTCATCCGGAACGTCAATCTGCGGCGCGCACTGAACTTCGTGTTCCGGGAACTCAACCAGCGCTACACCACCAAGGTCCACCTCACCGAGGTGACGGTCGGCTTCACCAACGGCCAGCCCGGCAGCTGGCGAGAAACACCGCTCTCCGGCCTCCACGGGTTCCTGCACTCCCTGCTCGAACCCACCACCGCCGACGCCGTCGCCCAGCACATCCTCGGTCTGGTCAGCATCGTCTTCGACCACAGCGACACCCCCCTCCCTGTGCTGGAAACCTTCACCATGTCCGACGACGGCCAGTCCTGGACCAAGGGCGCGGCGACCATCGATCAGCAGACCAAGAAGTTCCCCGCACCATCGCCTCACCTCTCCTACCGCTTCAACCGCGCACCCCTCGGCCAGGACGACGAAGCCGACCAAGTGCCCGGCGTGGTGCTGAAGAAGGACGAGATCGTTCTACGCACAGACAGCGTCGTCGTTGAAGCACTCCTCGGACAGGCCGACGCCCTGGACGTATATGCCATGGCCAGTCAGGAAGCCGACGCAGAAGCGAAACTCCTGGCCAACCGGCAAACCAGGGCACTCATCGAAGCCCTGGAGGGGATCGCGGACGGCAAAGAGCGCCTGGCAGCCCTCGCTGCCCTGCAGCCCACCAGCGACGCTGTGCGGATTCGCCTGGACGGCCAGTCCGGTTAACCCCTTCCCGAAGGGCGGAGCGACACCGTGGCAGTTCCCAGCTCGCAGCCGTCACGGCGCGTGGAGTTTGAGCCCGACTACATCACCGGCACAGTCGAGACCACCACGGCCGACGCCGTACTCCAGGACGCTGCGGCACGCGGCGCCCCGGTGACCGAATACCCGCAGGACGTCTGGCAAGAGGAAGTCATCGTCGCCGGCCCGATCGCCGGCCAGGAGGCCGGCGCGGCCCACGCCCCCTACCCACAGCTCCTCGACCCACCGCTTGTACCCGCAAAAGCCCCACCCAGCGTCTTAGCGCCGCCACCGTACAGTGAGCTACTGAGCGGTCCCCGCCTGCCAGCTGTGACCCCGGACGTTGCTGCGTCAAAGGAATCTCCCGCCAATCCGGTCTACACCCAGATCGCCGAAACCGCGCGGCGAGGCCCCGGTCCAGGGCTGGGAAGCCTCATGGAGGTGGTGCTGCGAGACTGGCCGAGCAACGACGCCGGTCTGGCCCAGCTACGCCAACAACTCGACCGCGACGGCCTGCTCCAGCAATTCTTCGACTTCGCCGTGTACGACGACGTCTGGAACCTGTTGGTGCAACGCGGGGTCACCGCCGACATGCTCCTCGACAGCGTGACCGCCTACGATCCGCGCTACAGCATCGACCTCTTCGCCGGATTCCTCACTGGTGCAGGCGCTCAGATGCTCAGCATGCCCGCAGACCTCCTGCAGGCACTACAAGCAATCACCGGATCCATCTGGGACCACACGCTTGTCCAGGACACCAAGCAGTTCACCGCCGCCCTCCTCAAGCTGTTGACCGAACCACAGATCGCCAAATCGCTCGGTGAACAGTGGTTCCAGGACTGGACCCGCGCGCTGGCCCGCCGGCAGTACTTCCTGGCCGGCGCCGAACTCGGCTCGGCCGTCACCTCGGTGATCGACCTGGCCCACTCCCTGGTCGAGCTGCCCGGGCAGCTCGCAAAAGCAGGCCGTGCCGCTACCGCTGTCGGCCGAGCGCTTGCACGAACCAGCGTTCGCTCCATCGTCCAGAAGCTCTCACGCGTGGACCTTGCCGCGGTGAAGGCAGCGCTGACACAGCGGCTGGCCCGCTGGACCACCCCCTCGGGGACGGCATTCGAACGCGCCGGCACGGACCTCGTGGTGACCTCCCCTTCCGGGGAAGTACTGGGACAGCTACCCTTCGCCGACCTGACAGAGGCCGAGATTGATGCCGCACTTGCACGGCTCGACCAACTAGCGGCAGCGAACATCGGGGAGGCAGCAGCCCAACTCGAGACCGCGATCGATCCGCTAGAAGGCCTGCGAATGGACCAGCTCACCGAGTACGTCGCCCAGCAACTTCCCAGCCAAGGACCGATGACACCGCAACTCGGAACGCGCCGCCACACCCTACTGTTCGAACTCCTCGAGGCCATCACCGCCAAGAGCGCCCCTCAAATAGCACACCACATCGACACTCCCTTCCGTCAAATGCCCGGCATCAATGTGCCGCTGCCCGATCAGAAGGTGGCAGACTTCCTCAAGGCCCGCGGCATGCTCGACGAGTTCCGCACTCTGGGCTCCGACGTACTAGACAGCGTCGTTGGCGATATCAGGCCGGATCTGATCAGCCTTGACACCGTCACCGGCCACGCCATCGTCTGGGACATGACCTCCATCCCCCGAAAGCCACACCTGACGAAAACCATGCTCGCTGCCCTGATCCTTTCCGAGGCATCCCCGGGGTACATCCGGATCGCTGAGAGCTACCACGGTGACATCTCCGCGGCGATCCGAAAGGGAAGCCTGAGCTACGAGCGTCAACTGGCCCGCATCCGACGGGCTGCGGAGGCGGTACAGAACGGCGAAGGTGACAACTGAGAGCCCTGTCGCATGGTCCGCGACTGACCTCCCAAAACAACGAAAGAAGGTCTCCTCCTCCGCAGTGACCTACCACGCGGTGCGCCGCTGATCCGGCCATGAGCGAATGCCCCGACAAGGAGCTGTTCCCCGAGCCGCACCCAGGTGTGGTCGACATCGTGCTGGTTGGCCCGGTCGAGCAGGTTGCGTAGGTACGGGCATGGATTACTGCACGGGCCGGAGGCGAGGGCGGCGGCAGCATGCAGGTCGTCGCTTCTCACGCTGACACCCCAAGAGTCTCCGGGACGTATGCGCGAGCCGGGAGCGTAGACCCGAGCCGGATCCGGGCTTCCTGACAATGATCCACCAGCCCGGCCTTCGCGGGCCCCCGGCGGTCCTGGCCCATGTCGGCATGGGTAACCTCGCTGATGGCCGCATGGCCGGTGCGCGGATGCCATTCGGATAACCCGTCCGTGCAGGGCCAGGTCCCCTCGAGCGATCGCGGGGGCCTGGCGTCATGCCAGCCCCTCGCTCTGACCCACCCCGCCGGCTGCTACTGCGGCGGCCGGCTGCGAACCGCCGCTTCACAGTTCGCGCGGGCACCCGCATCCGTGGGACCCGGCTTGCAGCAGCGATGCCAGAGGCCGACCTACAGGCGCCGGCCACCGTACGCCGCACAGTGATCCTTCACGGGGCCTGCTGGCCGGCAGTGTGACCCGGGTGGCCAGCGAGGCCATCCGACGGCTGCTCTCCACCCGGGGCGGACGCGCCCTGCCCCTGCTCTTGCCGAAGACGCTCAACCACCTCACGGAGCTCCGTGGCGTACCAGGACAGTCGCCGCTCGAACTGCAGGCGAATAGGGGGACTCGTCTCATACATGGACCGAACGAGAGAGTGCCAGGCCGCACGGTTGCGAGGACTCACGTTGTGGGACTGTTCCATGATCTCCTGGAAGTAGATGCAGTAGAGCTCGGCAAGCGAGGCGATCCTGCTCGCGTCCGGATGATTGGCCGGGACCGGCGCATCGTCAAAGAAGAACGGCCGCAGGTGCGGGTACTCGATCAGGGTCAATTTGATCTGGACCCCGATGCCGTACGTCGCCTGGCGGGCGGAGGAGCGTAAGCCCTCTGTCAGGTGCCGCAGTTGCACCACCACGCTGACCAGCCCGACAAGTGCCACCGCGCTTCCTATCACCGCGGCGAAGGCTTCTGCTTTATCCGTCCACTGCACAGCGAATCCCCATCCTGCCCGGGTCATGCGCTGCTCATGACTTGCCGCAGACCCAACGGACTTCAAATGCCCCTGGGTGGCGGCTCGTCCTGCCAAGGCACCCGCGAACGGCGTATCCAGGGGCTCAACTATCGAGCAAGCAAGAGGGAGTTGAGAAGAAGCAAACTGGGCCAGGGCCGGCGGATGTCACGCCTGTGGCAGGAGACGCACCGCCTCCTGCCACAAGGGCTTGAGGTCAGGCCGATGCCGGGACGGGCTCTGCGGCCTCGGACGATGCTGCCTCCACCGCGTTACCGGCGCCGGTCGCGGGCGACGCGACAGGGCTGTAGAAGACGCTGCCCTGCTGGCGGGCACGCTCGGCGAGGCCCTTGGCTACCAGCGACTCCAAGGTGTTGCGCACCACGGGGGCGCTCGGCGTGGCGCGATCGGGGTGCTGCTTGGCCAGGGCGTCGACGAACTCGCTGACCATACGCGGTTCGCTGCTCGCGGCCAGTATGTCCACGACCAGGCTGCGCAGTGTCGGCTCCTTGCTCGACCGCGAGCTGCCGGGCTTCGGCTTCCCGCCGTCCTTGGGAGACGTCGTCTTCTTCCCGGTTTTGCGGGCCGCCGGCTCACCGGCCGGCTTCTTCCGCCCGCGCGGACGGGGCACTGGCTGGACCGCCGGCGTCACCTCCGGCTCGTCGGCCGAAACGCCGGCAGACGTTTCACCGGCCGGTTGCTCCGGCGCAGCCGCGTTTGGCGCACCGGCCACCGTTCCCTGCAGTTGGGTCAGCCACGCCCACTCCTGTTCGAGCTGAGTCAGCCGGCTCTGGAGGTCCGCCAACTGCACGCGGACCTTTTCCTGCTCGTTGGCGTTGTTGTCCAGGTCCTCTGCGAGACGCGTCGCATACCGGTCCTGAATGGTGTTGTTGGACACGACAGCCGCTTCCTCGAGTATCGGGTGTTGCTGCCGGATAGTACCTACCCGAGAGTCAATGTGCGTTGTTGCCGTATGCGAACACCTCATATCGAGCCTCCCAGGGCAGCCTTGTTGTGCCCCGCGGAGCGGTATGGAGGGCATTGATCAGTGTGGGCAGCGTCCTTGGAACAGCAGCCTCTTGCCGCCTTTCCCGGCCCTCCCCCACTGAGCTGGTGGCTTGAAGTCGGATGGGAATGGAGCTGGTTGGCCCGATGCATCACCGGAAGAGAAACGGCCCGGTGACGGGCTGAGCTGATTTCGGATGCCCTGATCTGGACGAGCGTCACACCCGACGAAAGCGGGCACTGAAACACGCGAGCATCCACGAGATCGGCCGGGCACACACGCAGAACCGCATCCCCGGACTACACAGCACAAGCCTCTCCACCAGGGGAGTCGGCGCTGTCTCGAAGCCGTGGTCAGCCCAGTCGTGCCTGGGATAGACCGGGACTGGGATGGGGAGAGGAGCGTGAGGGGCGCGGAGCCGGCGCCGGGGGAGGGGACGGGTCATGGTTGTGGTCTGGGTGGTGGTGGCGTTAGCCGCTGTGGTTGCAGCTGTGGTGGTTGCCGGGCTGGTGCGGGCGGGCCGCCGGGAGGCTGCTGCCGAACGGATCCGGCTGGCTGAACAGGCCCGCGTACAGGCCGTTCAATCGCTGGATGCGGTCTGGCGGATGAACGACCACGAATTCGAGGAATACGTGGCCATGCTGTGCCGCCGGGACGGCTGCACCAACGTTCGGCGGGTCGGCGGCGCGGGCGACCTGGGCGCCGACGTCATCGGCTACCTGCCCGATGGCCGGAAACTCGTGATCCAGTGCAAGCGCTACGCCCGGCACCGTTCGGTCGGCAGCCGCGACATCCAGACGTTCAACGGGACGGCTCGAGCGGAGCACGGGGCAGACGTGCCGGTCTTCGTCGCTTCCTGCAAGTACACCCGGCCAGCCCGAGAGTTCGCAGCCAAGCAGCAGTTGACGCTCATCGACATTGACCTACTTGGCTTCTGGAACAGCGGGACTCCGTTGACTTCGTTTCTCAGTCTGGACATCAAACGCTCCGGTACCAGCCGAAAGCTTCATCCAGAGCTGTGACCGTGCACCGTGCCGATGCAGGCGCGGGCGAGATCGGAGTGGTGGTTGGCCACGGGGATACCACGATGTCTGGGGCGGCGCCGGATCGTCCGGCACCGCCCGACCCGTCGGGCAGGAGAAAGGGCTCGGAGCTAGATTGTGCAGGATTCGATCGACGTGGCTTCGCCGTAGGTCTCTATGGACGCGTCATCGTCGGTCTTGGGCCAGACGATGATGTAGCGGCCGTAGGGCCACGTGGCCGGCTCAGTCTGGAGGCGGTGGAAGAGGACCTGGCAGGCGTGGGCACGCGCGGTGCGAGTAAAGGAGGCGACGTCCGCGTCCGTCCAGTCGGGAGCGAAATTCGAGGCCACGTAGACCGTTTGCTTGGGGCCGTTGAACGTGACGAACACGTTGGCTTGCGGTCCCCATTGGTCCAGTTCCCGCTCGGTACGGCTGGTGATCTCCCGGGCGACGGCCTGCTCGTCCTCGGTGACGGGATCGCGGGCGGCGAGCCAGTCGTCGATGATGGGCTGGGATTCGTCCGTCGCCGTGTAGGCGGGCCGGGGCCGGGCGGTGGTGGAAGCTGCCAGTGCGGTGGGGGTCTCACTCGTGGAGGCTGCAAGGTCCGCGGCCGTCGCTGAGGGCGTGGCGGTGTGACTCGGCGATGCGCTGGCGGGCGCAGCCACCTTCTCGTGGGATGCCGAGACAGTTGGCGTGGTGGTGACGGCGGCCGAAGCGTAGAAGGGGTGGGGGCTGAGGGCAGCGTACGCGCCGCCAGAGGTGAGAGCGAAGGCGCTTACTCCGGCGGTGGCCATCAGGATCAGGCGGCGACGGGACCGGCGTCGCTGAGCGAGTGTCCATGCCGGATCGTCGACGGTGGGCATGTCCCAGTGCGCGGCAACAAGATCAGCTACGAGGGTGTCCGGGTGCTGACTGTCAGCGGCCAGAACATGGGTGGCCTGGGCGGCGAGCAGGGCCGTGCACTGTTCGGCCAGATCACCCGCCGTGGGACGGTCCTGGGGCTCCTTGGCAAGAGCCTGCCCGACCAGGGACCGCAGATCTGCAGGTATGCCGTCCAGGTCGGGGTCCTCGGACAGCACCCGGAAAGCAACGACGTCGGCCGCGCCGACACCGAAGGGCAGACGCCCGGTCGCGGCATAGGCGACCAGGGCACCCCAGGCGAATACGTCCGCGGCGCTGCTACTGACCCCGATGCGGTACTGCTCCGGGCTGATCCAGCCGGGCGTACCGGTCATGACACCGGTGCGGGTGACGGCTGTGCCGTCAAGCGCGTGAGCAATGCCGAAGTCGAGAACCCGCGGACCGGCGTCGGTGAGAATGACGTTCGCCGGCTTCACATCACGGTGGACGACCCCGGCCTGGTGTACCGCCGACAGCCCAGCCGCCGTGCCTGCCGCCAGTGCGTACAGCCGCGCCCCGGTGAGGGGGCCGGCCACGCTGATGTGCTGGTCGAGAGAGGGGCCAGGTGTGTACTGGGTGGCCAGCCACGGAGTGCTCGCGTTGGGGTCGGCATCCAGCAAGGGCACCAGGCACGGCCCGGTCACGCGTCTGGACAGGTCTACCTCGCGTCTGAATCTGGACCGGAATTCGTCATTGCCGGCGTAGGAGGCATGGATGACCTTCACGGCGACGCGGTGACCGTCCGGGTCGAGCGCTGCGTAGACGACACCCATGCCGCCGGCGCCGAGGCGGCCGACGATCCGGTAGCGGCCTATTCGGGTGGCGTCTCCAACCTGGGCAGGACCTATACGCGACGACACGGAAACCTCCAAAATGATCGCAAAGCGCCGGGTGTCACCAAAGAGGCGGACCCGCGAGGGCGACGCTGATCTTAGGAGCCACGGCCTTGCCCTTCACCCGCGGGACGGCTGGGGCGGTCAGAGCATTCGCGGGCTCTGAAACCAATGGCCAAAGCGGGGCAGTCCATACCTGACTGCCTAGCCGCGCCGTCCCAATGATCTGCAACTACACCCGGCCTATGGAGCGGATCAGCTATGCGCCGGTTGTCCGCTCCGGGCCTTTTTTGCACGGGCGATGGCCGGCGGTCGATTGGGCGGCTCCGCCTGGCAGGCCGCGGCGGGAAGGTCTGTCCTTCGACACGATCTGTTTGCGGTGTGCGGGCTCGTCAGCTGCTCCAGACAGGGTCGTCTGGGGCTGGCCTGCCAGATAGCCGGGGGAGTGGCTCCCCTGCCAGGGACAGGCGACGGCGAGAGGCAGTGATGAAGTCGCCCTGGGCGGCGATGATGCGCGAGCGCAACGCGATCCAGTCGTCATTGGGGGTCAGGCCGCGCTTGACTGCGATGTGGACACGCCAGATCTGCTCGTCCAGGGCATGGGCCGCCTCTGCGATGTCCTTGTCGGCGACGAGATTCACCATGCTCAAGGCTTCATTCCACGGTCGCCAGTCGATGGTGGTCGGCACGACGATGCCTTGTGGGACGCTTTCGGGGCGGGACGACTCCATGTCGCTGAGATCCACCAGAACCGTGGACGACTCCCGCAGCACCTGCGCGCAAACAGCCGCTTGCTGTTCCCGGACCCAATGCCGGTCCTGAGCGCGTCTGCTGACCATGCTGCCGACGAAGACACCGATCAACGTGGTCGCCACTGCTCCGCCGGGCGCCGCCAGCATGTTCCATAACCCGCTCATGGACCCAGTTTGACGGTGCGCGCTCGTGGCCGACAGGGCGCGCTCGGCTCTATCCGCCGATCTACGCAGGTCACCACGGCCTGCACGACATGCGAGGTGTGACGTGGCTCCAAGGGCCTGACGGGGCAGCAGGGTTGGTTTGACACAGTGTGGTGTTCGTCACTAGCTTCTATCCGTCATCAGATATCGGAGTTGGGTTGTAAGAGTGTTGTTGACGACGGGGCAGGCCGCGGCGGAGCTGGACTGCGCGGTGACGACGTTCCGCCGGCTGATCCACGCCGAGCTCCTGCCAGGGCTCTCGCGGCGGGGGGTGCGGGTGATGGTCCCGCTGGAGACGGTCCAGGCCCTGCGTGACCGCGCCCAGGCTCCCTTGGAGCGACTTGATGTGGCGGAGATAGCAGTGCTGCGCGTGGACGTCGCCCAGCGCGCTCTGGAAGAGGACCGTGAGTGGATCGGCTTTGCCGCGTCGCTGTCCCCGCGCGATCTGCTGGCAGCACTGCGCGGCTGGTGGCGGTGCGACGCGGCGAGCGTCGCGGCCGGGGGAGTGCTGCCGGTGACCCTGTCCGGATATGTGGTGGCGGTCCTGACCGGCCTGGATGTCTACGAGAGGGACCACGGTGGACGGCACGGCTTCCCCGAGGCGGTGCTGGCCGGGTATCTGACCGACCTGGCGACCCCGGTGAAACAGCTCACCGCCATGTCCGCGAAGGACCGTGAGGTGGCGGATCTGCTGCTCGGCACCCGCCTGCTTTCCGACTCCGGCGGGGCGATCGCCTACGTCCATACCGGCTCCGGCCTGGTCAACTGATCTGTCTGCGTGAGGGAATGTGATGGATTCCAAGACCTACACCGCCGCTCTGGGTGAGCTACGGACCCTGCGCGATGAGATCAAGAAGGCGCAGGCCGCCCTGACCAAGCTCACCGCCGCACGGGACAAGCAGATCACCGCGATGGCCGGCTACGACAAGGCCAAGGCCGAGCGGATCGCGCCTGCGGCCGGGCTGAGCGTCGCCGACGTCGTAGCGATCGCCCCCGCCCTCGCCCCAGAGGGCCTTGCCACCGCGGCTGCCGCAGCCGAGCCCGACACTCAGCAGGCGGCTGTCTCGGAGACGGCCACGCCGACTCCGGCGGCTAGCGAACCGCAGACGCCTACCGAGGCTGCTGCCGATCCGGCTTCCGTTACCGAGCCTGCTGCCGTTGCGGGAGCCGTCGCCCCAAGCCTGCCGCGTCCCGCTGCCCCCGCCGAGCCGCAGCCTGCAGCCGCAGCACCGGCTGTCCCCGATGTTGTCGCCGAGCCGCGGGTCCTGCCGTCGATCCCCGCGGGTCCCGATGGCGACCGGTGGTTCGCCCACACCAGCGGACTTGCCTCTACCCGGCCGAACTTCACGCAGCAGGTCCGCTCCACCGTCTTCCTGGATGCCGCCAGCGGGATCCTGGTTCACCGCGATCAGACCCTGCGCCTGGAGCTGAAAACTGCCTCGGCTGGCGAAATCCTTCAGCAGGTCTTTCACGCTGTGCCGGAGAGTGTGGAGCGGATCTACATCACTGCCGGCGACCCGTGGCACCGTGACGCCGACCGCTACCCCTACCTGAAGGATGCCGTCGCAGCCTGGCTGAACGCCCCCGCTGACGGGTGGCGGACCGACACCGGTCGCGGCCGGGACCGGATGGCCGGGCACTTCGTCCACGCCCGTAACCCCGTCGGCCGCTACCAGCGCGAGAACGGCGAACAGCACGTGGAGATCCGGTCGGTGGGGGAGTGGTTCGACACCGGCACGGTCAGCCCCGCCGTCGTCCGGGACGCCTTCGTGCTGCTGTGGAAGGCCTTGCGGTCCCATTGGCCGGACGCCGTCGTCATGGGCTCCCCGTCGCAGACCGGCCGGGACCTGTGGACCCGCACCATCCCTGCCCGCGGTCAGTTCGCCGAGGGCTATCCCGTGCTGTCCGAGGAACTGCGCGGCCTGCTTCACGCCACCGCCGGTCAGGGCCGCACTGAACTGCTGACCCCGCCCGCCGTCCCCTCACAGTTGCCAGGCCTGGTGGAGTACGACCGTACCTTCGCCTACGCCAAGCACACCTGGAAGTCCCCGGTCGGTACTCCCCGTCGCATCACTGCTGCTACGTTCGCCGCCTGGCCGGAGAAGGATCAGATCAAGGCTCTGTTCGGCTGCGGCCACTGGCAGATCCGCGCCACCGTGCCCGACGGCTGGGGCCACGTCGGCCTGCTGCCCGCCCCCGCACCCGGAGAGCGCGCCTGGCACTACCCCCGCACCCCCGGCCACACCTTCACCACCTGGGCCGGCGGCCCCGAGGTCTACGCCGCCCTCACCAACCCCCTCAAGCCGTGGAAGATCGAAATCCTCGACGGCCTGCTGTGGGAAGACGGCAAGCCGCTCGACGACTGGTCGAAGAAACTCAAGGAATGCTGGTCCCGCCTGGCTGCCATCGCCGACCTCCACGCCGACGACCAGCAACGCCAAGCCGCCACCCTCGCCTCCCGCGCCGTGCGCGCCATCCTGCTGTACGGCATCGGCTCCTTCGCCCAACGCCCCCGCATGGTCACCGGCACCACCCCCCGCCACCTGGAACGCGACGTCCCCACAGACGCCGAAATCATCGGCTTTGACGACCACACCATCACCTGGCAACGCCCTACCGGATTCGCCCGCGACCCCTACGCCCACCCCGAATGGGCCGCCGCGATCTGGTCCGGGGCCCGTGCCTCCCTGCTGACCATGCGCATGCGCGAAGACGACACCCACGTCGGCGCCCTCCACGCACCCCCCGGCACCGTCGTCGCTTTCCGCACCGACGCCATCTATCTCACCCAGCCCCAACACTGGCCCTACCACGGCCAGCCCGGCGACTACCTCCTCAAAGGCCACCTCACCGGCCCCCTGGCCGCCCCCACCACCGAGGAAGAACTCCTCGCGCTCCGGGACGCTGGCCGCACCGCCCTCGCCGCCGCCACTGCGGGTGGTGCCTGATGCCGCCCCGCCGACGCCCCACGGCCCCGCAGCTCAACGACGCCGCACGCCTCGCCGACCAACTCCAGGCCGCCGGCTACACCAAACGCGACATCGCCCGCATCATCACCCGCGACCCCTCCCTGGTCTCCCAGTTCTACACACGCGGCAAAGGCGCAGCCTTCGTCCCCGCACTCACCCGCGCCCTCCAAGCTGTCCAAACCGGCGGCATCACCGACCTCGACGAACTCACCCGCATCGCAGCCCCCCTCATCACCCGCCGCACCACCCAAACCGGCGCCCGAGCCCGCGTCCGCAGCAAAGCCGTCCTCATCACTCCCACGGGCACCGGCACCGGACGCGTCGCCACCCAAGCCATCGCCTCTGGCTCCACCCGCCTACGACCCCTGATCGCCGAAGCCGCCCGCCAAGGACTGCGCCTGGCCTTCACCGTCCGCATGCCGAAAACCGGCTACCTCCACCCCTCGGGCAGCCGCACCGACTCACCCGGCATCCGCCGCGACGTCATCCAGCGCATCGACCACACCGAAGAACGCTCCTACGGCTCCGCCTCCACCGGCGGCTTCGACGCCGTCAACTTCGCCCGCCGCGTGGATGCTGCCGCGGGCGATGTCACCGCCGCAGTCCACCAGTGGCTTGTCGAGACCGGCCGTATCCAGGCCGACGCCCACATCACTCATCTGGAGATTCGCACCTGGCGCCCGCGTTGACGTTGCGTAGGGACTGTAAAAAGAACGGTGTAACTCCCGATCAAGGAAGAACACCTGATGAGCGACGTGACTGCCTCTGTCGAGGCGGTTGAAGAGGTTCGGCC
>NZ_JBHYMQ010000045.1:0-67612 GCF_042742985.1 Streptomyces sp. NPDC058864 | reverse complement strand
CCCATCCCCCGGCGGCGTGGTGCTGGGCGCCGGGTCCCCCGCCGCCCGGGGGGCCGCCGCGGCCGGGCGGGCGGGCGCCCCCCCCCCCCCGCGCCTCCCTCGGCACCGCCGAAGGGCATCGGGAAGAGCTGCCGTCGGGCGGACGCGGACCGCTCTACGCTCAGGGGGTGCATGTACGTACCGCCCTGGAGAAGTGGCTCACCGGACTCTCCGCCGAGCGCCTGACCGTCCTGCTGGAAGAGCGCGAACTGCCGCGTGCCGCGGGCTACACGCCGCTCACCACGTTCCGGCAACTCGCGGAGCACCTCCTCACCGACGACTCCGTGGACCGGGCCGTCGCCGCGGGGACGGGAGGCGACGCGCAGTTGCTGGCGTGCGTGGCCGCCCGGGCCCTGGAGACGTACGGGCCGGTACCCGAGGCCGAGCAGCAGGCGTACGCCTGGCGTCCCGCTCCGCCGCCGTTGGACCCCTACACCCGGCTGGTGCCCGAGGCGGAGGCGCTGGACTGGCTCGAACAGGGCGGCACGCCACGCGAGTCGACCAGGCGGGCACTGGAACGGCTGCGGGACCGGGCGCTGCTGCTCCCCGCTCCGCGCGGCCAACTGGCGCTGCCGCCGATGCTGCACCTGTGGGCGGCCCGGATGGACGGCTACGGAAGGCCCGCCGACCTGCTGCTCACGCAGGCGTACAACGCGCCGGAGATCAAACGGATCGCCGCCGCCCTCGGCATCGAGCAGCGCACCCGCGCCGACGCGCAGGCGGCGATCGGCGCCCTGCTCCAGGACCCCGGCCGGGTCCGTGAACTGGTGGCCACCGCCCCGGCGGCGTCCCACGAACTGCTCGGCAACATGCTGCAGGGACCGCCGCTGCTGCGCACGCACTGCTTCGTCTCGCGGTACGGCGGGCACGCCGGGCCGGAGCAGAAGTACACGTTCCGCGAGGGCGGCAGCGGGGACGAGGGCACCGACTGGCTCGCGGAACACGGCATGGTGGTGCCGGTCGGCAGGGATCTGGTGGAACTGCCGTACGAGGTGGGCCACGCACTGCGCGGGGAACAGCCCGCGCCCGCGCCGAGCCTGGACCCGGAGCCGCTGACGTGTGTCGCACCGCTGCCCCGCGACTGGGCGGACCGGGGCGCGGTGGCGGCGGGGGGCGCCGCATGGCGTGCGGAACTGGTGCTGCGCGAACTGGCCGCGCATCCGGTGGCGGTGCGCAAGGCGGGCGGGATCGCGGTACGCGACACCAAGAGGCTGGCCAAGGCGGCCGGGACGAGCGAGGAGCACACCCGGTTGTGGCTCGACCTGGCGGTGAACGCGGGCCTCGCCGCGCCCCGGGCCGAGGAGGAGGAAGCCGCCGCTCGCGGCCGGGGACGACGGCGTCCCGCCGCTCCGCCGCGTCCGGCGCGGCTGCTGCCCAGCGAACGCTACGACGCGTGGGCGGCGGCCACCCCGGCCGGGAAGCTGCTGCCGCTGGCGGCGGCCTGGGCGGTCGTCCCGCTGGTGTTCACGTACTGGCCGGACGACGACGAGACCCCGGTCGCCCTGGTCAGCCCCCAGGATCCCTACGCGGTGCCGCTGCGGCACGGCGTGCTGCAAGCGCTGGCCACGGTGCCGGACGGGTACGGGCTGACCGCCGGGGACGACGGACGCGACGAACTCCTCGAAGGCGCCGTCTGGTTCCGCCCGAGGCTGATGGCGCCCTACGAGGACGAGGATCTGGAAGGGCGGCTCGACGCCACGTTGGCCGAGGCGGAGCTGCTCGGCCTGGTGGCCCACGGCGCGCTCACCGAAGTCGGCCGCGCGGTCGCCGGCCTCCTGGGCGCCGGGGCCGCCCGACACTACCCTGCCGTGCCCGGCGCGGACGCCGACCCGGCGGCCGACGGCACCGACCGGCTGGGAGAGGGCCTGGCCGAGCGCCCGGCCCTGGCCAAGGCGGTGGCCGCCCTGCGCGAAGCCCTGCGCTCGACGCTGCCCGCCCCCAGCACCACGGCCCGCTTCCAGGCCGACTCGACGGCGACGGTCACCGGCACCCCCGCCCCCGACCTGGCGGCGCTGCTCTCCGCGGTCGGCGACATCGAGTCCGAGGGGCACGCCGTGGTCTGGCGCATCACACCCGCCTCCCTGCGCCGGGCCTTCGACGCGGGATGGGACGCAGACGAGATCCTCGAACGCCTCGCCGCCGTCCGCCGGCCGGGCACGGAACTCCCGCAGCCGCTGACGTACACGGTCAAGGACGTCGCCCGAGGCCACGGAAGGCTGCGGGTCGTGCGTTCGGCGTGCTGCATCCGTTCCGAGGACACGGCCCTGATCGCGGAGGTCGCCCAGGCGCGCGGCCTCGCCAAGCTGGGCCTGCGGAAGATCGCGCCGACCGTGCTGATCTCCACGGCGCCCCCGACGGAGACCCTCGCCGCCCTGCGTGCCGCCGGCTACGCCCCGGCCCTGGAGGCGGAGACGGGCACGACGGTCCTCGAACGCGTACCGGAGGAACGCTCCCGGCCCATGGTCCCCACCCTCGACCAGGCACACCCGCAGTACGGCGAGCCGGTCCGCGGAATCCCCTCCTCGGCCCGGGAGATGGCGGTGCGGTTGGTGGCGGGGCGCTGAGCGGTCGGCCCCGGGCCCGGCCCGTGAGCGGAGCCCGGCGCAGTTACAGCGATACCGCTCGTAGGGACGACGTGCGGCAGGAACAGGCCCCGTCAGCGGACGTCATCACCGCGCCGGCTCCTGGTGCGGCCGGGAGGAGTTCACGACCGTGTGGACGAGCCATCCGGCTGCCGCGCCGGTCGCGTACCAGAACAGGTCGGGCGTGTTGAAAGTCGAACCGAGCACGAGTCGCGCGACGACGCTGCGCTCGGATAGCTCGGCCGGCATGTCGGTGAGCTGCAGGAACTCGATCGCCCAACTGGCCGCCAGGGCGGTTGCGGCGGCCGTCAGGGGCGTCACCCGAGGCGCCACCAGGACGACGAGCGTGACGAGCAGGACGGTGTACAGCGCGTCTCCGCCGTACTTGGCCACGTCTCCGTCCGCGACGGCCCTGAGCGCCAGCCCCGCGCCGACGGTGAGCACCGCGGCCGCGGCCGCGACCAGACGGGTGGTGCGTACCGGGTCGGCGGCACGGTAGCGGGTTCCGGATCCGAGGGTCACGTGGGCATTGTGCCGGACGTGCGCCGTGCGCAGCGGGCGTGGCCGCTGCGCAGGCTCGTGCTCCCGGTGCTCACCGGTCCTTCGGCGAGATGAAGGAACGGACGAGCCGGCGGATCAGCTCCGCCGCGATCAGTGCCGGCAGCGTCGGTACCGCGAGGTGGACGTCGATCCGGATGCGCGGGGCAAGCACGCATCCCAGGACCAGCGCGACCAGGACGGCGACGATCGCTGTGGGCAGACGGACACCTTGACTTCTCGGACGGGATTCTTCGGTGGGTGAACGATGTGTTTGCGTGTCAGGCGGCACGCCGAGGGACCTCCCATACTCGTTGCCACTCGCTCGGCCCCGGGAAACTCACCGTGGGTTGCAGCCCGACGGCGAGGGGCCTCCATGTGCAGAGTGGAGGCCTCGTCGGGGCGCGGTCCACCCGGAATTCGGAATCGGTCCGGCGTGCGACGGGAGCGTGCGCGAAATCCGGACAACCACGGCACGCGGATTTCCGTACGGGCGCCCAGTACCACCTGGTCAGAGCCATGGACGGCTACGGGATGAGGATTTTGCGGCCATTCTTGGGACGGCATCGCATCGCAAAGGTATTGCCTTTACGATGCCGAACTGCTGCCATTGTCCTCGAGACCACGACGAAATCCGGTTCGCCGGATCTTATCCCGTGCAGCGCCCGGGTCGGGTGCCCCTGGGGTATGGGTGGTCTCTTTGGCTGACCCCGGCCGTTGCCACTCGCACCAGGGGACAGGGCCGGGTTCTGTTGCAGCGGAGTCGGCCCGAACGTGCCGACGCCGCACACGCGTTGAGTTGCGTGCGCGCGCCGGTGGCCTCACGTACCCCGCCCCTCCGCCGCCGTTCCCGCTGCCGGACGGGACGCGCCCGGTCGCGACCGGACCGGGGCCCGTCAGGTATCAGGGATCCCGCGCACGCCGCTCATCGGGCGTTCAGCACGGCAGGGACGTTGACCTGTCGGTGGATGGATTCGTACATGCTGTAGCCGCTGTATTCCTTCATCTCGAGTGCTTCGCGGGCCTGGTCGTCCGACAGCCCCTTGTCCTGGGCATCCCGTGCCAGGCCGGTCAGCTCCTCGAGGTAGGCGATCGAGTGCAGGATGTCCGCACGGCGCATGGTGCGGCCGTGGCCCGGCACGATCAGGGTGTCGTCGTCGAGGGTGTCGTAAAGGCGCCGGTAGGTGGCGAGTGCCTCGTCGGCTCGCCCTTCCAGCAGCCACGGGAAAGCCGGGGGTGGCGCCTGCAGCATGTTCCCGACGAAGACGATGTCGTCCTCGCGCATGCGGACCACCAGGTCGCCGTCGGTCTGGGCGAAGCCGATGTGCTCGATGTCCACGTGCTTGCCCCCTAGGTCCACGGAGCACGACCCGGACACCGCAAGGTCCGCGGAGCGGGGAACCACCTCCTCGATGCCGGCGTTCGGGCCGAGCAGGTCGATCATGAAGGCGCGGTCCTGCTCGAAGCGCTCGTCGATCACACGCTTGGTCGCCTCATGGTGGATGATCACCGTCTGTGACGGGAAGGCGAAGTTCCCGAAGCAGTGGTCACCATGGAAGCTGGTGTTGACCAGGAACCGGATGGGCAGCGGGGTCACCGTGCGCACCGCGCCGATGACCTGGGACGCCAGGCGGCCGTTGCTCAGCGATTCGACCACCAGCACTCCCGAATCGCCGACGACGAAACCGGCGTTGGTCGCGGTGTGGTCGGTGTCGTCGACGTCCGCTGCCATGACCGCGTACACGCCGCCGGAGAGTTCACGGGCGTGCATTTGGACGTCGGCGGGATCGAAGGGCCTGTTCTTCTGCTGCATGGTTCTTTCTCTTCTGGGAGGCGGGTCGGGCCTGTCCCATTTGTCTCATGGTCGGACGGTCGTTGCATCCTGCCCCGCCCGCACCCCGACACGGGCGGAGCGCCGGGCCAGGGCCGGTCAGGGCAGGACCTTGTCGAAGACCTCGTTGAGGGCTTCGGTCGAGCTCGGGTGGGTGTAGATCGAGTCGCGGAGCTGCGTGGCCGTGATGTCGTGCCGCATGGCCAGCGCGACGGTGTTGATGATCTCCTGCGCGTCGATGCTGAGCAGGGCGGCCCCGAGGATGAGGTCGGTGTCCGAGTCCACGACGAACTTCATGACGCCGCGGGTCTCCTCGACGGTGTACGCGCGGGGCATGGCCACGATGTCCGCGACCTTCTCCCGCGAGACCCTGATGTTCAGCCCCTGTGCGCGTGCCTGGCTCTCGGTCAGTCCCACGGTGGCGAGCGGGGGTGTGATGAACAGGGTGTGGGGTACTGCCCTGCGGTCAGTCGTGGTGCGCTTGCCCTCACCCAGGAGCTGGTCCAGGACGATGCGTGCGTCGTCCAGGGAGATGTAGGTGAACTGCTCGCCGCCGTTGACGTCGCCGAGTGCGTAGATGTGCGGTTGGCTGCTGCGCAGGTACTCGTCCACCACGATCGCACCGTTCGGCGCGGTTCGGACGCCGGCGGCGTCGAGCCGGAGGCCGTCCGTGACGGGCCGGCGTCCGGTGGCGGGCAGCAGCGCGGAGGCCTCGACGGTGCGGGTCCGCCCGTCCTTCTCGTAGACGACGGTGGAGACGGCGCCGCTGTCACGCACCTCGGTGACCTTCGCGCCGGTGACGACGCGGATGCCGTCGCCGGTGAGGATCTCCCGGACGGACCCGGCGATGTCCTCGTCCTCCCGCGGCAGGAGCCGCTCGGCCGCTTCGAGGACCGTCACCTCGGTGCCGAAGTGCCTGTAGATCCCCGCGAACTCCAGGCCGAGGTATCCGCCTCCCAGGACTACGAGACGCTCGGGCAGGTTCGGCGTGCGGGTGAGCTCCGCGCTGGAGACCAGGTGGGAGCTGCTCGCGAGGCCCGGAATCGGGGGGATCACCGGCTCCGACCCGGTGTTGACCAGGATCGTGGGCGCTGTGACGGTGACGAGGTCCGGTCCCTCCCCGACGGCGACGGTGTACGGATCGACGAACCGGGCCGTGCCGGTGATGACCGTCGCGGTGTCCCGGCCGTTCAGCGCCTCGAAGTTGCCGGCGCGGAAGGCACTGGTGAGCGCGCGTACGCCGGCGATCGAGTGGGCGAAGAACTCCTGCGCGTCGTCCTTGAGGCGTTTGCCGTCGGCGTAGTGGACGAGCATCTTGGTCGGTACGCAACCGACGTTGGGGCAGGTTCCGCCGTACATGTTCTCGGACTGCTCGATCAGGACCACGCGGCGGCCGGCCTCGGCCAGGACGTGGGCGGCGGTCTTGCCGCCCTTGCCGAAGCCGATGACCAGGACGTCCGCGGTGAGTGCTGTGGTGATCTCCATGCGTCGAGTCTGCGATCCGGCCACCGGTGCAAATAGACTCGAACGTCTCACTGTCCTGCCCGAAAGTCTCACCGTGGACTCTGTCAGCCGACTGCTGCGCCTGGCCCGGCTCAGGGCCGACCTCGACAAGCGCTGCCTGCTCGGGGCCGGCACCAGGATGGAGGTGCCGACCCACGGTGAGCGGGAGGCGCCCTTCCACGTGCTGCTGGAAGGCACCTGCCGGCTTCAGGTGGGCGCGGTCCTGCTCGACCTGCGCCCCGGCGACGTGGTGATGATCCCGAGCGGCGCCACGCACCGGGTGATCACCGACGGAGATGGCGACCAGGTGGGGACGGCGGAGACAGCCGGCGACGTGTTCATGACCACCCGTAGCGAGCACGGCGCGGAGCCGGTCATCGACCTGTTCTGCGGGCACTACACCTTCGACGCCGGCACGGGCTCACTGCTGTTCTCGAGCCTGCCCGACCCCGTGCACGTCTCCTTCGGGCAGTCCGCCGAGAGCGACGAGGTGCTGCGCATGCTCAGCGCCCTGATGCGCGGTGAGGCACGACGCGAGGGCGAGGGCACGGCGGCGATCCTCTCCGCGCTGTGCACCGTGCTGCTGGCGATGGTGCTGCGCACCGCGCGGGGCGACACCACACGGACCACCCTGTGGACCGCGGCGGCCGACGGCCGCATCGCGTCGGCCGTCGAAGGCATGCTCGACGACCCCGGAGCCGACTGGACGATCGAACGGCTCAGCCGCACGGCCGCCATGTCCCGCGCCACCTTCCTGCGCCACTTCACCCGGGACACCGGGACGACCGTGGGTGTCTTCCTCACCCGGGCACGGCTGATGGCGGCGGCGGAACTGCTCGCCACCACCGACGCCACCGTCGCGGCCGTCGCCGGCCAGGTCGGCTACTACTCCGAGTCCGCGTTCTCCCGGGCCTTCCGGGCCCACCTCGGCACGACCCCCGCCCGCTTCCGGCGCGAGAATTCGCTGCGCGGGGTGTGACGGGTCCGACGTGACCGCGTGCGCGGTCGCGTCCCGTCCATGTGGACGATCACCCCGCGCCCACCGTGGCCGCGCAGGGAGGCGAGCGGCGGAGTCCGCCTCGGCTGAATGCGCCGGGCACGGGTTCCTCGGTCCGGGGGTCCCTCCCGTGCCGCCGCCCCCGGTAATTCCCTTGCCGCAGCCATGTGGACCCATTATCGTCAAGCTGACGTTTATTGGAGGTCGTCCCGTGGCTCTCGCGGATGTGTTCGCCCCGCTTCAGCAACCACTGTTCACCCTTCTGGACACCCCCGTCAGCTGGGTGGAGGTCCTGGGCTTCGGCAGCGGTGCGGTGTGCGTGTGGCTCGTGGCCCGCCGGCACATAGCCAACTGGCCCGTCGGCATCGCCAACAACCTCTTCTTCATCCTGCTGTTCGCCGGTGCCGGACTCTACGCGGACGCCGCCCTGCAGGTCGTCTACGTGGTGCTGGCCGTGTACGGGTGGTGGTCCTGGGCCGCCCGGGGATCGGCGGCGGGACGGCTCGAGGTGAGCGGCACCGACCGCCGCACCTGGGCCGTGCTGGCCCCGGCCACGGCGGTCGCCACCGTGCTCCTGGCCGTACTGCTGGACCGGGCCACCGACTCCACGGTGCCCTTCTGGGACGCGCTCACCACCGCGCTCTCCCTGGCCGCCACCTACGGCCAGTGCCGGAAGAAGATCGAGTCCTGGTACCTCTGGATCGCCGCGGACCTCGTCTACATCCCCCTGTACGCCTACAAGGGCCTCTACCTGACCTCGCTCCTCTACGCCGGCTTCCTGCTGCTGTGCCTCGTCGGTCTCCGCGGCTGGCGGAACGAGGCCGCCTCCCGCACCGCAGGCCCGGTGGCGGCCCGGGTGGAGGCCGCGGCGTGAGCGAGTTCGACCACGGGCTGGTGCTCGGCAAGTTCTACCCGCCGCACTCCGGCCACCACCACCTCGTCCGCAGCGCCGCCGCACGGTGCCGCAGGCTCACCGTGCTCGTCTGCGCCTCCGCCGTGGAGTCCGTCCCGCTCGCGGAGCGCGTCGCCTGGATGCGCGAGGTGCACCCGGAGGCGGGCATCGACGTCGTCGGCGCCGTGGACGACATACCCGTCGACTACACCGACCCCGCCGTCTGGGACGCCCACATGGCGGTCTTCCGGGCAGCCGTCCCGGACCCCGTCGACGCCGTCTTCACCTCGGAGCCCTACGGGGAGGAACTCGCCCGCCGCTTCGGCGCGGTGCCGGTGACGGTCGACCTGCGCCGTACGACCCACCCCGTCTCCGGAACGGCCGTCCGCGAGGACCCCGTCGCCTGCTGGCACCACCTGGCCGCACCGGTACGGGCGGCCCTGGCCCGCCGGGTGGTCGTCGTCGGCGCGGAGTCCACCGGCACCACCACCATGGCCCGCGCCCTCGCGGAGCACTACCGGGCGCGCGGCGGGGTGTGGGAGACGACGCGGTGGGTGCCCGAGTACGGGCGCACGTTCAGCGAGGAGAAGTACGCCCGGCTGCTGGAGACCCGGCCGGACGCCACGTTCGACGAAGTCACCTGGGACTCGGACGATTTCGAGCTCATCGCCGAGCGCCAGCTCGTCGAGGAGGACGCCGCCGCACGCACCGGGTCGCCCGTCCTGTTCTGCGACACCGACGCCATGGCCACGACCATCTGGCACGAGCGCTACATGGGCGGCCCCAATCCCCGCGTCGAGGCTGTCGCCGCCCGGGGCCGGCAGCACCTGTGGCTGCTCACCGACGACGCCGGTGTGCCCTTCGAGGACGACGGGCTGCGCGACGGCGAGCACCTGCGCTCCTGGATGACCGGCCGCTTCCGCGCCGAACTCGACCGCCGCGGCCTGCCGTACGTGGTGCTCACCGGGCCGCACGAGCGGCGGCTGCGGACGGCCGTGACGGCCGTCGACGCGCTCCTCGCCCGCGGCTGGGGAATCACCGCACCGCTGCCGGAACGCGGCGGTCTCCCCTCACCCCGGTGATGCGGAGTCCGCGCCCTCCACAGGGCTCCTGACCTGGGGCTGTGCATGGCCGGACGGCGTTGTCAGTGATCGCGGATATGTTCATTGACGTCCCGCCGATGTGGCGCGGAATACCCCCTGCTGCACAGGAGATGGCGCGTTGTCAGATTGGGAGAGGTCGAGCACGGCACGGGTGACGGCACCCGCGCGGCCGCGCAAGCTCGCCAAGGTGCCGTTCGTCGAACTGGCCGACGGACGCCTGCAGGGCGTGGTGTCCAGCGGCTCGGACATCGAGCGGGTCTACGTCTCGTCGGTCGCCGCCGGCACCTACGCCTACACCTGCAGCACCAACAACAACCGGCCCTGCGGCGGCGCGCGCGGCGGTTTCTGCAACCACATACGAACCTTGATCGTCGAGGCCGTGCTGCAGTACGGCGCGGAGCGCGTCGCCCGCTACATCAAGGCGGAGAGCGCGGGCGGCGAGCCGGACGCGCAGGGCATCACGGCGGCCATGACGAGCGCACGCCCGTCGCCGGGGGACAAGCAGGCCGCGGCGCCGGTCTTCAGCCGCTTCCTGCGCCACCTCGCCTACCTCGAACTCGCCCCCACCACGGCCCCGCTGCCGGAGATGCAGTGGTTCCCGCCGACCAGGGCGGTGGCGTGATGCGCATCGACGTGCTCGCGGAGACCGTCCCGGGGCTCGACGAGGCCCTCGCGGCCGTCGACGCCTTCGACGCCACGCTCGTCGGGGGACTGTTGCGCCCGCAGGCCGCCCAGGCGGCCGGCCTGACGGAACTCGTCCACGCCGTCGCGGGAACCCCGCTGGCCGCGAGGGTCGCCGAGGCGGCCGGGAAGGCGGCGGCCGGAGCCGCGAGCGAGGACCACCTGGTCGTGCTCGCCGCCGCCCGCATCGCGTTGCTCGGTTCCGTCCACGACGCGCTGACGGCCCGGATCCAGGAGGGGACCGGCCGGTCCCGCGCCCAGGTGGACGCCCAGGAGCCCGCGGACGGACAGGCTACGAACCTATTGGCCGCCGCCCGGTCCTGGCTGTCCGACCTGGCCCGCTCCGGCTGGCAGGGCCTCGACCACGACATGGTGTCGGGCGCCGCGCAGATCGTCTCCGCGATGCTGCCGGACCCGGCGCTGCGCCGCCTGGCCACCCTCCTCGACGGCTTCGCCGCCGAACTCGCCGCCTCCTGCCCCGGGGCCACCATGGAACGGTTCCCCGTACGCCGCTGGGCCGACCTCTGGTCGCGCGGCATGCTGCTGGCGCTGCCCGGCGCGGCCGCTACGCCCGCCCCCGGGACGGCGACCGGCCGCCTGCTGCCCCTCGGCGTCGACCTGCAGGAGCACGCCACCGCCGTACAGGCCCAGGTCCATGCCGTGTTCGAGCCCGCGGACGGCACGACGGCCCGCCTGGTCCGTGCCAGTGTGTCGGTGCCGAAGCCGGACACCGTCGTCGGCGCCGGACTCTGGCAACTGCTCCGCCCGCACATGTCGCTGCTGGCGGCCGTCAGCGAGGGCCGCTCCATGGACCTCACCGGCATGCCCGTCACCGCCGAGGGCGACCTGCTCTGGAACGACGCCCACGCGCAGGCGGGAGAGCCCGCCGACGCCTTCGCCACCGCCCGCGTCGCGCTGCCCACCGCCGCCGACCCGGCCGTCGCGCCCCTGGACCGGCACCCGGCACGCATCGCCGTACCGGTCTTCCTGGAGGGCTACGCCGCCGCGACCGACGACGGCGCGGTGACGTTCACCGCGGCTGGGCAGACCCTCGCCGTCGACACCGACCGCGTCCCGGCCGCCGGCCCGCTCACCCCCGAGGCGATCGCGGCGTCGGGCGCCTGTATCGCGCTGCTCCGCTGGGACGACGGCGCGTACCGGGTCCAGTCGCTGGCCGTCGAGACGACGGTGCGGAAGAAGGCCGTCACCGTCCACGCCGGGGCATGGGCGGGCGGGACGACCGACAAGAACGGTGTCAAGGCCGAGAAGGCCGCCACCGACGCGGTGGACGTCCTGCGGGAACGCGCAGGAAGGCTGCTGCGCAAATGACCGAACAGACCACCGGGCGCCCCGACGGCCCGGACGGGCCTCCCGTGGCCGACCCGCACGACAACCGTCGCCAGGTCCTGTACTGGCGCCTGCTCGCCCGGCTCTTCGACCCCGAGGAGCAGGCCACGCTGGAGTCGGCGAGCCTCGCCGTCGTCGAGGACATCGGGCTGCCGCCCGCGCTGCTGGACCCGCAGGCCTCGGTCGACTCCATCGTGCAGCGCCACCCGGATCTGGCCGCCGAGTTCGACGGCCTGATGGCACCCGAACCCGAACCCGAGGACGGCGCACGCGACCGGGCCGCCGAGGTCCGCCGCGCCGCGCTGGTGTCGAAGGTCCTGCTCAACGTCTTCGCGTCCGGCTCCGGCACCGTCACCGCCGGGCAGTTGGCGCGCTGGCAGTCCGACGCCGGCTGGCTGGAACGCGCGCTGGGCTGCCGCCCCGGCGAACTGCGCGGAGGCCGCGCCGGCGGACGAGTCGCAGGCCCCGGCGTCAGCCCGACCGGCACCGGCGGCGGGGGCACCACCCCCGACCTCAGCCGGCTGATCCCGGCGATCGGCCCGGAACTCGGCGCGATCGAGGCCGACCTCGTCAAGCGCATGCACCTTCGCGAGGTCCTGGCCGACCCCAAGCTCGCCGCGCAGCTGACCCCGAGCATGTCCCTGATCGAGCAGCTCCTGCGGGACAAGAACAACCTCTCCGGTGTCGCCCTCGCCAGCGCCAAGTCCCTGATCAGGCGCTTCGTCGACGAGGTCGCCGAAGTGCTCCGCACGCAGGTCGAGAAGGCCTCGGTCGGCGCGGTCGACCGTTCGATCCCGCCCAAGCGGGTGTTCCGCAACCTCGACCTCGACCGCACCATCTGGAAGAACCTCACCAACTGGAGCCCGGAGGAGCAACGGCTGTACGTCGACCGCCTCTACTACCGGCACACCGCGCGCAAGACGACGCCCCAGCGGTTGATTGTCGTCGTGGACCAGTCGGGCTCGATGGTCGACTCCATGGTGAACTGCACCATCCTCGCCTCGATCTTCGCGGGACTTCCGAAGGTGGACGTCCACCTGATCGCGTACGACACGCAGGCGCTCGACCTCACGCCCTGGGTCCACGACCCCTTCGAGACCCTGCTGCGCACCAAGCTCGGCGGTGGCACCGACGGCACGGTCGCCATGGCGCTCGCGCAGCCGAAGGTCGCCGAGCCCCGCAACACCGTCGTGGTGTGGATCTCCGACTTCTACGAGTGGCGCACCGAGCCCCTGTTCGAGAGCATGGCCGCCCTCCACCGCTCGGGCGTCAAGTTCATCCCCGTCGGCTCGGTGACCAGCGCCGGCCGCGGCAGTGTCAACCCGTGGTTCCGGGAGCGCTTCAAGGACCTCGGCACGCCGGTGATCTCCGGCCACATACGCAAGCTCGTCAACGAGCTCAAGACGTTCCTCGCCTGAGCGCCCCCGGGCAGTCCAAGGCACCGCAAGGCAACCCCAAGGCACCACCCGGCAGTCCCAGACACCCCCAACACGCCCGAAAGGCCCCCCATGTCCGACCTGTTGCGCGCCCCCGCCGAGACCAAGTACGCCGAGGAACTGGACTGGCTCGAGTCGGTCGACGACAACCCCAAGCCCTTCTCATGGCGCCTGTCGCCCAAGATGGTCCGGCTGTTCATCCTGGGCTCCGAGCCCTCCGACGGCCTGGACCGCGAGATCGCACAGAAGTGGTTCGGCGACCGCAGCTTCGTCGAACGTTCCATCGTCACCCTCGCCTCCGACCGCGGCCTGCTCCTCATCGGCGACCCCGGCACCGGCAAGAGCTGGCTGGCCGAGCTGCTCTCCGCCGCCATATCGCGCAACTCCACCCTCGTCGTGCAGGGCACCGCCGGCACCACCGAGGACCACATCAAGTACTCGTGGAACGTGTCCATGGTCATCGCCAAGGGCCAGTCGAGGGAGTCGATGATCCCCTCGCCGATCATGACCGCCATGGAGTCCGGCGCCATCGGCCGCTTCGAGGAGCTCACCCGCTCCACCAGCGACGTCCAGGACGCGCTGATCTCCATCCTCTCCGAGAAGTACATCTCCGTCCCCGAGCTCGACGGCGACAGCGACAACATCGTCTTCGCCAAGCCCGGCTTCTCCATCATCGCCACCGCCAACAGCCGCGACCGCGGGGTCAACGACCTGTCCTCCGCGCTCAAGCGCCGCTTCAACTTCGTCCGCATCCCCGTCGTGACGAACAAGAAGAGCGAGGCGGAGATCGTCCGCTTCCGTACCGAAGAACTGCTCCGCCGCCACCAGATCGAGCTGGACGTACCGCCGACCCTCCTCGACGTGCTGCTGCAGAGCTTCGCCGACCTGCGCGCCTCGGCCGCCGCGGCCGGCAGCGACGACGAGAAGCTGGAGTCGGCCCTGTCCACCGCCGAGCAGATCGGCGTGCTGGAGGACTCCATCCTGCACAGCAACTTCTTCGGCGAGCGCGCCCTGACCGCCCGCACCCTCGCGTCCTCGCTCGTCGGCTCACTCGCCAGGCGCGAACCCGAGGACCTGGCCATCCTCAACAAGTACCTGCACGGCGTCGTCGAGCCGCGCAGCAAGGACGAGGGCGGCGCCTGGCCGGAGTTCCTGGAGGGCGGCCGCGACGCGATCGCCACCCTGTCATGAGCGGCACCCACGAGGGCACCTTCGAGGCACTGCGCGGCCAGCTCCGCGAAGCCGCCACGACGTTCGCCGACGGGCCCGACGCCCTGGAGGGCATCCTCCTCGGCATGGTCGACGACGTCGACCGCGCCGTGCGCGAGCCGCTGGAGGTCTTCCCCGTCTGCCACCACTCGCCCGCCTCGGCGGTCGCCATGGCGCGCCGCCTGCGCGAGAAGCAGCCCAAGGTCGTGTACCTGGAGCTGTGCGAGGACATGACGCCGCTGCTCACCGAGCTGCGCAACTGCCGGCTGCCGGTGGCGGTCCAGGCGTACGCCAGCGAGGTCGACGGATTCCCCGCCGACTGGGCCCCGCTGTCGGTGGTCGCCCCGATCACCGAGGCCTCGGCGGAGTACCAGGCCATCGCCTACGCGCTGGACACCCCGGGCGTGGAACTCGTCCTGGTCGACCGCTCCTCCGACCACGTCTTCCAGTGGGACGCCCGCGCCGAGCGTCCCGACACACCGGACGACCCGGACGCGCCGCCCGCCGAGGAGGAGGCCGCGCTGCACGGAGACGCGGTCGGCGTGGAGATCGGCGACCTGCGGCCGCGCTTCGCCGAACTGGAGGAGCACCTGCTGCGCCACGGCCGGGTGCGGCACTGGTCGGAGTGGTGGCACCAGTACGTCGAGCTGCCGCTCGGCGACGCGGACCACGACACGTACCGCCAGGTCATGTTCCTCATCGGCAGTCTCTTCCGGCGCCTCGCCCCGGGCGACCCGCACCGGGTGCGGGTGGACGAGGACCGGGAGCGCCACATGTGGACCCGGATGCGCGAGCACCTGGCTGCCACCGGCACCGATCCGGCGGACTGCGTCTACGTCTGCGGCGCCTTCCACGCCGCGAGCCGCGTGGCCGAGTTCGGCGTGGCGGGCACCGACACGTTCGAGATCAGCCCGCGCAGCGCCACCAAGTGGCTGCACGGCCTGATCCCGTCCAGCCATGCGGCGATCGAGGCGCAGTTCGGCCTGGCCGCGGGCTCGGTGTCGATCGCGGCTACGCAGTGGACGAAGAACGTCAAGCGTACGAGGGTCAAGCCGTACCGCCTGACGGGACAGGCGGGCGCGAAGAAGACGGTCGCCAAGGCCCTGCCACCCGCACCCCAAGCCGTACCCGCCGACCAGCTGACCGGCTTCCTGCAGCGCCCGCCCGTCCTCGACCAGCTGGACGAGGCCGAACTGCTCGGCTGGTCGGTGGACATCGTGCGCGCCGCCCGGCGCAACGGCTACCTCGCCTCGACGGCCGACGCGATCGCCGTGTTCGAGACGTCGATCCTGCTGGCGGGGATGCGTGACCGGGCCAGGCCCACGCCGTACGACTTCCAGGACGCAGCAGTCACCTGCATCGAGAAGGACGCGGTACCCGGCCGGCGCGATGTACGCCGACTCGTCGAGATCATGATGGGCGGCGACCGGATCGGCCAGGTCGGCTACGACGCACTGCCGCCCCTCGCCCGCGACGTGCACGACCGCCTCGCACCGCTGAACCTCAAGCTCCAGCAGCGCGGGGTGCAGCGCGCCCTGCTCGACATCGCGTCCCGTCCGGAACTCGGCCCGTGCTCCGACGTCCTCTGGATGCTGCGCCGGCTGATGCCCGAGGGCACCGCCCGGCCGATCATGGGCGAGCGGAAGCTCGGCGAACGCCCGATCCAGGAGTCCTGGGACCTGGCCCTCGGCACGCACCAGCGCGCGCTGATCGAGCTCGGCTACGAGGGCGTCAGCATCGAGCAGGTCCTGGAACAGCGCCTGCGCCGCCGCGGCTACGACCCGAAGGCCACCGCGGCGACCGTCCTGGAAGCCGTCGAGGACGCGACGCTGTACCTGAACAGCCGCCGCCTTGCCGACGAACTCGGCACGCGCGCCCTGGAGGTGCTGTCGGCCGAGCGCACGGTGGACGGCGCACCAGAGGTGCTGCGCCGCGTACGCCGGCTCCTCGCCTACTACCGTACGAGCGAGCCGACGCTGCCGTCGTGGATCGAGTCCTTCGTCAAGACCGGCTACGCGCACTACTGCACCCTGCTGCCGACGGCGTTCACGGACGAGGACGCAACGGTTCGCCAGGTGGCGGCGATGCTGGGCTTCCTGTTCAGCATGGAGACGTTGGCGCTGTCGCTGGGCTGCGACCGCACCCAGCTGGAACTGGCGGTGGCGCAGTCCCACCCGCAGGACCCGTCGAAGACGGCCCTGCTGTGGGCGGCCCAGGTCCACCTGGGCACCATGACCCGCAGGGAACTGCGGTCCAAGTGCGACGAGTTGCTGGCCAACCCGCTGGTGGTCCCCGCGTACCCGCGCTACCTGAGCGGCCTGCTGCACGCCCTGGAACCGGTCCCGGGCCTCGCGGACGTGGTGGTGGAAGCCGTCTCGAAGGCGTTCGGCCGCCTGCCGGACCAGGTGCTGCTGCCGTGGCTGCCGACCCTGATCACGAGCCTCCGCGCAGGCGGCACGGAGCTGGCCCCCCTTCTGATCCGCGAGGCCGGCCGCATGTTCCCGGGCCGCCTGGAAGCCCTGGACGCCTGGATCCCCCCGTGGCGCGCAGCCCAGCCGGCGCCAGCGTTGACCCCGGCCCGACAGACCCCCCGCGGCGCGACCCTCCTCGCCGCCCACCCGGAGACAACCGACGCACTGGCCCGCCTCCTGGGCTGCGACGTCCCCTGGACCACGGCCGCCCCAAAGCCATCGGGCGCGGCCCTGCTCGACTGCTACCCGGCCACCATGGTTGCGCTGGAGGCACTGTTCGCCCGGGCGTGAGGCAGCTAGGTGGTGGGCCCTCGAGCTGGGCCCACCACCAGGGGGCGGCTGCTGCTACGTGGGTTGCGCATCCAGTGATGACGCGACCTTCGCGGATGAACCTCTGATTGTCGCGACTGCAGGGTGCACACTCGGAAGGTTACCGATCTGCATCCATAGAGACACGATTGGCACCATAACGCCCAAAGGTGCGGCCCGGTTCGATGTGATCACCCGCAGCCCCGGCTGCTGATCGCCGACGTGGTCCGGCTGGCAAGAAATCCCCGGCGGGCCAGAAGACGACGGACCGCCGACGCGTGGCGACTGGATTGAAGACTTCTGCTCGTTCCGCTGATTTCGTAGCTGTGCATGCCGTTGTGCGCTGCTGAGAGCGCCCCGCGTGCGCCTCTGCCACGCCAATGCACCCTTCTGGCGCCCTTGGTACGAACTTATGGTGATCGGGGACGAGGCGCCGGAACGAGTTCCGGGCCTTACTGGGAGCACAGCGCGGTCGGGGAGGGCGCGCGCTGCCAATTCCGTCTCGGCCGCCGGACATGCGGGAGGGGCGGCATGGTATCCCGAGGCGGGGGTCACACCAGTTATGAAGAAGCCATCCGGGCCGCGGTATCCACGTTCGGTTCCGAGGTCACGCCGAAACTCAAGGGCGGTGGTTGGCAGGAGGATCAACTGCGCGGCCCGCTGGAGAACCTGATCCGTGCGGCCGGCCGTGGCCTCGGGCTCGAGGTCACGTTGATCGGCGAGGTGCCGCTCGTCGACCTCAATGCGCGCCCCGACTATGCCGTCGCCGTGGGCGGCGCTCTGGTGGGCTACATCGAGCTCAAGAAACCGGGAACCGGGGCCGACCCTTCCATATTTGCCGGGCGCAATGCAGACCAGTGGGGAAAGCTCCGGCTGCTCCCCAACGTCCTCCTGTGCGACGGTGACGAATTCTCCGTCCACCAGAACGGACAGAGGGTCGGCGAAGTGGCAGGGACGAAAGGCTCTGTTCGCACAGCCAGCGCCCGCCTCGGCCCGGCCGATGGGAAGCTCGCCCGGGTACTGCGGGACTTCCTCCTTTGGGAGCCTCTGACCCCGCGCACGACGAGCCAGCTGGTGCGGGCCGTAGCCGGGTTGTGCCAACTACTGTCCTCGGAGGTCGGAGAGGCGATCGCCCTGGAGAAGGCGCGCAGTCGCCCACCTGCCTTCACCACACTCGCCGGGGATTGGCGAAATCTGCTCTTTCCGGAGACCACGGACTCCGAGTTCACTGAGCAGTTCGGGCAAGCGGTGGTGTTCGCACTCCTACTGGCCCGGGTGGAGGGCATCGTCTTCGAAGGCGACACCGTACACGGCATAGCCACGAAGCTCGGTAAGAAACACTCCTTGATGGGGAAGGCGCTGGAGGTTCTAGCCGGGGAGTCTGTGAGCGAGCTGGAAACTACTTTGAACACGCTTCTCCGCGTCGTGGGCGCAGTGGACTGGGAGGCGCTCGACGACGGGACCGGAGACGCCTACTTCCTCCTGTACGAGCACTTCCTGCACATCTACGATCCCGAGCTTCGCATCCGGACCGGCTCCTACTACACCCCCCACGGTGTGGTCGCCGCGATGACCCGGATCACAGAGGACATCCTCAAGCACGAGGGATTCGGCATCACTTCGGGCTTCGCCTCACCTGACGTGGTACTGGTCGACCCCGCGATGGGCACGGGTACATTTCTCCTGACCGCCGTGGAACGCGCGGCCGGCACGATCGCCGCTGAGGAGGGGCCCGGCGCTGTGGGACCGCGCCTCAGAGAGATGGTCGGACGTCGACTGATCGGCTTCGAAATGCAGACCGGCCCCTTCGCCGTGGCGGAACTGCGCATGCACGCCATGCTCAAACGCTACGGCTCGGCTGCCCCGACCAAGGGGCTCAGGCTGCTCGTAGCCGATGCACTCGACAGTCCTACGGCCGACTTGAACTGGATTCCCCACACCTATCGGGCGCTGGCCGAGTCGCGTCGCCAGGCCAATCGGATCAAACGCGACGAACGTGTCATGGTCGTCATAGGTAACCCACCCCACGATGCCGTGGGCAAGGGCGCCGGCAAGTGGGTCGAACGCGGCGATCCTGAACTCGGGGAGAGGCCCCCGCTGGATGCGTTCCGGCTTAAGGGCAACGGCCGGTACGAATCGAAGTTCGCGAACCTCCACGTCTACTTCTGGCGCTGGGCGACGTGGAAGGTCTTTGACGCACACGAAGACACCCCCTTCGGTGTCGTCGCACTCCTCACACCAAAGGCATGGCTCAAGGGCCGCGCCTTTGCGGGCATGCGCCAGTACCTGCGGAAAACAAGCGACGCGGGATGGATCATCGATGTCTCGCCAGAGGGCCAGCGAGCTGACGTGGCCACTCGACTCTTCCCAGAAGTCGCCCAGGAGCTCTGTATCGCAGTCTTCGTGCGATGGAAGAACAAAGAACATGGTCCGTCCGTCTTCCGGCACCTTCAGGTCCACGGGCGCCGTCACCAGAAGATCGAGCGCCTCACCGCACTGTCCCTCGAAGACCCGGAGTGGCGTGAGTGTGCTCCGGGTGAGACAGACCCGTTCCTGCCACCGGGCAGTGACCTATGGGAGTCATCTCCGCGTCTCGAAGACCTCATGCCTTGGTCATCGCGTGGCGTCACCCCAGGACGGATGTGGGTGTACGCGCCCGATGAGGAGACACTCCGCGAACGGTGGCGACGGTTCCTGGCCGCCGATCCCGAACGACGCCGGGTGATGTTCGGCGAGGCACGTGACCGCCACCTCGACAGCAAGGTCGCCCCTCTTCCAGGCATTGCAGGCTACGACACAACGCCCTTGCGTACCGAGCACAGCAGTCAGGCGAAGTCCGTCCGAATCGGCTACCGGGCCTTCGACCGTCAGTGGGTCATGCCGGATCATCGCCTCATGGTCGTGGCCCGTCCCGACTTGTGGCGGGTACGGGGCGAGCGTCAGATCTACACCGTCGAGCAGAACTCCCACCCGGTGGTCAACGGACCCGCGCTCCTCTTCAGCGCTCTCATACCGGACATGCACTACTACAACAACCGCAGCGGCTGCACGCGCCCCCTCTACCGCGACGCTGCGGGCACTCTCCCCAACCTGACGCCGGGACTCCTCCGGTTGCTGAACCGTCGATTGGGCCTATCGCTCACATCCGAGGACGCCCTGGCATACATCGCAGCGCTCACCTCCCACCCCGGTTACACCGAGCGTTTTCTGGACGACCTGCAGGTGCCAGGAACCCGCATCCCTCTGACGACCGACCGGCACCTGTGGGCGAGAGCAGTCGCCTTGGGCGGACGGATCCTGTGGTTGCACACTTACGGCGAGCGGTACGCAGACCCTGCCGCTGGGAGACCGCAGAGGCAGCCACTGTTGCCAGCCAACCGTCCCCGGTGCCTGCAAGAAATCCCGGACGCGCCCGAGGACATGCCCGACCGACTGGCCTACGACCCGGTGACCCAAGACCTGTGGGTCGGGACGGGACGCATCAATCCCGTCCCCCCAGAGGTCCGGGCGTACCAGGTTTCGGGGATGAACGTGCTCGACAAGTGGTTCGGCTATCGCCGACGTAACCCCGCAGGCAAGCGACGCCTGGAATTGGATCACATCGTGGCCGATCGATGGTCTCCCGAATGGACGACAGAACTATTGGAACTTCTCAACGTCCTGGGACTGCTGGTCTGCGAGGAGCCCGGGCAGGCCGAGCTACTCAACGAGATCTGCACGGAGCCGCTGATCACGGTGGCCGAATTGACGACCGCAGGAATTCTTCCTGTGCCCTCCGGCGCTACCAAGCCACTCAGGGGTGACTCGGATGTCTCGGACGGTCTGTTTGACCTTTGACGTGATGCGCTCGGAGACACGGTGCCCTCTGGATGCTGTGGCGAATGCCGAGCAATGGGCCGAAGCAGAGGCCGAGGCGGGAACGCGACTGCCGCAGCGGGTTGTTCGGCCGGCTCCCTGGCTGACCCCACCTCTGTGCGTACGGCCGGTAGGCTCCGGAAGCGTGAGCGAGTACCAGTACTACGAGTTTCTCGCGCTTGACCGGCCGTTGGACGAGGACCAGGTCAGACGGGTACGGGCGCTGTCCACTCGCGCCGACATCACCGCGACACGCTTCGTCAACGAGTACCACTGGGGCGATTTCCGGGGCGATACGACGAAGCTGGTCGAGGAGCTCTACGACGCTCATCTGTACTACGCGAACTGGGGAAGCCGCCGCCTCCTCCTGCGCCTGCCCGCAGGGTCGCTCACGGCCAAGGAGGCCACCAAGTACGCGATGGACGATGCGCTCAGTGTCTGGACCCGGTCCGGACACACGCTGCTGGACTTCTCCGTGCTCTCGGAGGACGGCGGCGAGTGGGAATTCGAGACGTCCTACACGCTCTCCACGTTCGTGGGGCTGCGCGCCGAACTCGCGGAGGGAGACCTGCGGCCGCTGTACCTGGCATGGCTTGCCGGGCTCACCGCCTGGGAGCTCGCGGAGGACGACGAGGAGAACTACGCCCGCGAGGTCGAACCGCCCGTCCCCGCGGGACTCGCCTCGCTCACCGGCACGCAGCGGGCCCTGGTGGACTTCCTGGGCGTCGACGCGGACCTGCTGACTGCCGCCGCCGAAGACAGCCAGCCCGCCACCGCTGACGCGGTGGACCACAACGCACTGACGGCATTCATTGCAGGCCTCCCCGCCGCCGACAAGGACGCCCTGCTGGTCGAGGCCGCGCTGGGTACGGCGTCCCCGGGGCCCCGACTCCTGGCCCGCTACCGAGCGGCCGCCACCGTCCCCGGACCGCGTGACGAAGCCGGCCGGCGCACCGCGGCCGAACTGCTCGACGCGGCCTACCGCCGTCGCACCGGCCGCAGGCAGCGAGAGCAGGACGCCCGGACCGCTGCCGAGCAGGCCCGCGCACGCGCCGCCTCCGAGGCGCAGGAGGCGCGCCTCGACAAGCTCGCCCAGAACACCGAACAGGCCTGGCGTGAGGTCGACGACCTGATCGCCCAGAAGAAGGCCGGCGCCTACGACGCCGCAGTCGTGATCCTGGGAGACCTGCGTACCTTGGAGGCCCGCACCGGTGGCACCACCGACTTCGACCGGCGGGTCGGGGAACTGCGGGCCGCGCACCGGGGTAAGCCCTCCCTCATGCAGCGCTTCGACGGCATGGGCATCCCCAGTTCCTGACCGGCCCATCTGGTGTAAGGGTGATCGCCCGGCACGAGGCTCGCCTTCACGTGCCGAGCTGCAGGTTGCTCGGTGTCGGGCCCTGGACGACGCGGGTGTCCGGCGCCGGGCCGTGGGGGGCATCCGTCAGAGGGTGCGTTTCTGATTTAGTACGCCGGGGCGACGTCCTTCAGACGCGTCGCGTCGAGCCTCTCGAGGCCGATGGCGAGGGTCAGCTCGACGCTGTCGGCCAGGCCACCGCCGCGCCAACACCTTGACGCATGCAGGACGTCGAGCGGCGTTGCCCTCGGGCAGGCCCAGCGGCCTGTTGATGCCCGTCATCAGGGCCGGCGCCGGCAGGCCATGTTCGACGCCCAACCCCACCATCTTGCATGCGAGTTCATGGGTCGAACCGATGACTTTCAGAAGAGCCCCGGCACCGGCCTTCGCGTCGAGCACCGGCGAGCGGCCCGCCGATTCCGGCTTCAGGGGCCGCGCCTGCCTCCGGCCGTCGGGGAGGGGCCTTCGCGACGCGACCACAAGTACGCAAGCTGTCCGGTTTGAGGGGCGAGGCCGCACCTGGTCGCCATACGCGGGCAGTTGCAGGGCCCGGGCTACTCGGGTCCGCTCCTCCGGCGTCTCAGGTGACGCCGTGCAAAGGAACCAGCGACCGCTGACGCGGCAGCCCGTGCCGACCGGGACGGCATGTCGATTGCCTTCGTAAGGTGGTCTGACTTCTTGCGGGTCAGGGCGTATGGGCCGCGGTAGCGGGCGGCGGTGAGCGGGTTGATTGCGCAGACGGGTCGGCCGGTTGTGCACAGGCAGGAGACCAGCAGTCCGTGGAAGGTCTCGATGGCCACCGGGATCGGGAACTCGGGGGTGTCGCAGTGGTCGGCCAGCAGATCCAATAGCTGGGTCAGGCCGGCGGCGTTGTCGTTGATGCGGAGTTTGGCTAACGGGGTTCCGCCTTGCAGGGATGCACGGCTCCCTCATGGAAGGGCTCATGCGGCCCGTCATCCGATCAGCCGTTCGCGATCCCCGGCGACCGGCGGGGCCCTCGGTCTGCGGGGGAACTCTGTGGTTCCCGATGCGGTGAGAGGTGATCCCTGCCAGCGGTCTGGTCCACGACGCTAACGACTTCGACGCTCCTGGTGGCGTGGCCCGGAGGGGCCGGGCGAACGGGACGAAGGCTAGAACGTTGCCCGGGCCCCGCCGGGCCACGCGTCCCCGGCGAATGCCGGGGATGGCCGGCACCCGGGCCCGGCTCCGTCTTAAGAGGTCGGTGCCTCTGGAGCGGATACGGCTCACCGTGGGCCGGCCATCCCCAACACTTACGTCCCCATTAGGAGCGTCGGCCCGAGGCGTCGCCCCGCGCGCCGCCGCGCTGTGCTGGCGGGAGCGTCTTGATCAAGTAGGCAGACTTCCGATGAACAGGTCTCGCCTGCAGGAACGGGCCACGTCTGCTGCTCTTCGATTCCGCTGGGAGAGTGGACGTGCCAGAGCCTTCGCACGGGCGCTCGGCCCGTGCGAAGGCTCCGAGGGCAAAACAGTCCCCGGTAGATCTGCGCGTGTCCTGAAGCTTCAGTCGTCACTGTCGCCTCGGTATCGCGCCGGCTTGCCGGGGGCCTGAACCACATCCTGTCCAAGTCACTCCGCCGAGTAGACGTCCTCATCGACTTTGCAACTCTTTCGGTGTTATGGCCTATAAACCACGATGCACTACATGTGTAGCGAGTCAATATGTTTTAGGTAAATTCTGCAGGAAGCTCCACACGATCACCTTCGACTGCAATACCCGGTCCGCCTTGCGGCGCCGCTGCAAGCTCCGGCCCTGACAGCGGGCCCTGGTCGTGCTGGTGTACCTGCGCAAGCACGAACCCTCGCGCAGATCGCTGCCGGCTTCCGGATCAGCGTCGGCACCGCCCACACCTACGTCCGGTCCGTCACCAGTCTCCTTGCCCGCCGTGCTCCCGGTCTGGCCCATGCCCTGCGCGCAGCCGATGCGGAGTATGTGCTGGTGGACGGCACCCTCGCCGAGTGCGACCGGGCCGGTGACGGCCGCGCTGACTACTCCGGCATGCACCGCCGCCACGCCGTGAATCTCCAGGTCATCACCGACCCGTTAGGGGAGACCGTGTGGATCTCTCGCGCTCTGCCCGGACGCATCCACGATCTGACCGCGGCCCGCACCCATCGCATCGTGACCACCTGCGTCCGCCACGGCATCCCCGCCTCGGCAGATCTGGCTTACCTGGGCGCCGGCGATGCCTTCCCCCACCGACCTCGCGATGTCCCTCAACAACCAGTCGGTCGACCTGGCCGCGCCGACGCGGCCTCGGGGGCAGGTTCGCCCTGGACCTTGATCGGTCCAGACGCGGTGAATCGGGCACCTGCCGGTCACCCATCGTGGATGTCCGGTCGGACCTCCACGATGATGTCCGCGTCCGCCTCGTCGCCCTCCTCCTCACGCCAGAGGAGGACGCGCACGTGCCTCGCCCTGGAAAGGCCGCGTACCGTCCACTCGGTCATCAGGTCGGCGACGACGAGGGCGACGGCGTATCGGGGGCCCTCGCTCGAATCGTCGGCGGTGATCGTGCCCCGCCACCGCTCGGAATCCCTGCCATAAGGTCGCCATCCCTCGGAGCCGTGCGGCTCGAAGACCCGGTACACCCAATCCGTCTCGGTGCCCATAGCACCGATGCTGTCACTGCAAAGAGTCTGCTGCGCCGTATCGGATCGACGCCCGCTGAGCGCGGGTCGACCGCTTCCAACAACTGCCCCGAAGTCCTGGAGCTGGACGACGGCGAATTCCTCGTCATCGGGGAGCGGCTCGGCGCCGGACGTGACCCCCGGACGACCGGCATTGAGACCCGCCTGCCACGCGATCTCGCCACCCTGTTCCCAGCCACATTCCGGGCGGCGAACCCCTGCGTACACGTGGTCTCACGCGTGATCCAGGGCCCGCCAGTGCTCCTCCTTCGAACTGGGCGAACCGCAGCGAACGCAGCCAACGATCACCCTGGCGACCTCGGGGTACTTCGCCCCATTGGCCCGGTGCTGTACGCCGCGGCGCCTCGGCTCCATCTCTCTGAGTGGATGCTGTACGGCACGAGGGGTGCCAGGAGGTCGAACCGCGGGTTCTCGTGGACGGCCACTTCGATCCCCATCCCGGGGTCGTTGCCGAGGCCGCGGGCTTCGCGGCCTGCGCCGATGTGCAGGGCCTTCGGCGGTCGTCAATCCCACTCCACCATGATCAAGAAACAACGGTACGCATTCCGTCACACCAATGGGGGTATCGAATGGCGGTTCCCTTCCGCCCCGCCCAGTCTGGGCTGGTGCGTTCGATTCGTCCGAATGCGCGAGCCACTCAAGGGAGGTCGAACCATGATCCGCACCAAGCTCCTCGCCCTGGCCGCCGCCCCCGCGCTGGCTCTTAGCCTGGCGTCCCCTGCGCTGGCTGTGGAAGTGACCGCCTCGTCCCCCGACACCGTGAACAGTCCGGTGGGGTCGATCGAGGCCAACCAAAGCAAGACCGTCACTGTCACCTGTCCTGCGGGCACCAATGCCATCAGCGGTGGCTGGAAGGTGTCCTCCGCCAGCATCGACGTGACGGACAACCGTGCGATGAGTGCCACGCAGTGGCAGATCACATTCCAAAACGAGTCGAAGACCTCAGGCACTGTGCAGGCGTTTGCCCGCTGCATGGCCTGATGGCGAGTACCAGCCAGGGCAGGTCGGCCCGTTCACCGCACCGCCAGACGCTGAACGGGAAGGCCGAGCAGCCCCCAGCGCCGTAACCGGCTGACCGCGAAGGACGACGAGGACGCTGCGGACGGATACGGACGGCTGTACTGCTCTGGACGGCACAAGACCCAGGTCGGGAATCCATCCCCGACCTGGGCCTTTCCTCAACTGTCAGGTGTAGCCACGCCCCCACCGGCGCTACGTGGCCGGGAGCGCTACGACAACCGCAGGTAGTCGATGTTGAAGCCGCCTGCCTCGCAGTAGAGCCTGACCACCTGGTCGCCCGCGGCCAGGGTGACCGGGACGTGGACGGACTGGTAGGAGGCCCAGCCGCCCGTGTCCGGGACGGTCACCGTGGACAGAGTGGTGCCGGCCGCGTCCCGGAAGGTCAGGGCGTCCGGGACGGGCGCCCCGGTGCCCGTGGCGACGCGCAGCTCCAGGTCGTACGTTCCGGCCTTCGGCACGTCGGCCGCGTAGTCCAGCCAGTTGCCCGCCGCCGTCCAGCCCACGTTGGCGCCGCCGCTCGCCGCAGGGTTGGACTCGATGAAGTTGGCCCCGCCCGCCGTCCAGCCATGCTGGTCCGCGTACGACTCCGCCTCCACCCTCACCCCGACCGGCGCACTGTGCGGCCGTACCGTCACGTGCAGGGTCACCTGTGCGTGCGCCGTGCCGTCGGTGACGACCACCGTCACGTCCTGCTCGCCGGCCACCGTCGGCTTGAGCGTCACCACGCCCGTGGCGGGGTCGACGGTGACGCCGTCCGGGAGGTCGGTCGCGTAGAAGGCGAGCCGGTCGCCGTCGCGGTCGGTCGCCATGAGCCGGACCTGCACCGTGCCGTACTGGTCGGCCACCACGTCGGCCACCGGGGCCAGCACGGGCGCCCTGTTGTGCGGGGACCGGGGGATGCGCTGCTGCCACCGGTACGTGGCGTACGAGTTCGCCGGGACCTTCACCACGAACGACCTGCCGGCGAGGACGACCCGCACCGTGGTGTCCGTGCTCTTGGCGTTGCCGAGGACCGCGACGTACCCGTCGGCGCCATGGCGGTATACGACGTTGCTCACGCCGCCCTCCGTGGCGCTCGACTCCAGCCGTACGTCGCCGGGCGTCAGGTACTTCGCGAACTGCCCCATGGCGTAGAGCTCGTCCCGGACGGTGAAGTCCTTGGTCGTCGTGTTCACCTTGACCAGGCGGTCGGGCCACTTGGTGGTCGCGCCGATCTCGTCCCAGTCGACGTTGTTGTCCCGTGCGGGCGTCCAGTGGAGTGTGCCGCCGTCCTGGTCCGTGGCCTGCGCCCACAGGACGTAGGAGCTCGCGTCGAGGCGGAAGTAGTTCAGGATGGTGGCCGCGGACAGGTTGCTGGTCTCCGTCATGTTGACCGGCTTGCCCGTCTGCTCGAACGCGTCGCGCATCACCTTCGGGTCGCCCCAGTAGGGGTGGAAGGCCACGGCGTCCGTCGCGTTGAGGACCTGCTTGCCGGTCACGGATCCGTCGGGGGCGTCGTCGAAGATGCGGTGGTAGTTCTTCGTCGCGGTGCTGTTCGGGTCGCGCCAGTCCCAGAAGTTGAAGTCGTGGACGTACAGCCCCGTGTTCAGGTCCGCCTTGCGGAGGGCCTTCTTGATCGCGAGGGCGAGCTTCTGCTGCTGGGCGACATCGATGTCCATCGCCGGGTAGACCACGTCCATGCCGGGCTCGTTCAGCAGGGTCAGCGCGTCGACGCGGATGCCGTGACGGGCGTACGCCTGGACGAACTTGACGTAGTAGCGGGCGAAGACGTCGATGCAGTCGTCCCGCAGCTTGCCGACCTGGTAGTAGTCCGTCGTGCTTCCGGGCTTGAGCGCGACCTCGCCCGTGAACCGGTTGTTGGTCTTCATCCACGCCGGGGCGCTCCACGCGGACGCGAAGAACGTGGCCTTCGGGTTGTAGCGCTGGATCAGCTTGATGGTGTCGATGATGTGCAGGTCGACGTCGCGCTGGATCGAGAAGTGCTTCAGCTGGAAGTCGTCGGTGACGCCGGCGGGGAGGTCGTCCTCGGACCAGAAGGGCAGGTGCTCGATGAGGTCGGGGCTGCCGATCGTGAGGCGGA
Organism: Streptomyces sp. NPDC058864; assembly: GCF_042742985.1. Classification (NCBI taxonomy): domain Bacteria; kingdom Bacillati; phylum Actinomycetota; class Actinomycetes; order Kitasatosporales; family Streptomycetaceae; genus Streptomyces; species Streptomyces sp. NPDC058864. Next base: position 39,693 of record NZ_JBHYMQ010000045.1, on the reverse strand, counting down.
ATCGGTTCAGGCCCGCCCCGGTCTTCGGGTCGACGAGCAGTCGGACGGCCTCCGCGCGCTTGGCGGGGGTGAGCTTCCACAGGTTGGACACGCTGGTCTCGTCGAGGGAGAACCCGATGCCCGCGTACTTCTGACGGGTGGCGCTCGGATCGACGACCACGGTCGCGTCGGTGGGGGTGCCCGGGCTGGTGTCAGAGCCCGCGTCCGGTAACGACTGCCACGCGTGGCCGGCCCCTGTGGAATAGGTGCCCGTTACCGGGGAGCCGTGGTGCGGTACGGCGGCCGGGGCCGCTGACTCCGTGCCGGCGAGAACGACCAAGGTGAGAGCCGCGGCTGCCCCGATGAGGGAACGTCTCACGATGTCCTTCCTTCCTGGTGGGATACGGAGGCCATGCGCGGTCCCGCCCCGTGGGCGCTGTCGCACGGCCCCTGACGGTGACTCGGTGGAACGCGCCCACACTGCTCCCTGCCCGGGGGGTCTCCCGAGTTCCCGGACGGGCATGAGGACAATGCGGTCGGGCGGTGCCCGGTCGTCGGCCCTTGTGCGTGCTGCCGGGCCGGACGGCGTACGGGGAACCTCTCCTCCCTCCGCATTCCTCGGGACGCGACCAGATCGAAACAGTCTTGTCGGGGTTCTGTCAAGACATGAACAAAGGCGTGAAGAAAGCACCCCCACGTCTCGCGGGACGAGCAGGTCAACTCCCGGTCCGCTACGGGTACCGGCCGCGATCCGGGGATCATGGAACGTATGTCGAACACCTCTCGGCGTCATGTACTCGCCGTCTTCGCGGCCTCCGCTGCCGCCGTCCCCCTCGGCGGCCTGACCGCCGCCCCCGCACACGCCGCCGAGCCGGTTGCCGCACCCACCGCGGTCCAGCCGTCGGCGCTGCCCACCGGACCGGCCTCCGGCCGCTCGGCCGTGACCCTGCCGCCGCTGAACGCCGACTACTTCATCCGCGAGACGCTCGCGGCGCACCTCACGGCGACCGTGCTGCCGGGGGTCCCGGTCCGCACCGAGGTCACCTCCGGCGGGAGGCGGGTGGCGCTGCTGACCCACGGGGCACGCACCGTGCTGCTGCCCGGCCCGGAGCGCACCTTTACGGAGAACAAGAAGCCGTTCGCGGACGACTTCCGGAGAACGCTGCCCGACCCGGCAGTGCCGCAGGACCAGCGCGTGTACTGGGGCGGATCCCCCGGGGGCGGTAGCTGGTCCACCCTCGGACCCGCCGACAGCGACTACGCGGTGGTGCCGGGCACCGGCGTCATCACGCTGACCACCGACTTCGCCAGCCGCCACGCCACCGTCCGCGACGACGAGATCACCGACGTGGACGTGCGCTCGGTCGGACGGTTCGACAAGGTGCCCACCGGACAAGCATGTTCCTTCGCCCTGTCCTTCGGCTACCAGGACACCCACAACAACTACCGGGCCCGGCTGTCCTTCCTCACCTCCGGCGCGGTCGAGCTGAGGGTCGAGAAGGAGGTCGCCGACGCCGTCACCCAGCTGGCGCCGGCCGTGTCCCTCGCCACCGGTGTCCCCGCGGGCACCGACTGGACGATCCGTGTCCGCCGCGAGGGCACCCGGATACGCGCGAAGGCATGGCGTACGGCTTCGACGGAGCCGTCCGACTGGGCCTTCGACGTCGTCGACTCCACCTTCGGCAAGGGACGGGTGGGCCTGCGCGCACTCGCCAACGACGGCTGCACCAACCTGCCGGTCGGACTGCTCGTCAGCCGGTTCCAGGTGGACGCGGCCAACTGGGCGGCCCCGCCCACCGTCACCCACGGCGACTGGGTGCGCGTGCTCCCGCAGCCCTATGACGGCACCTGGACCCAGGAGCTGGAGAAGACCATCCGGGACTGGTCCGGCTCCACGGCCCCGGACGTCCTCGCCTACGCGGCCATGTTCCTCACCGGCGCGCCCGCGGTGGTCGCCGGCGCCGGGCCGGCCGAGGGCAGACAGGTCCTGGGCGAGTCGGGCTACGGCTACCTCGACCCGCAGGGGTACCGCTACGAGGGCGCCGACTTCCACGAGTACATGAACATCGGCTGGACCTTCCCCGACGGCACCTACACAGGCCCGTCCTCCAAGCAGGTCGGCAACCTCGACTGCTCGGGCTACACGCGCATGGTCTACGGCTACCACATGGGCGTGCCGCTGGCCGCGGGTGAGGACACCTCCCGCTCCCGCATACCGCGTCAATCCAGACACATGGCCGACTACGCGCCCGGCGTCTGTGTCGACCGGACGGACGGCACGAATCCGCCGGCCGCCGAGGGCCTCCAGCCCGGCGACCTCGTACTGTTCAACGCCGACTCCGGTGATGACAGCGCGACGTCGACGGTGGACCACGTCGGCATCTACGTCGGCAAGGACGCGGAGGGCGGGAGGCGCTTCCTCTCCAGCCGGAAGACGATCAACGGGCCCACGATGTCCGACCTGGGCGGGGCCTCACTCCTGGACGGCACGGGCACCTACGCCCGGACCCTCCACACGGTCCATCGCGTCTGACCCGGCAACGAGACGAGGGACGCCCCCCGCCGCCATCGGCCCGAGTTCGAGCCAAGTGCCGGGGGGTATCCCTTGAGCCGTGGCCGAGGTACGAGCCGCCTTGAGCCTCGCAGAGCGAGGGCGGGACCGCGGTCGGTCACGGTGGGTTCCGGCTCCGTTGCTCCGCGCCGGCCGCACGCCCAGGCGCGGCCCCGGGCCACCGGCCGCCCGCCCCACAGCTCACTTCCGGTGCGGCAGGGTCCCATGATGCGGCGCGATCAGGCGGCGTACGGAGTCCGGTCCCCAGGAACCGGGCGCGTACAGCTCCATCGGCGGTGGGTTCTCCGGGAGCGGGGGCCTCTCACAGGCGCTCGATGCCGTCGGTGCGGGTGAACAGCGGGCCGATGGCCCCCGGCCGGGCGGAGCGTGGAGAATGGCCGGGCCGCTCCGGGCCGTCGTCCCGAGGCCGGAGCGGGGACAGCGATCGTGTTCGACGAGAGGCCCGGCGACATGGGTGCACCACCATTGCTCGAGCTCAGCGGCGTCAGCCGGGTCTACGGCAAGCGCACGGCGCTGGCCACGATGAACCTGCGACTGCGGTCCGGGAAGTGCGTGGCGCTGCTCGGCCACAACGGCTCGGGCAAATCGACACTGCTGCGCATAGCGGCCGGCCGGGACAGGCCGAGCACCGGCACCGTGACGTTCGACGGCAAGCCGATGAACGAGAACGACCCGGCGGTCCGGGCCCGGGTGGCGGTGGTCGGCGACACCGCGGCCTGTTACCCCGACCTGACCGTGCGCGAGCACCTGCAGCTGGTGGCGGTGGCCCACGGGGTGGAGGACGCCGGCGACTGGATCGGCCACGTACTGGCCGAGCGGAAGCTGACCGACCACGCCGACGCGCTGCCCGGGGCGCTGTCCTCCGGGCAGCTCCAGTCGCTGCTGCTGGCCTCCGCGATGGTCCGGCCGCGCGACCTGCTGCTGCTGGACGAGCCGGAACAGCGACTGGACCCTGGCGCGCGGCGGCAGCTGGCGGACCTGATCAAGAAGGAGACCGCGGACGGCGTCGCGGTGCTGCTGGTGACACACCACGCGGAACTGGCCCGGGCGGTCGCCGACCAGGTGCTGGTCCTCCGCGACGGCAAGGTGGTGGCCGACGGCCACCCGGACGAGGTGCTCGCCACCGGGACCGACGGACTGACCTGGCTGGCCGAGAGCCCGGACGGTGCCCGGTGACCACGCTCGCCGAGGAAACCGACGACACCGGGGAGACCGGGGAGACCGCGGAGCACGCCGCGGCCTGGTCCGACGCCGACGACTGGACGCGGGAGACCCTGCGGCTGGTCCGCGACCTGCGCACCCCGCACCGCCGCAAGAGGACCGGCCAGATCGCCTACGCCGTGTACTGCGTGGCGCTGCTCCTCGCGGTGTGGGGCGGGCTGCCGAGCCTGGGGCTGTTCCTCGAGAAGTCGATGGGCGCCGACTACTCCGGCCACGGACCGGCGATCCTGGCCGCGCTGCCGGCCGGGTCCTGCGCGCTGGGGCTGGGATGGCTGCTGGTCGCCGCCTGGGACGCCCAGTGGCGCGGCCCGGTGGTGCCGCCGCGCGAGACCGTGGACTGGATGCTGGCCCAGCCGGTGAACGTCGCCAAGGTGCTGCGGCCGTGGTTCTGGGGGTCGGCCGCGATCGCCGGCGGAGCCGGGCTGCTGGTCTCGGCGATCGGCATGATCGCGCTGGGCCTGACGGTCGGCGTGGGGCTGCCTGCCGCGTTCGGCTGGTGCCTGCTCGGCGGCAGCGGTCTGCCGCTGCTCGCGATCGCGCTGGCCACCGCGGTCGAGGGCAGCGAGCGGGTGGCCCGCTGGGCCCGGCTGGCCACCCCGTACGTCGCCATGGCGGTGCTGGCACTGGTGGCGCAGACCGTGCTGGCGGTCGCCGGCCACCGGCTGCCGGGACTGGAACGGGTGGAGCTGTGGTCCGGGCCCTGGGGCTGGGCCGGGCTGGCCGCGCTGGCCCCCACGCCGGCCGCGCTGCCGGGCGGCTGGGCCGCGGGCGTCCTGCTGGCGGTGGTGGTGGCCGGCGCGCTGGCCGCGGCACACCGCTCCACCGGGTCGCTGGCGTTGTCCGCGGTACGGCGGCGTTCGCGGACCGCGACCGGTGTGATGGCCGCGCTGCGCACGGTGGAGTTCCGTACCGCGCGGCAGGCAGTGGCCGGGGTCACCGGCGGGGGACGGTCGGCGCGATGGCGGTTGCCGGCACCCCGCCTGGCGGAACTGGCCGTGCCGTGGCGGGACACGCTCGCGCTGCTGCGGACTCCGGGCCGGCTGGGCCGAGCGGTGGTGCTGGGGGTGCTCGCGGTGCTGGGCGCGGTGCTGGCGGCCTCGGCGCACGGCGGGTCGGGCGTGGCGGCGGCGCTGGCCTCACTGGTCTTCGGCTACTGGTCGCTGACCCAGCTGCTGGAGCCGGCCCGGGTGGAGACAGACGACACCCGGCGCGGGTCGTGGGCGCCGTATCCCTACCGGGGACTGATGCTGAGGCACACGGCGGTGCCCGTCGTGCTGGGGCTGGTGGGCGCCCTGGTGGCGGCGGGCGTGCTGGCCGGGGAAGGCGCGGGGGCTCGCGCGTTGCTGGCACCCGCCCTGGTGCCGCCGCTGGTGGGCGCTTCGCTGGTCAACGCCTGCCGGGGGGCGACCAAGCATCATCTGCTGATGTCGTCGGCCCAGTCCCCTGCGGGCGGCATGGGCCCGGTGCTGTTCCTGGGCTGGTACGGCGCCGGGATGCTGGCGGCGGTGGCCCTGCTGGTCGTCCCGTTCCTGACCGCGCTGCATTCCGGCTCGGCCGCCTCGATCGTCGCCGCTGCCGCGGCGAGCGGCATGGTGACGGTGATCATGGTGAGCTGGGCGGTCACACGGATCGGGAAGCTGACGGCTCCCTCGGCGGACTGACAGGGGTGCCGGTGGGCCGTACCGCCGGCATCCCTCTTGTCGGCCGGCCGTGGACGGTCTGCTGCCCCTCCGGCGGGATGCCGGAGCAGCCCCGGCGCACGCGGGGCAGGGCGCCCGCGATCGCCGGGGCGGCGTCGGTGTCCGTCCCGGCCCGCGGCCTCGGCAGCCGACTGGAGGTGCTGGGTGGTGGGAAGCGGCCTCCGGCCGGGCTCGGTTCTGGCGCGGGGGTGCGGGTGACGGCCGGCCAGGCGGCCCGGAACCCGTCGGTGACCCAGCCGCTCCGCGGTCTCCCGGCGCTGGGCGGGCGGCAGGTGCAGGCCACCGCGTATGCCGTCGAGGGGTCCCGTGCGGCACCGCGGTGCGGATACCGGAGCACTGCGGGACGGGGGCGTCGGCGCGGTCGGGGTCGGGGTGGGTGAGCGCGCTGACCGAGATGGCGGTGCCTGACGGGGGCCGAGGCCGACTGCGCCGCCGCCCCCGGCCACGGTGAATCCCCCTGGCCGGGGCGGGCCGGCCGCCGAGGCCTGGGCCGGCCCCAGGCGCTCACTTGTGGTGCGGCAGGCTCCAGTGGTACGGCGCGATCAGCCGGCGGACGCTGTCCGGGCCCCAGGAGCCCGGGGCGTACGGCTCGACTGGGGGCGGGTTCTCCAGCAGCGGGGTCGAGGCCTCCCACAGGCGCTCGATGCCGTCCGAGCGGGTGAACAGCGACTGGTCGCCCAGCATCGCGTCCAGGAGCAGGCGTTCGTAGCCCTCCAGCGCGTGCATGGAGTTGAAGGACTCCGCGTAGCTGAAGACCATCTCCGCCCTGCTCAGGCGCATGGCAGGACCCGGGTCCTTCACCAGGAACGAGGCCGTGATCCGCCCCGGGTCGTCGAAGTCGATCACCAGGGCGTTGCTGCGGGCCCCGGCGTGGCCCCGCGCGGCCAGCGGGAACATCCGCAGGGCCGGCTCCCGGAAGCCCAGGGTCACCACATGCCGCGCCTCGGCCAGGGACTTGCCCGAGCGCAGATAGAAGGGCACGCCGGCCCAGCGCCAGTTGTCGATCCCGACGCGCAGCGCGATGAACGTCTCGGTGTCCGACTTCGGGTCGACGCCCGGCTCGGACCGGTACCCCTCGTACTGCCCGCGGACGACATGGGCCGGGTCCACGGGCTGCAGCGACTCGAAGACCTTCTCCTTCTCGTCGCGCAGGGACTGCGCCTGGAGCGCCGTGGGCGGCTCCATCGCGATGAACCCGAGGAGCTGGAAGAGATGGGTGACGATCATGTCCCGGAACGTTCCGGTGCCTTCGAAGAACTGGGCGCGGCCCTCGATGCCGATGCTCTCCGGCACGTCGATCTGCACATGGCTGATGTGGTCGCGGTTCCAGACCGGTTCGAAGAGGCCGTTGGCGAAGCGCAGCGCGAGGATGTTGTCGACCGACTCCTTGCCGAGGAAGTGGTCGATGCGGAAGACCCGGGACTCGTCGAAGACGGCGTGGATCGACGCGTTGAGTGCCTGGGCCGAGGCGAGGTCCGTGCCGAAGGGCTTCTCCACGATCACCCGGGCGCCCTCGGCGAGTCCGCTCGCCCCGAGTGTCTCCACCACGGAGGCGAAGGCGCTCGGCGGCACCGCCAGGTGGAACAGCCGCCGCGGCGTTCCCCCGATCGCCTGCTCCGCCTCCTGTACGGCCGCGAGCAGCGGCCCCGCGGCGCCCGGGTCGCACGCGCCGAACGAAAGCGCCGCCTCGAACTCCTGCCACGCGCGGCCCTGGGGCTTGGACCGGCCGAATTCCGAGACCGCGTCCCGCGCGTGCTTGCGGAAGTCCTCGTCGCTCAGCGTGCTCTGCGCCGGCGCGGAGCCGACGATCCGGTAACGGGCGGGCAGCAGCCCGGCCTTGGCGAGGTGGAAAAGACCGGGCAGTAGCTTGCGCCGGGCGAGGTCGCCGGTCGCGCCGAACAGCACCACCACGTGGTCGTCGGGGACCGGACCGTGACCCGGCGAGGCGGAATGCTGGGACATGGCGCCGTCACCCGGTCTTCTCGGCGTGGCCGCCGAACTCGCCGCGCATCGCGGACAGCACCTTGTCGCCGAACTCGCCCAGTCCGCGCGACGCGTACCGCTCGGCCAGCGAGGCGCTGATGACGGGGGCGGGCACGCTCTCGTCGATCGCCGCCTGGACGGTCCAGCGGCCCTCTCCGGAGTCCGAGACCCGGCCGGTGAACTGGTCCAGTCGCGGCGAGCGGGCGAGCGCGTCGGCGACGAGGTCGACCAGCCAGGAGCCGATCACGGAGCCGCGCCGCCACACCTCGGCGACCTCGGCCACGTCGATCTCGTACTGGTACGCCTCGGGCTCGCGCAGCGGCGCGGTCTCGGCGTCGACGTCCCTGCGGCCGAGCCCCGCGTCCGCGTGCCGGATGATGCTGAGGCCCTCGGCGATGGCGGCCATCATCCCGTACTCCACGCCGTTGTGGACCATCTTCACGAAGTGGCCGGCGCCGCTCGGGCCGCAGTGCAGATAGCCCTCCGGCGCCGTTCCGTCGGTCCTGGTCCTGCCGGGCGTGGGTTCGGCGTTGCCGCGGCCGGGAGCGATGGTGCGGAAGACCGGGTCCAGCCGTGCCACCGGCTCGTCCTCGCCGCCGATCATCAGGCAGTAGCCGCGTTCGAGGCCCCAGACGCCGCCGGACGTGCCGCAGTCGACGTAGTGGATGCGCCGCTCGGCGAGCTGCCGGGCGCGGGCCATGTCGTCGCGGTAGTAGGAGTTGCCGCCGTCGATGACGGTGTCGTCGGGCTGCAGCAGCCCGGTCAGCTCGTCGAGCGTGGACTGCACGACCCCCGCCGGGACCATCAGCCACACGTTCCGGGGCGGTGCCAGCTTGGCCACGAAGTCCTTGAGCGAGGCGGCGGCCGTCGCCCCCTCCTTCTCCAGTTCCAGCATGGCGTCGCGGTTGAGGTCGTGGACGACGCATGGATGGCCGTCGCGCATCAGCCGGCGTACGAGGTTGGCCCCCATGCGCCCGAGCCCGATCATGCCGAGCTGCACGGGTGAGTCAGTGGCCATCGTCGGTTTCCCCGTTCCTCGGCGGCCTCCGGCGGGCCGAAGGTCCTGTTGTCCCATGCCTCAGGGCGGCTCCTTGGGAATCTAGCCAATCCGGGCATTCGGTGCGATCAGAGGGATGTCGTCCGTCGGCTGGGGCACTACCGGCGAGGGTGGCTCTGACCTGCACTCTTCCTGCGCGACCGGAGCCGCGCCGCGGCCCGGGCGCCCCTGCCGCACTGCGCCGTCCCGGTGACGCGCCGCTCGTGCCGCGGCCGGCCGGTCCCCGGCGCGGGCGGGGCGGCGTCCTCGCCGCCGCCCTGCCCGGCGGTGCACCTCAGGGTGCGACGCGGCAGTTCCGCCAGGCCGTGGCCAGGGCGCGCGGGATCTGCGGGACGGCGCGGCAACCGCCCTCGCTCGCGGGGAAGCCGTCGGTGGCGACGTAGCTCCAGTTGCTCCCGGAAGTGGCGCGGAAGTACTTCATCGCGCTGCCCTCGTCCTGCAGGCCCACCAGTTCCCCCTCGGTCGCGCCCCCGGTGGGCTGGAACTGGGTGGCGGCGTAGCGGACGGTGCCGCACTGACCGTAGAAGAACCGTCCCGGCGCCGGTGCGATGTGCACGAAGCGCGGGAAACCGCGCTGGTACGCCCGTGTCACCGCACCCTTGACCTCGCCGGCGGCGGTCAGGTTGCGGCAGCCGGGGACGGAGGCGGGCGCCTGCCGGGTGCCGGCAGGGGTCGCGGGGGCGGTGGAGCGGGACGAGGGCCGCGGCGCCGAGGCCGAAGGCGACGCGGCGGAGCCTGACGGCAGGGCCGACGGCGAACCGCTCGCCGACGCATCCGCCTGGGCCGACGTGCTCGCCGACGCGCTCGCCGAGGCAGACGCGCTCGGCGCGGGCGAAGTGGCCGTCCCGGCGGCGGAGTCGGACCCGGAGGAACCGGTGCACCCCGTGAGCAACAGGATCCCGCCCAGCAGTGCAGCAGCCGTGGGGACACCTCTGAATCCGGACAACGTGACGCTCCTTGCTGGTTGATGACCCTCATCCGTACGGCCTCGGCCGACGGAGGCGGTGATCCGCCCGCCCCTCACTACTACGCCGCGACGCCGGCAGGTTGCACGGAGGGCCGTATCGACGATTGCGATTCCGTATACCTGTACGCCGTGCAGCCGTGCGCCGCGCCCGGACGACGGGCACCCCGGGGGTCAACGAGACCTTTCCGCTGGTTGTTTACCTCTGCTTTAACTGCGTTCACCTGCGCTGACCAGGATCCGCCAGGGCCATGCCGGCTCTCTCCGACCCGGCATGCCCTTCACCTCGCGGCGATCGGAAGGACAGCTGGTGATACGGCCAACACAGCGGCTCGGACGGCCCATTGGCAGTACGGCGGGCCAACGGCTCGCGGGGGCGGCGCTCGCCGCGCTGCTCCTGCTGAGCGGGAACCTGACCGGCGCGCACGCCGAGAGCGCGGCCGACAGACATCCGCCGGGGCACGACCAGCCGGCGGACGCCACGAGCCTCCCGAAGCTCGCCCCCGGGGACGGCACTTACCTGGAGGGCATGGAGAAGATCGCGGCCACGCCCACGCTGGCCGGCGACTCCGTCACCCGGCTCGCGGTGGACGGCAGGGCCGTCGACGCCGAGCGGACGGCCGGGACCTCCCGGCTCAGCTTCGACGTCGGGTCCAACTCGACGGAGGCCCGCTACCACAACCACGTCATCGTCAACGGCGGCTACCGCGCCGACATCGGCGACCTCGTCAACCAGCGCGGCACGATCGAGATCCCCAACGGCGAACTGGTCAAGGGCGAGAACAAGGTCGAGATCCTCGCCGGCACCGTCGACAGCTCCTGCGGCACCAACTTCGACGACTTCGTCCTCTCCGACATCAGCCTGGACCTGCTCGGCGAGGTCGCGGACGGCGAGGAGAACGAGTACACGTACTCCTTCGGCGACGGCAGCTGCGGCACCAACACCACGCTGCTCACCAAGGCGACCCTGACCTTCTTCGTGCTGGGCGACCCGCAGGGCACCACCGGCCTGACCGCCGACCTGGACACCACGAAGCTCGCCAACGGCACCCACGCCCTCACGGCGACGACGACCTCGGGCAAGACGGTCAAGAACACCGTGACCGTGAACAACGCCCCGGCGGGCGCCCCGCGGCTGCTGCCCAAGGACGGCACGCTGGTGAAGGGCCGCCAGCCGGTCTTCGCGAACTTCCCCGCGGGCGCCGAGGGCGAGCCCGCCAAGCTCACCGTGGACGGCAAGGAGCCCGCCACCGCCGCAAGCCTCGGCAACGGCGCGGCCACCTTCTCCTTCGACGTCGGGTCGAACTCGATCGACGACCGGTACGACAACCACCTCCTGGTCAACGGCAAGCGCATCGACCTGGGCGGCACCTGGGTCAGCCAGCGCGTCGACATCGCCGTCCCCGCGCGCTTCCTGGTGCCCGGCGACAACACGATCACGGTCGTGACCAGCGCCTACAAGGAGAGCTGCGGCAACAACCGCGACGACTTCGACATCTCGGGTCTCGCCCTCGCGCTGGACGGCGGCACCGTCACCGGCCACGGCATCGCGGATTCGTACGCCATGGGCGACGGCAGCTGCGGCGACAGCGCCACCCGCCTGCGCGAGGCCGAGCTGCACTGGACGATCGACGCCCCGGCCGTGCACGTCTCGCCGACCCTCGGCTCGGGCAACGCGACCCTCGGCTTCACCGTGGGCACCAACTCGATCGAGGCCCGTTACCAGAACCACATCCTGATCAACGGCCAGAAGCAGCTGCTCGACGCCGACTTCGTCAGCCGGCACGTCGACCTCACGTTCCCCAACGAGTGGCTCGTTCCCGGCTGGAACACGATCGACTTCGTCACCGGCACCTTCCCGACCTCCTGCGGTGACAACCGCGACGACTTCGCCGTCTCCGACATCACCCTCACCCCGGTGAGCGGCACCGCCGCCGGCCGGATGCTCAAGGGCTCGTACGGCCTCGGCGACGGCAACTGCGGCGACAACGTCAACCCGCTGACCGAGATCGACCTCGAGTTCTTCGTCGACGGACCCGCCCAGGGCCTGTACGCCGACCTCGACACCGACGAGATCGCCGACGGCACGCACACCCTGGCCGCGACGTCGAAGAGCGGCGAGTCCGCGACCCGGGTACTGGTCACCGACAACTCCGCCCCCGCGGTGGCGTCGAGCGTCCCCGCCGCCGGGCAGCGGATCACCGCCTCGGTCGTCCTCGACGTCCGGCTGCAGGACCTGTCCGGCGTCGTGAAGGGCCCGGACGTCACGCTCGACGGCAAGCCCGTGGAGCCCGGCGCCGCGGTGGGCCCCGGCCTGTCCGCCGGCGAGCACACGCTGAAGGTGTCCGGCACCGACGGCCTCGGCAACACCGGCACCCGCGAGGTGAAGTTCACCTCCGCCGGCATCCCCGACGCCCCCGCCGACCTCGCCCCGAAGTCCGGCACGACCGACGCGGGCGGCAGCGTGAAGCTGTCGGCCGAGGTGGCCGAGCCCGACGGCGGCGACGTGACCGCCACCTTCTCCGAGACGGAGATCCTCACCCCGGACCAGGTGTACCAGGGCACGGCCTCGTCCGTTCCCACCACGCTCAAGGTCAAGGGCGAGAAGAAGGTCAAGGCCGCCGGCCTCGAGCCCGCCGACGGCCGCACCCTCGCCGCGCCGGCCGGCCCGGACGTCACCTTCCAGCGGTACGACGTCCAGGTGAAGGGCCACGTGGACGCACCGGTGCTGCGCTGGGAAGGCGTCATCGACCCCGAGCGGCTCGCCGCGCTGCGCGTGTGGAACACCGGCACGGACACCTGGGACGTCCTGACCAGCGCCCGCGGCGCCGTCGAGGGCGGCACCGTGCTGACCGCCGTCGTCGACCGCAGGTACGTCGACCACCAGCAGGTGCACGTCATGGTCACCGGCGAGGACCCGTTCGCCGACGACATCGACGCGGGCGACCCGGACGGCTTCGCCGACCCCGGCTCGTACGACTTCTCGATCGTCCACTACACCGACACCCAGTACCTCTCCGAGGGCGCGGTCGAGCAGGAGACGCCCGAGGAGCGCGCGGTCTGGGAGAAGGCCTACGGCGACGTCTCCCGCTGGATCGCCGCCAACAAGGACCAGCGCAAGATCGCCTACGTCGCCCACACCGGCGACATCATCGAGAACAACATCCGCAAGCCCGCCGACGAGGCCACGCAGCGCCAGATCACCGGCGAGCTGGAGCTGTCCTCCAGGCAGCAGAAGATCCTCGACGACGCGGGCATCCCCAACGGCGTCATCGCGGGCAACCACGACAACCAGTCGGGCACCGAGAACGGCCCGGGCGCCATCTACAACAAGTACTACGGTCCCGACCGCTACCAGGCGCTCTCCAAGGGCTGGAAGCACGCCGAGTACGGCGGCCCCTGGCGCGCGGGCGACAACCAGAACCACTACGACCTGTTCTCCGCCGGGGGCCTCGACTTCGTCGTGGTCGGCCTCTCGTACGGGGTGACCCGCGAGGAGGCCGAGTGGGCCGACTCGGTCTTCAAGCGCTTCCCCGACCGCAACGGCATCCTGCTCTCGCACGACTACCTCGCGCCGAGCGGCAACCCCGACGGACGCGGCGCCCCGTTCTCCGCGCCCGACGGGTCGATGCTCTACAAGACGGTGGTGCAGGACAACCCGAACGTGTTCCTGATCCTCGCCGGTCACGAGCACGGCGTCGGCACCAACGTGAAGCCCAAGGTCGGCGAGGTCGAGCACGACGTCGTCGAGCTGCTCGCGGACTACCAGTTCTACACGGTCTCCGCGGACCGGCTCGGGCTCACCGAGATCGGCGGCTACAAGCCCGACGACCAGCTGCAGTTCGGCGCCAGCTTCTTCCGGATGCTGCAGTTCGACGTCAAGCGCTCCGAGCTGACGGTGGACACCTACTCGCCGCTGCTCGACGAGTTCGGCGCCACCGAGTACGACACGGACCACCGCTACGACGGCACCGAGGACAACATGGTGCTGCCGATCGACCTCACCAGCCGCAAGACGACCTTCACGACCGACTCGCTGGCGCTCTACGACCCCGTGAGCGTCATCGGCAGGGCCAAGGTCCGCTCCGGTGAGGCCGCTTCGGTGACCTGGCGCGGGCTCAAGCCGGGCACGACGCACGCCTGGTTCGTCACGGCGCGCTCCACCGGCGGCGGTGTCACCGCCTCCGAGCCGAACGTGTTCGTGACCAAGGACGCCCACGGCCGCCCCGGCACGTGGGGACCGGACGCGCCCGCGTACCCGTGGTTCGCGCCGTCCACCGGCGGACGGTGACCGGCTGACACGCCGGTAGGGCCGCCCGCCGCCCATGCCCGCCGTCCCGGACCCGACCGGTCCGGGACGGCGGGCCGCCGCCGTTCATCTCCCCTCCGACCACGAGGACCGACCCCATGCGTTCCACCACCCCGCCCCGGCTCCCGGCCGTACTCCGCGCGGCCCTCGTGGCCCTCGCAGCCCTCGTGGCCGTGCTCGCCACCGGCCTCGCCTCCGCCGCACCGGCCGCCGCGCACGACGCGACCTCGACCGCGTACGTCGAGGTCAAGGGCGCCGGAAACCATGTGGAGGCGACCCTCGACCTCGAGTACGACCTGCTCATGAAGTCGGCCTGGCTCTACGCCGAGGCGTACGAGGCCAAGGGCCGCACCGAGCAGCTGCACCAGCTGGAGAAGAACGCCGACGCGGTGGCTGAGTACGTCCACGGGCGCTTCGCCGTCGGTCACGGGGACGCCTCGTGCTCACCCCGCCCGGCCGGAGACGCGGACGTCCACACCCGCGGCGGCCGCCCGTTCGCCGTCCTGACCCTGGCCTACGACTGCCCGGTTGGCGCCGGCGGCACGTACACCGTCTCCAGCGCCCTCTTCCCCGACGCCGAGAGCTTCGTGCACAGCACCGAGACGATCGTCCACTACGACATCGACGGCCGGAGCGGTTCCCAGGTGCTGACCGCCGCCGAGCCCACCCTCGAGACCACCGGGCACCAGGAGTCCCGCCAGATCACGGACTTCTTCCTGCTCGGCATGGAACACCTGCTGTTCGGCCTCGACCACATCCTCTTCCTGCTCTCGCTGCTCATCGGCGCCCGCGGCCTGCGGGACGTCGTCCTCGCCGCGACCGCCTTCACCGCCGCGCACAGCGTCACCTTCCTGCTGGCGGCCATGGGCGTCGTCCACGTCCCCGGTTCGGTCGTCGAGCCGGTCATCGCCGCGTCCATCGCCGCCGTGGCCCTCGCGAGCCTCTTCCTCCGCGACCGCGAGGCCACGGGCCGCTGGCGGCTCCCGGTCGTCTTCCTCTTCGGCCTCGTCCACGGCCTGGGCTTCGCGGGCGCCCTCGGGATCGACGAGAGCTGGTCCTGGGAACTGCTGCTGTCCCTGCTCAGCTTCAACCTCGGCATCGAGGCCGTGCAGCTCGGCCTCATCGCGGTGACGTTCCCCCTGCTGGCGCTGCTGCGCCGCACGCCGGCCCACCGCTGGGCCCTGCCCGCGATGACGGCGCCCATCGTGCTCGTGAGCGTCTACTGGTTCTGCGAGCGGGTGGCCGTGCCGGCGTGACGGGGCGCGGTCGCGCCGGTTCCCCGGAAGCGGTCAGGCGTCCAGGCGGACGGGCATCAGCAGGGAGAAGGTGTCCTCGGCGTCCGGCCGGCGGACCGTCAGAGGTGCGGTGGGAGCGCCGAACTCCAGCACCAGCCGGTCCCGGTCCCCAGCAGCGAGGGCCTGCAGCAGGTACTCGCGGTTGACGGCGACGTCGTCCGGCCCCTCGTCGCCGTCCTCGCAGACGCCCACCGTGCCGTCGGCCGCCACCTTGAGCACGCTGATGCCGGGAGACCCGCCGTCCTGCTCCCGCTTCTCGCCGGCGCGCACGGGCCCGGTCTCCAGCGCGGTGCGCAGGGCCGGGACCTCGACGAGGACGCGGCGTCCTTCCGGCAGGCGCACGATCCGCCGGTAGTCGGGGAAGTCGTGGTCGAGGCAGCGGCCGGCGGCCTGACGGTCCCCTGCGGCCAGGGCGACGCGGTCACCGTCCACCGTGAGCTCGACGGACTCGTCGCCGCCGGTCAGCAGCGCCCGCATCGCGTCGGCGAGCGGGGACGGCACGACGACCTGCCTGCGGGGCCCGCCGTGCCCGGCCACCCCGGTCACCCCGGCCACCCCGGTCACCTCGGTCCGCGCGACCGCCATCCGGTACCGGTCGGTGGCGACGACATGGAGCGTCCCGCCCTCGATGTCGAACAGGACGCCGCCGAGCACCGGCAGTTCCGGATCGGTCCCGGCGGCGAAGCGGACCGCGTCGAGTGCGGCGGCCATCCCGGAGGAGGGGACGGCCAGGCGGACGGTGCCGTCGGTGACGGGGGAGGACATGGGATTCTCCTTGCTGTCGAGTAGTGCCCGGATCGCGGAGAACTCGGTGCGCGCGTCGGAGAGCCCCAGCTCGAGACGGCGCAGTTGCGCCTCGAGCAGCTTGCGGACGAGGCCGGTGTCCTTGCCGGACCAGCCGGCCAGCACCAGGCGGACGTCCGCCAGGGGCATACCCGTCCGGCGCAGCCGCGCCAGCAACCGGGCCTCCTCCAACTGCTCCGGGCCGTACCAGCGGTAGCCGCTCGACGGGTCCACCCGGGTCGGCACGAGCACCCCGGCGGTGTCGTAGAACCGCAGCGCGCTGACGCCCAGTCCACTGTCCCGGGCCAGCTCACCGATACTGCGCATGTCGTTCTCCACACCCGGGACTCTGCCCCCTCCACCAGGTCGAGGGTCAACCCGCCTCCCCGGCCGGACCCCAACCAGACGCGCAGGTCGGCGGGTTGAACGGGACGTGACGTCCGGCACCGGAGGAGGGGACCCGGTCTTCATCTGCCCGTCACGCGTCCGCCAGGAGCCCCGACCACGATCGTGATCGTTCCTGTCGCCGTCCCTGGAGGACCCCCGTCATGCTGCGCCGGACCCTGTCCGCTCTCGCCGTCGTCTTCGCGCTCACCGGCACCACCGCCGGCACCGCCGCCGCCACCACGGGCGCGGCCCCGGCCGCCGATGGCCGCGGCGCCCGCGTGCTGGACGTGATGACGTTCAACATCCACCACGCCCAGGGCACCGACGACGTGCTCGACGTCCCGCGGATCGCGGACGTCGTCCGCCGCAGCGGCGCCGACGTGGTCGGACTGCAGGAGGTCGACAACCACTACTCCGCGCGCAGCGACTGGGCCGACCAGGCCGCGGACCTGGCGAAGCTGCTCGGTTACCACGTCGTCTTCGGCGCCAACATCGACAACGCGCCCCCGGCCGGCAGCGACCACCGGATCCAGTACGGCACCGCGATCCTGTCCCGTTACCCGATCACCGCGTCGGAGAACACCTGGCTCTACAAGTCGCCCGGCCAGGAGCAGCGCGGGCTGCTGCACGCCACCTTGAACGTGCGCGGCAAGGCCGTCCACTTCTACTGCACGCACTTGGCGGCGAGTTCGCAGACGGACCGCCTCCAGCAGACCCCGCAGATCGTCGACCTGATCGGCGACAAGGAGCCGGCCGTCCTCGTCGGCGACTTCAACGCCCTGCCGGACGCCCCCGAGTCGCAGCCGCTGCAGGCCGCCTACACCGACGCGTGGGCCCGTTCGCTGCACGGCCGCGGCGACGGCGCGACCTACCCCGCCGAGGCCCCGACCGAGCGCATCGACGCGATTTACACCACCGACGAGGTCAAGCCTCTCGTCACCCGCGTGGTGCAGGCCGACCCGACGGCCTCCGACCACCTGCCGCTGATCAGCAAGGTCCTGGTCACCCCCTGATCAGGCGCCGGGGCCCAGCCGCTCGATCACCGAGCGGAGCTGGTCGCGGTCGAGCTCGTACACCGTCTCGCCCGCCCGCGGATCGCGTGCGTGGAGCACGTGGAACAGCGGGGCGTACGGACCGCCGAGGTCGACGAGGGTCGCCGAGGCCCCGCGTACCGCCCGCTCGGTGCCCGGCGGGCCCGTGAGGTCGATCCGGCTGAGGACCCCCGGGGTCACCCACACCGGGACCGGTCCGAGGTGGCCGGACAACTGCAGGTGGAAGTGGCCGCACAGGACGAGCCGTACGTCCGTGCCGCGCACGGCGTCGGCCAGTTCCGGCCCGTCCTGCAGCCCGAGGGCCTTCTGGGTCTCCACCTCGAGGGTGACCGGAGGGTGGTGCAGGACCACCACGGACCCGTGCGGCGCGGGTTCGGCCAGCACTTCGCGGAGCCAGTCGAGCTGGCGCGGGCCGACCCGTCCGTACACCTTGCCGGGGACGAGGGAGTCGAGGGTGATGAAGCGGTGGCCGCCGACCACGCTCACGGCCGCCCGCTCGCCCTCCGGGGAGTCGACGACCGCCGTCGCCAGGTCACGGCCGTCGGCTCCCAGGTGGCCGCTGCCCAGCACCTTGGCGAAGGAGCCGCGCTCGTCGTGGTTCCCGGTGCAGAACACCACGGGCGCCTTCCTGGGCGCGGCGAACTCCCGCACCATGTCGCGGGCGGCGGTGTACGCCTCCGCGGAACCGTCGTCGGCGACGTCACCGCTGACGACGACGGCGCCGACGTCCGGGACCGAGTCGAGGCCGGCGAGCATCCGGCGCAGGGACTCCCTCGCGTCGATCCCGCGGGAGTTGGGCCCCTCGACGGGGCCGATGTGGATGTCGGACAGGTGAAGGATCCGCATCCCGACCACGGTACGCATCGCCTGACGCGACGTCACCGGGGCCGGGTGCGGGCTCAGCGGATTCGGCGCGGGGTCACTTCAACCGTTCGAGGCAGAGCGTGAAGTCCCGGCCGGAGCCGCCCTGGGTGTACCGGCTGTACGGCTCGTCGCAGTCCCCGTCCGTACCGGACTGCCTGCTGGCCACCTTGAACTGAGCACCGGGGTCGCCGCAGTCCACGATCTCGAACTCCGGGTCCCCGACGGAGATCACACCCGTGGCCGCCGCGTTCCCGGCGTGCAGGCAGTCGCCGGCGTCGGCGGTCGCGGCGCCCCCGAACCAGGTGGTGTAGCCGCCGTAGACCACGAATCCGATCACGACCAGGCTGACGACCCCCTTGAGGATGCCCTTGACGCTCGGGGGGCGCCGGGGCGCGGGCGCCGGAGGGCCGGGCACGCTGTACGGGTTGCCGCCCTGAGGGCCGTACGGGGCGGGCGGCTGCTGGTTGTACGGGTTGGTGCCGGGCGGCGGCGGAGTGGTCATCGCGGGTCCCCCTGGGGTGCGTAAAGACAAGGTCAAGTGGCCGCTGGAAGCTACCACCGGGAGCGGTTCACGTGGCCAGGAGACGGAAATCTGTGGCCTTGGCGTAACCGTCGGCAGCGCGGGGAGTGCCGCCGTGGTTGTCAAGCCCCGAATTCCAGGGGCGTGACGTGACGTGCCGGGCCGGGGTCAATGGAGATACGGGGTCGCGCACGGCCGGCGGCCTCCACCGGGAGCATCCGGGCGGTGCCGGTGGGACACGCGTCCCACCGCCTGCCGGACATTCCTTTCCCTTGACCACTTCCCAAGGAGAATTCCCATGGCCCGCACGCCTCGCACCCGGCGTTTCGCGATCCTCACGGCCTCCGCCGCCCTGGCGGCAGGGGGCGCGCTGATCCCCACCACCGCGTTCGCCGCCCCCGCATCCGCACAGGCGGGCGCCGTGTCCACCCAGGCGCCCCACCAGCAGACGAGGACCGCCGGTCACGGCGGCGGCAGCGACTGCTGGGACGACTACGACTACGGATACCGGGAGTACACGGACTACTACGACTACACGGATTCCTACGACTACTACGACGGGTACTGGGTGTACTACTGAGCCGGGGCCGCCCGAAGGCACACGCGTTCCGGCCCGGCGGTGAGAACCGCCGGGCCGGGGACGGATGCGGGGCGACCGTCAGACGGTCCGGGTGCGCAGCCGGCGGCTCCTCCAGCCCAGCAGCAGGGCCTGGAGTATGAACCACACCCCGCCGCCCGTGGCGTACGTCGACAGCACGTCGAGCGAGGGGCTGTCGCCCACGGCCTGGATGTTGTAGAAGACGCCGACCAGGAGGGACAGTCCGCCCGAGATCAGGGTCGGCCACTGGTTGCCCAGATCGGAGCCGCGCCGCCGCAGACCGACGACCACTTGGGCCGCTCCGGAGACGGCCGCCCAGGCGCCGAACACGTGGAGCACCGGCTGCACGCCGCCCGCTCCGGCGATGCCGACGGCGAGGGCGGCGAACGCGCTCAACACGCCGTTGAATGCCGTGACCCGGCGCTCGGGGCCGTCGGGGGTGGCGCGGTGGTCGATCAGCGAGGACACGGCGTCGATCAGCGGATAGACGACCAGCAGCGTGATCGCGGGGGCGTTGACGGCGTCATGGGCACCGGCGAACACCAGGGCCCACGCCACAGCCAGGACGCCGCGGACCAGGTAGAGCCTCAACAGGGAGGAACGCTCTCCCGCCGCTCCCCGGGTCGGGGGAGGCGTCGTCTGCGTACTCATGGGGTTCGGCCTTTCTCGGGTGGGTCGGATGGGCGGCGGCGGTGTCAGTGCCGGGGCGGCAGGACGCACCGGAAGCTGGAGGCGACGTCCGGGTCCCCGTGACCCTTGTAGCGGGACACCTCGGGGTAGCTGCACAGGTCACGGGTGACGCTCCGGCCGGAGGCGCCGACCAGGGTGGCGGGCAGGGTCTCGGGGGCCTTGCCGTGCTCGACCCAGGAGGTCAGCGCGGCAAGGCCGTCGGCCGAGCCGTCGGTGCCGTTCAGACCGCAGTGGTCGGTGCCCGGGGCGAGGAAGAGGCGGTAGAAGTCGTCGACCCGCTTGGAGCCGCCCATCTTCCGCTCGACCTGCTCGCGGTACGCGACGGTGCCCTGGGTGGGGATGAACTGGTCCGCCTGACCGTGCCAGGTCAGCAGTTTGCCGCCGGACGCGCGGAAGCCGGACAGGTCGGGGTCGTCCGTGCCGATCACCTTGTCGTACTCGGCCTGGGACTGCTCGAACAGCTCGGTGAACTGACGGTAGGTGATCTTCGAGAGGTCGAAGGAGGGGTCCTTCTTCAGCCAGAGCCGGACCCACGCGGCGGGTACCGGGAAGGGGCTGCCCTCGACGGTGCCGTCGGAGTCGGTCGTGACGGCCGCGAGGCCCTTGAGGTCGGCCCCGATCGGGACGCCGTACCACAGCTTCTTGCCGGAGGCGGTGCGCGGGCCGTCCCAGATCCTGCGCACCACGGCCGCGTCGGCCGCCGTGATGGTCAACTCCGTGCCGGCGCAGGCGACCTTGGTGCCGATCAGCTTGCGGGGGTCGAAGTCGCACCGCTCCGGGTCGTTGACCAGGCCGTCCCTGACGCCGTCGAGCGAGTCGCACGCCTTGACGGCGGCATCGGTGAACGCGTCCAGTTCGCAGCCGGACGGGAAGGTCTTCTCGTTGTTCATGACGACCTGCGGCCACAGGGTGGCGACCTCGAACTCGTCCCAGTTGACGGCGGGCGCGTCGGCGAGGATGCCGTCGTAGTCGCCGGGGTGGCGCTGGGCCTCCATGTAGCCCTGGCGGCCGCCGGTGGAGCAGCCGGTGAAGTAGGAGTAGGCGGCGTGCTTGCCGTAGACCGCGCCAACGACCTCCTTGCCGACGACCGCCGCCTCGTGCTGGGAACGGGAGGCGAAGTTCTTCAGCGGGGTGGTGCTGACCTCGCCTTCGCTGTCCAGCGCCCAGCTGACGTCGAGGGCGTCACCGACGCCGGCGTCGGTGGTGGTCGCCGCGTAGCCGTTCTTGACCGCGGTGCCCATCCCGACACCGTTGTCCCCGGCGAGGTAGGCGCTGCCGCCGAGCGCCTGGAAGCGGCCGTTCCAGCCCTTCTCGGGCAGCCAGGTGGTCACCGTGGCGTGGTCGCCCTCGCCCGGGTGGGTGAGGGTGACGGTCACCCTGCAGAAGGCCGGGACGCCGGTGACCTCGCCTCGCAGGACGCCGGTCCCCTTGATGGTGCCGCCCGCGTCGCGGACCGCCGCCACGGCCTCCACCTCGGTCCCGGCAGGTGCCCGCACCGGCATGGACGCGCAGTCGAACGGCGTGGCCGAAGCGGGAGCCGGGGTCTGTGCCGAAGCGGTCGGCAGGTACACCGCCGCGACCAGCGGCACTCCGGCCGCGATCACGGTCAGAAGTTTCTTCTTCATCTTCATTGCTTTCACATCCTGGGTAGCTGTGCGCCCGACCGCGGCGACACATGTGCACATCGCACGACGGGAAGGGCGAGGGCGGGTCCACGGGTGGGCTGTCCCGTGACCTCGGCAGGCGCCCCGAGGCGACCTCGGGGCGTCAAGACTGATCCGAACGTATCACCGGTTAAGGCGGTGACGAAAGTGGGTGGCGAGAAAGTGGGTGACGAAAGTGGGTGGGATGTCAAAGGTGTGACCCGCGGCCTCGATGCGATCCGTCCGGCGGTGCGCCGCACATCCGAGACCGGGTCAGGTGGTGGACCCGCCTGGAATTCGCAGGTCAACTCGCCGGGTACGACCGGCGGGTGGGGCTTTGCGGTCGCCGGTGCGGTCGCCGCCCCGGCCCGCCCCGCCCCGGCCCGGGCAGGTCGCCGAGGCGCATCCGGTGCCCCGGATACGCCCGCCCCGATGGTCCGGCGAACGTCGGGACGGAGCTGCCGGTGCGGTTGACCCGGCTCGCCGTCCGATCCGCGCGGACCGGCCGCCGGCGTCAGCCCAGGGTCAGCAGACCGGTGACCGCGACGTGCAGGGTACGGCCGAGCCGCTCGGCGAAGTCGACCCGAGTGCCGGCGAGTTCGGGGTCCCGCTGGGCCTCGGCAACCGCCTCCGACGGGTGGGCGAACGGCCAGAGTCCGGCCGTGCACACGACGGTCAGGGAGACCAGCTCCCGGGCGGCCGCCGGCGTCAGTGCGGTGATGTTGCGCCGCACCAGATCCGCCAGCGTGCCCAGCAATCTGCCATGGGCCAGCTTGAACTCGCGGGCCGCGTCGGCGGAGAGGTTCCGCTCCAGTTCGGACCCCAGGGCGCTCAG
The DNA here is from genome assembly GCF_042742985.1 of Streptomyces sp. NPDC058864. Taxonomy (NCBI): domain Bacteria; kingdom Bacillati; phylum Actinomycetota; class Actinomycetes; order Kitasatosporales; family Streptomycetaceae; genus Streptomyces; species Streptomyces sp. NPDC058864. The sequence continues at coordinate 17,241 of NZ_JBHYMQ010000045.1, read as the reverse complement.
CAGGTCGCACAGCAGGGACCTGCGGGCCAGGGACCGGGCCAGGGCGTCCGTCACGGCCTCCGGTGAGGCGGCAGCGTGAGTTCCGGCGGACGGGAGTTCGGCGGGCAGCTCCTCGATCCACTGCGCGAGGGACCGGTTGAGCAGTTCGAAGAAGACCGCTTCCCGGGTCTCGAAGTACCGCACGACGTTGGTCTTCGAAAGCCCGACCCGCCGGCTCAGCTCGCGCAGGCTGATCTCGCCGACCGGCATCTCCGCCAGGAGCTGTGTCGCGGCGTCGATGATGGCCTGCTTGCGGATCTCGCGCTGCTCGGCGCTTCGCGCCCGCTGGAATTCCGTCGACCGGTCGTCTGCCACTGTCACTTCCCCGGGAAACCTTCTCGGCCCGCGCTCGGCGCCGCCTGCCGTAAGCCTAAGCCCCGACCGGGCAGGCAGGCCCGATGCCCCTGGTCATACGGACTCGCTCACCTCACGCCACTTGGCGTCGGAGGCGGCGAGGGTCTCGGCCACGACCCGGCCGACCCGGACCGCGTCCTTGCCGAGCAGCAGACGCAGCGGCGGCTCCTCGGACTCCGTGATGTCCAGCAGGATGCGTGCGACGCGTGCGGGGTCGCCGGTCTGGTTGCCGTCCGACGCCCGCTGGCGGGCGATCGCGGGTTCGACGACCGGCTTGTAGGGGTCACTGACCGGCGGGGTGGCCATCGAGGAGCCCGCCCAGTCGGTGCGCATGGCGCCCGGCTCGGCGACCGTCACCTTGATGCCGAGGTGGGCCACCTCCTTGGCCAGGACCTCGGAGAAGCCGCCGACCGCCCACTTGGCCGCCTGGTAGGCGCCCAGACCGGGGCCGCCCACGCGGCCGCCGACGGAGGAGATCTGGACGATGTGCCCCGAGCCCTGCTCGCGCATGACGGGCAGGGCTGCCCGGGTGACGTTGACGACGCCGTGGAGGTTGGCGTCGATCTGGTCGCGGAAGGCATGCTCGGACATGTCCTCGATGGCGGCCATGTCGGCGTAGCCGGCGTTGTTCACGACGACGTCCAGGCGTCCGAAGGCGGCCACGGCCGTCTGCACGGCCCGCCGTGCGGCGGCGGCGTCGGTCACGTCGAGGGTGACCAGGCGGACCCTGTCGCCGTAGGTGTCGACGAGGTCGTTCAGGGACTCGACGCGCCGGGCGGTCGCGACCAGATTGTGGCCCGCGGCCAGGACCGCCTCCGCGATCGCGCGGCCCAGGCCGCGGGAGCTTCCGGTGATCAGCCAGGTCTTGTTCATGGTGGTGCCTCTGTCTCTGTTGCTCGGTGGGGGAGAGGGGTGTCGGGGGTCTTAGCGGTTCAGACGAGGAATCCGCCGTCGACCGCGAGGTGCGCGCCGGTGACGTAGGAGGCCTCGTCGGAGAGCAGGAAGGCGACGGCCTTGGCCACTTCCACGCCGGTGCCGAGCCGACGGGCCGGGATGCGCTCGGCGATCCTCGCGACCTCGTCGGGGTTGCCCTGCTGGCGGGGCACCGGGATGACGCCGGGCTGGAGCTCGTTGATGCGGACACCGTGCCGTGCCCACTCGGAGGCCGCCGTGCGGGTCAGCCCGCGTATGCCGTGCTTGCTCGCGCTGTATGCGGCGCGGGCGGACAGGCCGCGGTCGGCGAAGACGCTGGAAATGTTGACGATGGCGCCGCCACCGGCCTCCCGGATCGCCGGGATCTGGTACTTCATCCCGTGGAAGACGCCGGAGAGGTTGATTCCGATGGTCCTGCTCCATTCCTCCTCGGGGAGGTCGGGGACCTCGTGGAGGACGCCGGAGGTGCCCGCGTTGTTCACGGCCAGGTGCAGGGCGCCGAAGTGCTCGACGGTCCCGGCCACAGCGTGCTCGACGGCGAGCGGGTCGCTGACGTCGGCCGGCAGGACGAGAGCCCTGCCGCCCGCCGCGGCGATCTCGCCGGCGAGCTCCTTCAGGGGTTCCTCCTGGCGGCCCACCAGGGCGACGGCGGCCCCGCGGGCGGCGAGCAGCCGGGCGATGTCGGATCCGATGCCGCTGCCCGCGCCCGTCACGAAGGCGGTCCGGCCGGCGAATTGGTCGTCGAAGTTCATGGGATGTGCTCCTTGCCCAGGGGGCGGCCGGTCCCGGCCGTGCCCCTGCGTGCGGTGTCCGGTGGGGACGTCACCTTTCGGCGGCGTCCTGGAGGGTGTTGAGGGCTCCGTAGCGGCCGCCCTTGACCCGTACGGGCTCGAACAGGGCGCCGAGGCCGGCCACGTCGTCGGCGCTGAGCCGGACCGAGGTCGCCGCGAGGTTCGCTCGGACGTGGTCCGGACGCCTGGAGCCGGGGATCGGGACGATGTCGTGGTGCCGGGCCAGCAGCCAGGCGAGGGCGATCTGTCCGGGGGTGGCACCGGCGCCCGAGGCGAACCGCTCCAACTCACGGACGAGCCGCAGGTTGTCCTCGAAGTTCTCGCCCTGGAACTTGGGCAGCGTCGAGCGGAAGTCGTCGCGGCCGAACTCGGCTCCCCGGCGGAAGGCCCCCGTGAGCATGCCGCGGCCCAGCGGGCTGTAGGGCACCAGGGTGATGCCCAGACGACGGCACTCCGGCAGCACCTCGGCCTCGACGCCGCGTTCCCAGAGCGAGTACTCGCTCTGCAGGGCGGAGACGGGGTGGACGGCGTGGGCCCGCCGGAGAATATCCGTGCCCACCTCGCTCAGACCGATTCCCCGGACCTTGCCCTCGACGACGAGGTCGGCCATGGCGCCCACGGTGTCCTCGACGGGGACGGCCGGGTCCAGCCGGTGGTAGTAGTACAGGTCGATCCGGTCCGTTCCGAGCCGCTTCAGGCTGGCCTCGCAGGCGGCCCTCACGTACTCCGGGCGGCCGTCGAAGAAGCTGCGGCCCTCCGGGGTGGGGCGCGCGGAGAACTTGGTCGCCACGACCGCCCGGTCCCGGCGGCCTTTGAGGGCCCGTCCCAGTAGTTCCTCGTTGTGCCCGAAGCCGGGCACCGGCCGGCCCGGGGTGGCGCTGCTCGCCCCGTAGTAGTCCGAGGTGTCGAACAGCTCCACGCCCAGCTCGATCGCGTCCCGGATGGTGGCGACCGAGGCGTCCGGGTCCGCCGCTCCGTAGAACTGCGACATCCCCATGAGTCCGAGGCCGACGGGCCGCACAGAGATGCCGGAGCTGCCGAGCGGCGTACGCGCCGCTGCTGTGGTGTCTTCGTTCACGCCCTGCCGCCTTGTGTGGAGTCTGGTCCACAGCCCCCATTAAGAGGCCACTGGAACTTTATGTCTCCACGGTAAAGGTCCACTGGCCTCTTGTCGAGTCCCGGCGGCCCGGAGTGAGGTACGCGACCCCCGGCCCGGGGCGGCGGATGGGCCGGGTCGCTCGGTTCGGGCAACCGGCCACGCCGGGGTCGGCGCAGACCGGACGAGGCGGGGACGGCGTGCCCGCGGCAGCGGGCACGCGGGCCTCTGCCGGGCGAACCGCCAGGGGTGGTCGTCGTGCGGTGCGCGAGGTTCGTCGTCCGTACCGTCGGCGGCAACGCGGTGCACCCGCGGCCGCACGGAAGGAGAACGATCCGCAGTGGTTCGGTGACAGGTCCTGCTGCCCCGCTGGACCGCCGCGCGCACCGCGGACCGGCCCGAGACGGGGTCCCGGGCGTGGGCGTCCGCGCCGACGGCACCGTGCGCCCTGACCCTCGGTACACCCCGCCGGCGCTCCGGCCACTTCCGGCCTGGCGGCGTGTCTGCCGACAGAACGAGCCCGCCCGGGTCCCGGAACGCTGTCCCCGACCGGCTCTCCCCGGGTTACGCGGAAGCAGCCCCATTGCGCGACGGCGGGACCTGCGCGGCCTGCTGCTCCCCGCCGGCCGATGCGGGAGCATCCGGCGGGGCGACCATGGCCTGGGCGATGGCCATCAAGACCTCGCGCCGTTGCTCAGTGGTCAGACCGGCATCGGCCACGAGCCGTTCGGCGGCGAGGCACTTGGAGAACTCCAACGGCTGGTCGACGTACGACCGAAGATGAGTGGCCGCGGCCTCCTGGGACCGGACGAACGCCTTGCCGGCATAGCCGGCCAAGCCCGCGGAAACCGCACCGAGGCCACCGGCGACGATGCTTCCCGCGGTAGTGCTTGCCTTCAATGCGACGATGACGAAGCCGACGAGGAGAGCGAAGCCGAGCCCCATGGAGATCTGGGCATTGTGGAAGGACTTCCTTGCCTGCTCCAGTGCGATGTGGTGGTAGAGGTCGAGGCGCGCATGTGTGAGCTTCCACTGCTCCGCCAGCGTCAAGCGGTGGCTGTCGGCCGCCGGGCCCACGCGCGGGCCGCCGTAATGGTGCTGCCCATAAGGGAAGTGGTCTTGCGACCCTTGTGGCGGGGCCTCATCCCCCAGCCTGACGGCATGCATGTCGCCACCCGCCTGGATGCGGACGGCATTCTCAAGGTCGCGCTCCGCCTCGCGGACGCGGACGCGGCTGTCCTCGATCGCCGAATATCCGGTGAGCCACAGATGGGGATCCCTCAGCCAGATATAAGCCGTTGTCAGGGCGAACAACAGCAGGGCGAGCGGTCGCGTGTCAGGTGCGAAGCAGCCGGCCAGGGTGGCCGCGACACACGCCAGGCCCGTACACGCCAGTCCGAAGACGCGGTAGCGCACTGCTCGGCCGCGCAGGATCTCCCTCTCACGGGCGGTCGGGTCCTCGGGCTCGTCAATGCTCGGCATGCGGATCAGCATGGCGACCGCCCTCGGCTGCGCCCACCGGTTCCGTGGCACTCGGCAGGACGACCCCCGCCCGGCACAGGCGGGGGCCGCCGCTCCACGCCGGTCAGGCCGAGGACTTGCAGGCATCCCAACGCCACGTCCCGCCCTCACGGACCCACGGCTGAGCCGTCCGCTCGAACTGCGGCACCCCCACCCCGTACGACACCCGCGCGAGGTCGCCGCCGATCTGGTCGACCTTGACGTTCTTGATCGTCAGCGCCCCGTAGTCGTGATGCGCGGTCTCCGCCATCGTCACGTAGTCGCCGGCGGTCATCTCCTTCTTGCACCGCGTCGACACCAGCTTGTAGGCCGTGGTCGCGTCGTTGCCGAACAGGGCCTTCGTGTAGGTCCGCACGGACTCCTCCAGCGCGGCCGCGGCCGCGGCGCTCCGGTCGTCGCTGCCCGCGGCCGGTGCCGACGAGCCGGCCGTGTCGTTCGAGCCCGAGCAGCCGGTCAAGACCGCCGCCGCGGCCAAAGCCGCTGCGACGACGGCAAGTCGCGTACGCATGAGGTGATGCCTTCCTGGTCGTTCCGGGAGCGCAGAACGTAATGGCACCAGCGGGGTGTACGGGGCGGAACCGTCCGGTATCGCACGAACGGGGAAGCGCTCGAGCGCACGCCCGCGGCGCAGCACGGGTGCTTCGGCCTCGCGGTCCCATGTCGCGCTCACAGGCTGCCCATTGGTCCGCCGGACCCGGCGAGCGAGCGGCGAGGCCCTTCCGGTGAGGCTCCGGGCGGGGCCTCGCCAGGCTCGTGAACTTGCCGACGGGGACTCCTCCCTTGGTCGCCGCCGGTGCCTCGTCGCGGACGGCGGCCTGGTCGACGCCCTGGCCGCCCTCGTGGCCGGCCCCGCAACCATCAGTGAGGGAGCCCGGTAATGCCGTGCTCGTGCCAGTCCGAGCGTCAGCGGTTCGAGGTGGTCGCCTCCAGCGGCAAGGTCGCCTTCACGTCCGGCGACAAGGCCACCGCCGATACCGTCGCCAAGCGCTACCCATACAGCGTGGTCCGCAAGAAGGAGCCGGCCCGAGCCAAGAGCGCTGATGCCTGACCGGCCGGGCCCGGTGCGCCACACGGTGCGTCGGGCCCGGGCGCTCTACCACCAGATGACGACGTATCCGGTGCCGCCGTTGTCGCCGGTGGTGTCGGCGCCGGCAGCGCCGCCGGTGCCGCCGGTGCCGGCACCTTCCGGCGCCGGCTGGATGATGCCGTCCACTGCCGGACGGCCTCCCAGGCCGCCAGGCGCGGTGTTCGAGAACGTTCCAGGGCTGCCGTCGGCGCCTTGACGGGCCGTGCCCTGGATGCCGTTGCATTCGCCCATGCCGCCCGCACCACCAGCCGGGGGCAGGAACTTCCCACCGAGGCCGCCGCGGCCGGCGGCGAAATTGCCGAGGCTGTTGATCGCCCCGCTGTTACCGCCGACAAGGCCGTCCGATTCTCCGGACTGGCCCACGCCTCCCGCGGCCACGAACACCGTGACCGGTGTACTGGGCTGGACGGGCAGGACGCACCAGGCGAAGCCCCCGGCGCCCCCACCGGATCCACTGAGGGGGGGAGAACCACTCGCACCACCTCCACCGCCGCCCCACGCCTGGACGAAGATTGTGGTGACATTCGCGGGCGGGACGAATTCGAAGGTACCGGGATCGTCGTAGTCCATCAGGCCGTGAGCCGGCGCGACACCAGGGGCCCCTGCGGGCCGGGACCGCCCTGCGGCCCCTGGGGACCGGTGTCGCCTGGAGGACCGACCGGCCCTGCGGGACCAGCGGGACCCGCAGGGCCGGGAGGTCCTGGCGGGCCGGGAATCCCGGGACGCCCCGGGTGCCCGTGATGCCCGGGGCGGCCGGGGCAGTACCCGGGGAAGTACGGGAACAGCAAGCACGGGTCCGCGAGACCGGTCTCCGCGCCGGGCTTCACAGCGCCGGCCTGACCGCCGTCGGCGCCCCCCGCATACGCGGCACCCGTCAGTGCACTGGACGTCAGGGCCACGCTCGCGGCCACCGCCCACCACGCCCGAGGTATGGCTATTCGGGACAACACGTCACCTCCAGCAAGGGGCCCACAACGCGCGGCGGACGCCGCTCACCAGGAGAGAGAGCTGTCGAGGGACAGCAGCGAGCCCACAGCAAGAATCGCTCTTAGTGATGCGTCGTGCACACTCAGTGGCTGGCCGGGTGATCCGGAACGGCCCTGGCCCGGCGCGCCACACGGTGCTCGCGGGCCCCGCAGTCACGGCCCGCCGCCGACGAGGCCGACGAGGCACGGTCGCCACGAAGACCGCGACGAGCGTCGTGCCGATCGGCTCGGCCCCATCGGGTAGCGCCGAAGCATGCTCACTTCGTGTAGGGCTTGCCGGCTCAACGCCAGCCCCCCGGACAGGCGGATTCAGCGGGTGCACGATCCGAGATCGGTGGACTGTCACTCCGGGTGCCCCTTGCTGAAGGCTCGCTGTCTCTCGGAACGGGGCGGGACGGGTTCGTCCGTTCCGAAGCGGGATCCTCCGGCCCGGGTCAGAGGAGGGTGCCAGGCAGGACGCTCTCCGCGCTGAACTGCGTACGGTACAGCTCCGCGTACCGGCCGTCCGCCGCCAGGAGTTCCGTGTGGGTGCCGCGCTCGACGATGCGGCCCTCCTCGACGACGAGGATGAGGTCGGCGGCTCGCACCGTGGAGAGTCGGTGGGCGATGACGACGGCGGTGCGGTCGGCGAGGGCCTCGGCGAGGGCTTCCTGGACGGCGGCCTCGGAGGTGCTGTCGAGGTGGGCCGTGGCCTCGTCGAGGATGACGACGCGCTGCCCGGCCAGGAGCAGGCGGGCGATGGTCATGCGCTGGCGCTCCCCGCCGGAGAGCCGGTAGCCGCGTTCGCCGACGACGGTGTCCAGGCCGTCGGGCAGCTCGGCGACCAGCCGGTCGAGACGGGCGCGGCGCAGGACGTCGCGCAGTTCGTCGTCGCCGGCGTCGGGCCTGGCGAGCAGCAGGTTGGCGCGGATCGTGTCGTGGAAGAGGTGGCCGTCCTGGGTGACCATGCCGACCGTGGCCCGCAGGGAGTCGGCCGTCAGGTCGCGGACGTCGGTGCCGCCGACGCGGACGGCGCCCTCGTCGGCGTCGTACAGGCGGGGCAGCAGCTGCGCGATGGTCGACTTCCCGGCGCCGGACGAGCCCACGAGCGCGACGGTGTGGCCGGGTTCGGCGCGGAAGGAGATCCCGTGGAGGACCTCGCCGCCGGCGCGGTTGTCGAGCGTCGCGACCTCCTCCAGCGAGGCCAGCGACACCTTGTCGGCGGACGGGTAGCCGAAGCGGACGTTCTCGAACTCGACTGCGACGGGCCCCGCCGGCACCGGGCGGGCGTCGGGTCGGTCCGCGATGAGGGGCCGCAGGTCGAGGACCTCGAAGACCCGCTCGAAGCTGACCAGGGCGCTCATGATGTCGACGCGGGCGCCCGCGAGCGAGGTCAGCGGCGCGTAGAGCCGGGTGAGGAGGAGGGCGAGGGTGACGACGGAGCCCGCGTCGAGTGTGCCGGTGAGCGCGAAGTGGCCGCCCAGCCCGTAGACGAGCGCCAGCGCGAGCGCGGAGACGAGGGTGAGGGCCGTGATGAAGGCCGACTGCGCCATGGCGGTCCGCACGCCGATGTCCCGGACCCGGCCGGCGCGTTCCGCGAACCGGGCGGACTCGTCCGAGGGCCGGCCGAAGAGCTTCACCAGGGTGGCGCCGGGCGCCGAGAAGCGCTCGGTCATCTGGGTGCCCATGGCGGCGTTGTGCTCCGCGGCCTCCCGCTGGAGGCGGGCCATGCGGGTTCCCATACGACGCGCCGGGACGACGAAGACCGGGAGGAGGACGAGGGCGAGCAGGGTGATCTGCCAGGACAGGGTGAGCATGACGGCGAGGGTCAGCAGGAGGGTGACGAGGTTGCCGACGACCCCGGAGAGCGTGTTGCTGAACGCGCGCTGGGCGCCGATCACGTCGTTGTTGAGCCGGCTGACCAGGGCCCCGGTGCGGGTCCGCGTGAAGAAGGCGACCGGCATGCGCTGGACGTGGTCGAACACGGCGGTGCGCAGGTCGAGGATGAGCCCCTCGCCGAGGTTCGCGGACAGCCAGCGGCCCAGCAGCCCGAGGCCGGCCTCGGCCAGGGCGATCACGGCGATGAGCACGGCGAGCGTGGTGACCCGGCCGGGGTCCCCGCCGGAGACGATGGCTTCGACGACCCATCCGGCGAGGACCGGGGTCGCCACGGCGAGCAGCGCGGTCACGGTGCTCAGCAGGACGAACTGGGTGATGCGGCGCCGGTGCGGCCGGGCGAACGCGCCGACGCGGCGCAGGGTGTCGCGGGCCAGGGGGCGGCGGTCCTGCGTGGCGTTCATGACGCTGTGCAGCTGCGTCCAGGCCGTGGTCTCCATGCTCATGCAGCGACCGTAGAACCTCGACCCGCCTTGAGGTCAAGGAATCCCGGACACGCGCCGGCTCGGGCATGCTCCTCCGCCGGCTGTGCCGGATCCTTCCTCGGCGCCGGGCCCGGATCCATCGTCGCCACGTACAGCTCCAGGCTCTGCACCTGCGTCGACCCGCATCGCGTGCACTGCGACACCGCCACCGCAGCCCCCGATCCGTCCCCGGACAACGAGAGCGCGGGCCACCCGCAAAGTCGACAAGATGACAAAACGCCCCGAGCTCGCGAGAGCCAGGGGCGCATCGTCGAGCCGATCCCGCGGGAGGCCGGTGAGGCACGCGCTGCCATTCGGCGGTGGCGAGGGCGTCGTCCCACCATCCCGGCCGGAGATCGATATCCTCACGTTCGGTTCGGCGGACGACCTCTCCAGGGAGCAGTTCATGCCACATTCGGGAGAAACCGCGGACGGAATTCCCCGGCCGCAGCGGTTCGCGGACGTCAAAGGCTGGTTCTGGCCGGTCGACCAATTGCTCTTCGACTGGTTCCTGCGACGGCAGGACGACCGGGAACACCGGGGTGACCTGCTGGAACTCGGTGCCTACCTGGGAAAGAGCGCCATCTTCATGGGGAGCTACCTCCGTCAGGGGGAGCGGTTCACGGTGTGCGACCTGTGGGATTCCCCGGGAGTGGACGACCCCAACAGCGCCGAGATGAATTCGGCGTACGCGACGCTCACCCGGCGCGCTTTCGAGGTGAATTACCTGTCGTTCCACGAACGGCTGCCGACCATGGTGCAGGGTCCGACTTCGGTGATCACCTCGCACGTCGGCGCCGGCAGCTGCCGCTTCGTGCACGTCGACGCGTCGCATCTGTACGAGCACGTCTCCGGTGACGTCGCGGCGGCGCGCGAACTGCTGCTCCCGGAGGGCATCGCGGCCTTCGACGACTTCCGCAGCGAGCACTGCCCGGGCGTCGCCGCCGCCGTGTGGGCGGCGGTGGCGACGGTCGGGCTCAAACCCATTGTGGTCACCAGCACCAAGCTCTACGGCACCTGGGGCGACCCGGCCCCGGCGGGCGAGGAGCTGCTGCGGTGGCTGAGGACGCGCAAGGACCTGTGGCACGCCGTGGACCAGGTGGCGGGCGTGCCCCTGATCCGCGTCAGGGGCACGAAGGCCGAGTCCCCGGCCGCGCCGGTCTCCCGCCACGCGCCGCCGCACGGCAGAGCGTCCCTGGTCGGGGAACGGGCCTCCGCCGCGCGCCGCCTGGCGAAGGACCTCGTCCCGCCGGTGCTGGCCCGTGCGCTGCGGGCGTCCCGCCGCCGCCGTACGTCATGAGGCCCTGACCTCGGCGTCACCCCCCAGGAACCCCACGACGGCCGTCACGAAGCTGCCGGGGTCGTCAAGCCAGGGGAAGTGCCCGGCGCCGGGCTGCACGACGAGCGCGGCGTCCGGGAACAGCCCGGCGAACCCGGCGACCGTGGCCGGCGGCGCCCCGAGGTCGACCTGCCCGGCCAGCAGCAGGACCGGCGCCGCCAGCCGGCCGAGTGCGGCACGGGTGCCGTCCGGGTCGAACGCGCCCTCGGCGCCGAAGGCGGCGACCACCTCGTCCCTCGTCTGCTCCCGTTCGGCCGCCTGGTGGGCCCGCGCCGCCTCGTCCCAGCGGCCGTAGGAGAACGGCGCGATGGCCTGCCACCGTTCGGCGGTGGCCTCGCCCGCCACGATCGCCTCCAGGGCCGCGAACGCCTCCGGGAACCACGGTTCGTCCCTGCGCAGGAGGGCCGTCTCACGCCTGAGGCCGCCCTCTATGGGGAGGCCGACGGCGCGGACGCTCGGCGTGACGAGGACGAGCCTGCCGACCCGCTCCGGATGGCGGCTCGCGTACTGCACGGCGATGTTCGCCCCGGCGCTGTGCGCGAGCAGGTCCATCCGGTCGAGGCCGAGGTGCGCGCGCAGCGCCTCGACGTCGTCGACGAGCCGGTCGCAGCGGCAGGAGGCGAGGTCGCCGGGCAGCCCGGACGGGCCGGTGCCGCGGAGGTCCGGCCTGATCAGCCGCCGGTGCGCGGACAGGCCGCCGAGGTCACCGAGGTAGACGGAGTCCTGCGGCCCGCCGGGCAGGCAGACCAGCGGGCGGCCCGGGCCGAGGTCGTGGTACGTGAGCTCGGTGCCGTCGTACGAGGGGAAGGCGGGCATGGCGGAGGTCCTTTCGGCGGTGTGCCGGCGGAAGCGGGGTGGCGGGTGGCGGGGCCTGGAGGTCAGTGCTGCGCACGCGTCGCACCGGGGACCCGGGCGAGACGACCGGCGAAGAAGCGGTGTTCGCTCTCCATCTCGTACGTGGGCAGTTCGGCGTGCCGTCCCGGGTTCGCGTGGAGCGTCTTGTCGCGGGAGGCGAAGGCACCGAAGAGGGCGAGGGACGACGACCGCGGCACCAGTTCGTCGTCCCACTGCAGGAGGAACCGCACCGGCACGGTGATCCGGGCCGCCGCGTCGGCCAGCGGCTCCTCGTTCCCGACCAGCCCGAACACGGCGGCGGTGATGCGGGGTTCGGCGGCCGCGAGCGGAATGCCGACGGCGCCGCCCATCGACATGCCCCAGAAGCCGACGGGGACGTCGTGGCCCACACGGCCGTGGGCCTGCAGGGCGTCCAGGGTGGCCCGCCACTCCGGGACGGACCGGGCGGCCAGCGCCGCGTTGTGGCTCGCGACGAGCGGGGCGACGGGCACTCCGGAGGCCACGGCCTCCCGGATGCGGACCGCGGCGGCCTCGTCGTCGGCGGTTCTCGGGCGGTCGCCGTGCCCGGGCGCGTCGATGGCGGCGACCGCGAAGCCGCCGGTCGTCACATGATGGCGGGCACGGGCCAGGAGGCCCGGGGCCTTCTTGTGCCGTCCGCCGCCGTGGGCCAGCAGGATCAGCGGGCGGTCGCCGTCCGCGCCGGCGGGGGACCAGAGCACGCCGGTGATGCCGTCGAGCACGAAGAGGTGTTCCGAGACGCCGTCGGCGGTCGTCTCCGGGAGAAAGCGCATGGGTCGGTGCCTTTCGGGATGCCTGCGGGCACTCCCGGGGACACCTGCGTCAGAGGGTCCGCGCAGCCGTGCGGGAGGGGAGCACCCGGCCTGATACAGCGTTGATGGGTCTCACCTCCTCGGTCGTCACTGCGCGGTGACGCTACCACGCCCGTGATCGCGGGGCAGCCGGTTTTCCCGGCACCTTCGCGCGGCTCCCGTCGTCCCCCTGGCCGGCCAGGAGGACGACGGGAACGGCCCTACGGCTGCGGGGTGGTGAACGCGGTCAGGAAGCGGTCGCGGAAGGCGTCCATCCGCCAGACGGGAGCGTCGTGCTCGGGCTGCAGTCCGTCGCTCCAGCCCCAGTCGGAGACCTGGTCCAGCACCTTGGGGTCGTGGGCGACGATCGCCACCGGCACGTCCCGGCTGGCGTTGACGCCGACGACCGTCGACACCGGCTGGTGGTCGCCGAGGAAGACCAGCACCGTGTTCTCGTTGCCGTGCCTCGTCACGAACTCGATGAGGCTGTTCAGCGAGTACTGGATCGCCTTGCTGTACTCCTGGCGCACCTGCTTGGGGTCCTTCCAGACCTCCTTGGGGTCCTTGCCCTCCTTCTTGATGGCGTCGTAGACCGAGCCGTCGCCAACCTGGTCCCAGTCGATCATGTGCGGGATCGGGGCCCAGGGATTGTGGCTGGAGGCCAAGACGATCTCCGACATCATCGGCTGGTTGGCCGCCTTGCCGTGCTCCAGGCGCTCGAACGCCGACAGGGTGTACTGGTCCGGCACCGGCGACCAGCTGAACTTGGGCCCCTGGTAGCCCATGGTGCGCGAGTCGTGGATGTGGTCCAGGCCGAAGAACTTGCCCTCCGGCCAGGCCCGGGTGACGCCGGGCATCATGCCGACCGTCCGGAAGTCGCCGGTGCGCTTGAAGGCGCTGGTCAGGGTCATCCGGTCACTGGAGCTGACGTAGCGGTAGCGCTGCTGGTCCGTGACCCACAGGCCGGACAGGAAGGTGGTGTGGGCGAGCCAGCTGCCCGCGCCGGTGACGGGGGAGGTGAGCCAGCCGCTGCGGGCGGAGAAGCCCGCGTCGGCGAGCTTCCGGGTGCCGTCGCGGAGCACGGCGTCGACGTCCGGTGCCATCACCGGGTTCTCGACCGCGTCGCGGCCGTAGCTCTCGATGAAGGTGAAGATGACGTCCTTGCCGCGCAGCCGGGACAGCAGCTGGTCCGACGGGACGTCGGCGAACGGGTCGTTGGCCACCTTCTTGGCGAACACTTTCTGGTCGGCCAGGCCCCGCTGGACCAGGTCGATCTCGCCCTGGACCCGCAGGCTGGCGTTCTTGGCGGCGAGGCCCACCCCGGAGACCTGGATGCCGAGTGTCGCGCACGTCATCCAGACCACGCCGGCCACCAGCGTGCCGCGACGCGCCGCCGAGGGGTGCCGCAGCATCACCTTGGTGAGCCGGACGATCGCCAGCGGCATCAGCACGAGCAGCGCGAGGACGGCGAGCAGGGCCCCGGCCAGGGCGCCGTACGCGGTCGTCGCCCCGGCCGAGTCCTTCAGGAACGACAGTCCGTCGGAGAACAGGGGCCAGTCGAACAGCAGGTAGAACTGCCGTTCCAGCGTCTGGTAGAAGCCCATGTCCACGCAGTTGAGCACGACCAGCAGCCCGAGGAGCACCCCGACGAGGACCGCCACCACCCGCCGGGGCCTGGGCGGCAGTGCGAGCAGCAGGGCGGCGAGCAGGATCGGCTCCGCCGGGATGCGGACGATGCGCGGGACGGTCAGCTGGGCCAACTGATTGGGCATCACGAAGGCGAAGAGCACCAGAACGGCGGCCAGGACCGTCAGGCTCAGCGACAGGGCGCGGGTGAGGTCGGGATGCCGTTCCCGCCACCGGGCGAGGGCGTTCTTCGCGGCGGGGGCGGCGGGGGCGGCGGCCGGTTCGCCGGGGTCCTCGTCGCGCGCCTGTGCGTCGTCGGTCCCGGCTTCGCTGGTTGCGGCGTCGGCGGTTCCGGCGTCTTCGGTCGGGGTCTCGGCGGCCCCGGCGTCCTCGGCCCCGGCGTCGGCGGGAGCGGTATCCGGTGCGGGAGCGGCGTCGTCGCCGGCATCCGACGCTTCCGGGTTCCCCGCGCCGTCCTTGTTCCCGGGGACCGCGTCCGACCCGGGGCCTGCCGCGGCCGTCTCCTCCAGGTCGCCACCCGGGGGCGGTTGCTCCGATGTGTCCTTAGTGTCCGCCTGGTTCGCAGCCGGTCGCTGATGAGCGCTGGAGAGCGACACCCCAAGTTCCTTCCAAGCGAGCCACAGTGATGGAGGGCGACCCCCTTGGAGAGTTTGGGCCACCGACAAGCCTGTACGGCTCACCTGCCGCCCCGGTTCACCCGAATCCGGCGCATCGCCAAAACGGACCAACGCATGGGCAGGTCTTTACGGAATCGGGAGGGATCCGCCGGTCGGAACCCGGGTTCAACGACCCTGCGTGGTCCAGGCGTTGGGGCCGAGCTGGTCGATGATCGTACGCAGCTGCTCCCGGTCGAGCTCGTAGATCGTCTCGCCGGCCCGCGGGTCGCGCGCGTGCAGGGTGTGGAACAACGGCCCGCCGTGGGCGCCGATCTGGACCAGGGTGGCCGAGGCCCCCCGGACGGCGCGCTCGGTGCCGGGCGCCGCGGTCAGGTCGACCCGGCCGACCACCCCCGGGGTCACCCACACCGGCACCGACTCCAGGTGCCCGGACAACTGGAGATGGAAGTGACCGCAGAGGATCAGCCGGACGTCCGTACCGCGGATCGCGTCGGCCAGTTCTTCGGGGTTCCGCAGTCCCAGCGCGTGCTGCACCTCGACGTCCAGCGCGATCGGCGGATGGTGCATCACCAGGACGCTGCCCATGGGGGCCGGGGTGGCCAGGACCTCCCGCAGCCAGGCGAGCTGGGCCCCGCCGAGGATGCCGTACCCCATGCCCGGCACGAGCGAGTCGAGCGTGATGAAGCGGAAGCCGTCGACCAGGCTCACGGCCGCCCGCTCCCCGGCGGGCGAGGTCAGCATCGCCCGCGCGTGGTTGCGGCCGTCCGGCCGCAGGTGCCCGCTGCCCAGCGCCCGCGCGAAGGCACGCCGCTCGTCGTGGTTGCCGGTGCTGTAGAACACCGGCGCCTGCCGGCGCAGGGCGAAGTCCCGGACGATGTCGCGCACGGAGATGTACGCGTCCAGCGAGCCGTCGTCGGCGATGTCGCCGCTGATGACGATGACGTCGATGTCCGCCAGGGGCTCCAGGTCGTTGAGCAGCCCGCGCAGCGACTCCCTCGCGTTGACACCACCCGCCTTCGGCGATCCGAAGCGGTCGAGATGGGTGTCGGAGAGATGCAGGATCCGCATTGCGCGTACGCTACTCGGCTCGCGCGGCGACGTCACCGATCATTGCGCCGCGCAACGGACGACGGCGCCGCGCCGGAACCCGGTTGCGGGCGGACGTGTCGCTCGTGAGGCTTGTCCCGGCAGGTGGGAGCCGCGGAAGGGGGCGCACCATGGGATGGTCGTGGAGGGGCTTCGGCCGGGGGGCCGACGAGGCCACCGAGTTGCCGCAGACGCCGCTGGACGACCGGCGACGCCTGAAGGAAGGGCTGCCGTTGACGCTGCGGGCCGTGGAGGACCGGCGGGCCGTGCAGCGGCCGGTGTTCGACCCGGCGCTGAAGCAGTACCCCAACGCCTACCGGGCGGCCGACCCGCGGTTCCCGGACCCCGAGGTGGAGGCCGCGTGGCTGGAGGCGCGTCGCCTGGCGACGGACCTCGTGCTCGCGGCCGTCGCGGACTCGCCGTGGGGGAAGCACCTGGTGCTGCGCGGCAGCAGGCTGCTGCGCGCGTGGTTCGGGGACGCCGCCCGGGAGCCCGGCGACCTGGACTTCGTCGTCGTGCCCCGGGAATGGCGGATCGAGGAGCCGCGGACGAAGGCGATGTTCGACGGCATCGCCCGCGCGGCCGGGCACGGCTCCGCGTCCGGGCCGGTGCGGATCTCGGCCGAGGACGCGATCGCCGAGGACATCTGGACGTACGAGCGGGTGCCCGGACGCCGCCTCGTCCTGCCGTGGACGGCGGACGGGCTGCCCGGCGGGATCGTCCAGCTCGACATCGTCTTCAACGAGCGGCTGCCCACGCCACCGGAGCCGGTCCGGCTCCCCGCCCTGTCGGCGGGCGGCCCCGAGGCGGCGGTGCTCGGGGTCTCCCCGGAACTGTCGCTGGCGTGGAAGCTGATGTGGCTGGTCAGCGACCGGCACCCGCAGGGCAAGGACCTGTACGACGCGGTGCTGCTCGCCGAGTCCTGCCGGCTGCGCTACGAGGTGCTGCGCGACGTCTTCCTCGACGCCGAGGGCTGGTACGCGCTGCGGCCCGTCACCGCGGACGCGCTCGGCGAACTGGTGCCGGCGGTGGAGTGGCGGCACTTCGTTTCCGAGTACCCCCGACTCGGCGGTGACGCGGCGCCGTACGGCCGCCGCCTGACCGAGGCACTCGCCCCGACGTTCGACGGCGCCCCGCAGGGCGCGGACCTGCGGGCCTGGTGGATGGCGCCCTGGCTCGCGGAGTACCGCGACGTCCACGAGCGCGAGGGCATGACGGGTCTGCAGAAGCGGCTGGCCGCCGAGGCGGGCCCGCCGGTCGCCGTCGTCATCACCCGGCACGTGCTCGGGCCCGGCCGGTGCAGTCCCGAGGACGCCCTCGAGGTCATGCTGGCCGACCCCGCCTGGTCCCAGTGGGTGGAGATCTATGAGCGCCAACCGCATTGGCGCCGGGAGCACTTGATCCCGCCGGGGGAGTGAGGGCGGCCTCCGGCCGGGGCCTGCGCTTCGGCCGGAGGGTTCGGGCGGTTGGTGACCGCAGCGGGTGTCCAATGCCGGGGCAGGGCACGTGCGGGCGCGGGAGCACCTTTCACGGCCGGAGGATGACGGCCATGTGGGCGGGTGCGGTGTGAACCTTCGCGAGGTCGGCGGCGTCCGCACGTGGTGCGTCCGGGCGCCGCCGGGGTGTCCGGCGCGGTCGGCTCGACGGCGTCGGCAATCGAAAGCACGGGTGTGGCCGGAGGGTTGGGGGCGCCGTCCGCAGTGACGGCGGACGCGGGCGGGTGCGGCGCCCCTCGCGAGGGG
>NZ_JBHYMQ010000044.1:0-67788 GCF_042742985.1 Streptomyces sp. NPDC058864 | reverse complement strand
CCACACCTGCCGCGACGAGTGCCTGTACCACGACCGCGGCGTGCTCGAGGCGATCACCCAGTGCACCTGCGGCCGGCCGCCCTGCCAGGCCTGCCGGATCGGCGGCCCGCTCTCCGGCGACTGATCCCCTCCCGGCGGCCGCCGCACGACGGCGGCGCGAGGCCGAAGGAAGGACTTCCCATGTACAACCCCTCGGAGCGGTTCCGGCTCGACCCGGCCGGCCACCGTCTCCACGAAGACACCGCACGCCTGCTCGCGGCGGGACCGGCCGCGCTGGTCGAACTGCCCGGCGGCGTCACCGCCTGGTCGGTCACCCGCTACGACGTGCTGCGGCGGCTCGCCGCCGACCCGAGGGTGTCCCGCGACGCACAGCAGCACTGGCCCGCCCTCGTCGACGTGCCCGAGGACTGGCCGCTGTCGCCCTTCCTCGCCTCGCCCACGGTGCTCAACGCCTACGGGTCCGACCACCACCGCCTGCGCTCCGCCATGGAGCGCGCGTTCGCCCCCGGGCGGACGGCCGCCCTCGGGGCGAACCTGCGGCACAGGACGACGGGCTACCTGGAGGCGCTCGGCGCTCCCGGCTCCGGGCGTACCGTCGACATCCGCGCCCGGTACGCCCGGGTCGTCGCGAGCGAGACGCTGTGCGACCTGTTCGGTGTGCCGGAGGAGCGCTGGGAACAGGCCGTACGGGCGATGGGCGCGCTGCTGGAGCCGCCCTCCGACCCCGGGGCCGCGGCCGCGGCCGCCACGACGGA
Source organism: Streptomyces sp. NPDC058864 (assembly GCF_042742985.1). Lineage (NCBI taxonomy): Bacteria > Bacillati > Actinomycetota > Actinomycetes > Kitasatosporales > Streptomycetaceae > Streptomyces > Streptomyces sp. NPDC058864. The sequence continues at coordinate 67,033 of NZ_JBHYMQ010000044.1, read as the reverse complement.
CGAGGCCATGGGCTTCTGGGCAGCGCTCCTTGCGGAGAAGGCCCGCGCGCCCGGCGACGACATGGCCACGACGCTGGTCCAGGACCCGGACATGTCCGACCAGGAACGGCTCCTGGCCCTCGTCATCACCGTCGCCGGAGGCGTCCCCTCGGCCACGGACCTGATCACCAACGCCGTCATCGGCCTGCTGCGCCACCCGGAGCAGCTGAGGGACGTCCTCGGCGGCGCCGTACCCTGGCCGGCGGTCGTCGAAGAAACCCTGCGCGCCGACTCCCCGGTCCAGCACATGCCGCTGCGGTACGCCGTGGACGACATCGACCTCGGGGAGGGCGTGGTGATCCGGCGCGGTGAGGCGATCGTCATGGGCTTCGGCGCGGGTGGCCGTGACCCGCGAAGGCACCCGGACGACGCGGACGCCTACGACGTCCACCGGCGCGACAAGGACCACGTCGCCTTCGGTCACGGTGTGCACCGCTGCATCGGCGAGCCGCTCGGACGGCTTGAGGCGGTGGCAGCCCTGCCCGCCCTGTTCGAGCGCTTCCCGGGCCTGCGGGCGGCGGTGCCGCTGCAGGATCTGCGGCCCCTGCCGACCTTCGTGTTCAACGGGCGGACGGAACTTCCGGTCCGCCTCTAGGCAGGGCATGTCGTCGAGGTGGCTCCCCGGCCACCGCCGGGGGCCGGAGAGCGGGTCCCGTGTCGGGCAGGAGTTCCGTTGAGATCGTCGAAGCGTTCTGGGCGGAGGTCTGGAACGGCCATGACCCCGACCGGATCGACGACTTCGTCGCCGAGGACATCGTCCTCACCGACCCCGGTGGATCCGTCGAGGGCCGGGAGGGTTTCAAGGCGTGGGTCGCCGCCTTCCTGGACCAGGTCCAGGACCTGCGGATGGAGGTAGTCGAGTCCTTCCAGAACGAGGACGGGAGCCGCGTGGCGTCGCGGTGGATCGTGCATGGGAGGAACAACGGTCTGCTGGGCACCGAGCCCGACGGGCGGCCGGTCTCCTTCTCCGGCACGGCCGTCTGGGCGGTGCGCGAGGACGGCAGGCTGCAGCACAACTGGGTGGAACGCGCCACCTGGGAGCTCCACCGGCAGCTGACGGGCGGCGCGGGACGCTGAGCCGATCACCCGGCGCCCGGGCGCCCCGTCCACCGCGGCGGGACCGGGGCCGGGGCGGCCGGCCCCGGCAGGCGTCCGAGGGGCGCTGCCCTCAGTTGTCCAGAGCCCTCAGGGTCTCCTGGACCAGGGGGAGCAGTTCCTCCAGATCCACCGCCGCGAGCTCGTCGAGCGTTCCCGCACCGCGAGCCAGCAGCACCCCGAGGAAAGCAGCGGTCGCCACTTCGGCCCGCAGTTGCGGACGGTCCAGTCCCTTGCCGGCGAACCGCTCGCGCAGCGGGTCGACCAGGCGCAGGTAGAGCTGGGCGTGGGCGGCGTCCTGCACCGCGGAATCGTCGTGGGCCTGGACGGCCGACCAGAAGACGGGGCCCGCGCTGCGCCGGTTCCTGCGCTCGAAGAGAGAACGGAGACGGTCGGCTCCGAGCAGGTCCGGCGGGGGCGTGTCACCCATCTCGGCGCGCACCACGGCGATGTACAGGGCGCTCTTGTTGCCGAAGTACCGGGCGATCAGCGCGGGGTCCACGCCCGCGCGCTCCCCGATGTCACGAGTGGTGGTGCGGTCGAAGCCCCGTTCGCTGAAGAGTTCGCCCGCCGCCTGGAGCAGCAGTTCGCGGCTGCGCGCGGAGTCCCGCCTGCGCGACGGCGTGCCGTCGGTCACCGCACCACCTCCTGCGCCACGTCCTCGTCCGGCGTCCGGGGCCCGGCGGCCGCTCCCGGTACGGGAGTTGCGACCGCCCGACGCCGGCGTCGCGGCGGCAGGACCGCGGTCACGACGATCATGGCCAACCATACCGCGCAGGCCAGCAGGGCGGCCGTCCGGTAACCGTCGCCGGTGGGCAGTGCGTGGCCGGCGGCGGTGTGGGCCTGCAGGACGGTGGCGCTCAGCACGCTTCCGGTGGAGTAGCCGACGTAGCGCAGCACCTGGTTGAAGCTCATCGCGCTGCCTGTCTCGTGGGCGGGTACGGAGCCCGTGATCAGCCCGGGCAGCAGAGCGAACATCCAGCCGATGCCGAAGCCGGCCGCCGTCATGACGGCGAACAGCTCCCACAGGTGTCCGCGGGCCAGGGCGAAGGCCAGCACGGCGGCCAGGGAGACCGCGCACCCGACCGGCAGCACCAGGGCGGTGCCGGCCCGCCGCCCCAGCGGCGGCACGATCCGGCCGGCGGCAGTGCTGGCGAGGGAGAAGGGCAGGAGCACCAGCCCGGTGACGGCCACGGAGGCGCCGAACCCGTAGCCGGCCCCGCGCGGCGTCTGCGCGAACCGGGTGACCAGGGACACCAGCAGGTACATTCCGACACCGGCCACCAGCGCCGTCACATCGGCGGTCAGCACGGTGCGGTCCCTGATCAGCCGCAGGTCGACCAGCGGCTGTGCGGTCCGCACCTCGTGCACGACCCAGGTCCCGAGCAGCAGCACCGAGACACCGGCCAGGGCGAGCAGCCGCCCCGAGGACCAGCCCCACGGTTCGGCCTCGCCCAGCGCGAGCAGCAGGCCGGCCAGGGCGCCGCCGAGCAGCAGTGCGCCGGGAACGTCCAGCCGCGGCGCGGCTCGGCTCGGGGCCGGCGGCAGGACCAGGGCGGCGGCCGCGAGCGCGGCGGCGCTGACCGCCGCTCCGAACCAGTAGCCCGCGTACAGCCCGAAGGACTGCGCGATCAGCCCCGTGATCGGGTAGCCCAGTCCGACCCCGGCGACGGTGGTGATCGACAGCATGGCCACCGCAGGACGTGCCCGCTCCGGCGGCAGGGCGTCGCGGGCGGTGGCGATGGCCAGCGGGACGAGGCCCAGTCCGAGGCCCTGCAACGCCCGTCCGGTCACCAGGCAGCCGATGCCCAGCGGCAACGCCGCCAGGACGCAGCCGGTCAGCACCGCCACCAGGGCGCCGAGGATCACCGCACGGCGGCGTGGCCCGTCGCCCAGCCGGCCCATCACCGGCGTGACCACCGCGCCGACGAGCAGTGTGACGGTCAGCGACCACTGGGCGTCGCCGAGGGACACGTGCTCCTCGGCGGCGATGGTCGGTACCAGGGGGGCGCCGAGGCTGCTGACGACGGCGACCAGCATGCCGAGCGATATCAGCACCGGGACCAGCGCGCGCTGCCGTCCGGACCGCGGCTCGCCCGTCGGGGGGTTCTCCACGACTCTCCTTGATGTCATCAAGCGATGTCATCAAGTGTAGTCATCAGGCGATGACAACCTGGCCCCCGACCCCCTAGGTGAGCCGGCGCGGGCCGCGGCGGGCGGGAGTCCGCGGCGAGGGGTCCCAGCGCAGGCGGACGCCGGTGAGACGGGCGATGGCCCGCAGGTGCGGGCCGGTGTTGCCGACGAACCAGATCCGCCGGTCCGCGTGCGGCCACGCGTAGGCCGGGACACCGTCGTCCAGCAGCGTGGTCAGCCTCGGCTGTTCCAGCGAGCCGGCGGAGAACGCGTACAGCTCGGGCAGCCGCGGGGCGATCATCCCGTAGTCCAGCACGCGGGCGAGGGCGTGCTCGTCGAGGACGGTCTCCTCGACGGGCGTGGTCACCGGGTACCCGGGCGGGAAGGACCGGCCGAGGTCGAGGTACATCCGGACGGCGCGGTGCCGAGGGTCCGCCATGAGCGGGCCGAACACGGCCAGCGGACCGAGCGCGAGCCGGGGGCGCGCGAGCATCGCGTGCGTGAACAGGACGCGCAGCAGAGCCACGTTCATCATGAACCGCTCCACCTGCAGCTCGGCAGCGGCCAGTTCCTCGTGCTGCAGGTAGCCGGCGACGATGCTGGCGTTGTGGGCGCGGTACCAGCGGCCGGGTCCGGGCGCGCGGATGAAGTCCAGCCAGAACTCGACGCTGCGGGCGCCCGGGGTGCCCGCGGCTCCCGTGGACAGCAGATGGGCCTCGGCCTTGTCGCGCAGCAGCCGTTCGTTGACGGCCCGCCACCACGGGCTGCCCGGCGGGTCGGCGGTCTCCGGTGCCAGGACCCCGCGGGCGAGCGACCAGCGCATGAAGCTGAGTTCGGCGTGGCCGTAGCGATGACGTGGCCCGCCGGCGAGCCGGTAGAACTCCCGTGCCAGCGCGTAGCGTTCCGCGGGGTCGTCGCGTACGCGGGCGACCCGCTCCCCGGCGAGTGACGCCGCGTCAGCCACGGCCGCCCGTCCGGGTCGGGACCGAACGACGACCACGCCCGTGCGCAGGGGCCGTTCGGGCCGGGCGACCTCGGCGGCCGGGGCCCGGCGAAGTGTCCTCCGCGGTGGAGGGGGTCGTCGTGGGAGCACCCATGCCCGCCATCCCGTACGGCTGCGTTCCCGGCACGCGGACGCCTGATCGGATGCGGCAGGCCGGGCTGTCTCCACGATACCCGCGGCGGGTGCGTCCGGCCCGGGCCCGGGCGGGCGGAAGGCACCCGCCCCACCCGGAGCGGCGTCAGCCGCCGGACCCGGACCCGCGGCCCGGTGCGGAAGCCGCGGCCGGCACGACGTGCCGACCGCTGTCGGCCGCGGGCTCAGCCGTGGACGCGTCCCCGGCGGCGGCGGGCGCGGCCGGCAGCGCGACGGCGGGCCTGCGGACGACGGCTCCCGAGACGGCCGCCAGCAGCGCGAGCAGCACCACCACGGCGCCGTACACCGTCGCCGTGTCGTGCAGGCCGAAGGAGGGCACGGCCAGCCCGGCGAGCACGGCCGGAACGCTCAGGGCCAGGTAGCTCACGACGTAGACCGAGGCGAACATCTCCGCCCGCTCCGTGGGCCGGGCCAGTGCCGCCAGGGAGCGGAAGGCACCCAGGAAGGCGGCACCGAAGCCGAAGCCCGCGAGCGCGGTCCCGACGAAGAACAGCGCCGTCGAGGGCCCGGCGAGCGCGAGCAGCGTGAGGGCGGTCCCCACGGCGAGCACCGCGGAGCCGCCGGTCATCATCCGCCGCGGCGTCACGTCGCGGACGACCAGCGAGGCGACGGCCGCCACACCGAAGAGGGTGGTCACGACCAGGACGCCGACCAGGTGACTGCCGAGGTGCAGCACTCCGGCGGTCAGGGAGGGGCCGAGGGCGAGGTAGAGCCCGCCCATCGCCCAGGTGGCGACCAGGCAGGGCGTCGCCGCCAGGAAGGTCCGGCGGGCCTGCGCCGGCACGGCCGCCCGGGGCCGCAGCGAGGCCCAGGCTCCCGGGCGCGGTGAGACGGGATCGGGCAGGAACAGCACCAGCGCCGCCAGCACCACGAACACGGCGGTCAGCACGGCGAAGACCAGGCGCGTGGGGGCCGGCGCGTACTCCACCAGCAGGCCCGCGCCCAGCGCCCCGGCGGCCAGCCCGGTGGCCGGGGCCGCGGTGTTCAGCAGGGAGCCGAGGGGCGAGGTGGGCGAGGGCTGCAGGTCGATCAGCCCCGCGCTGATGGCCCCGGCCGCCGCGCCCGTCGCCACGCCCTGCAGGATGCGGGCCAGGAACAGCGCTCCGACGCCGTCCGCGGCGAGGAAGACGACCATGGCCGCGGCCTCCACGACCAGGGCCGCGAGGAGCACCGGCCGCCTGCCGACGTGGTCGGACAGCCCTCCCACGGTGAGCAGCGCCACCAGCAGCGCGAGCACGTAGACCGCGAAGACCGTGGTCAGCACGATCGACGAGAAGCCCCATTGGTGCTGGTAGACCACGTAGAGCGGGGAGGGCGCGCTGGAGGCGGCCAGGAAGGCGAGCAGGGTGGCGGCGAGCAACCAGAAGCCGACCGGACGCGGCATCCGCCTCGCGGGGCGCTGGGTGTGCATATCGGCACTCCGAACGGTTCCAAAAATATCGAACCGTTCGAGGGTAAACACACACCCGCCGATTGTTCAACTATTATCGAACCATGACTGGAGCCCCCCGGGAGCTGCCGCACCCCGACACCGCGGACCTGCTGCTGACCGACGTGCTCTTCGCCCTGAGCGACCCCTCGCGGCTGGAGCTCGTGCGCCGGCTGGCCGACCGCCCCCTGGAGGGTGCGGCCTGCCAGCCGGTCAACGGGGAGATCCCCAAGTCCACGCTCTCCCACCACCTCAAGACGCTCCGCGAGGCCGGGGTCATCCGCAACGATCCGCACGGCCGGCAGCGCCTGGTCAGCCTGCGCCGCGAGGACCTGGAGAGCCGGTTCCCCGGGTTGATCACCGCCGTCCTCGACGAGCCGGACGCCGTGCCGCCCCGGCCGGTCGGCCTCTGACGGGACCGCTCAGCCGGCCACCGGGGCACTGCGCGGTGCGGGCCGCGGATCCCGGCCTTCGCGGTCGTCCCGGGCGTCCCGGTCGTCCCGGTAGAAGATGTCGATGTCGACCTCCTCGCCGCCGACGGTGACGGTGTCCCACGGGCCGCTGTCCCGCAGGGTGCGCAGCGTCTCGCTCCCCAGGGCCTCCAGCCGCTCCCGCAGGCCGGCGTCGTCGGGCATCCCGGCGATGCGCGGGGCCAGCCGTTCCCGGATCGCGCGCAGCTGCTCCATGAGGGCGTCGACGTCGGCCTCGCGGTCCGGCTCGCCCGCGGCGGCCTCCTCGATGCTCCGCGCGATCCTGTCCTTGATCGCCTGGCCCACCCCGTTCTCGTCGGTGGTGATCATCGCGTTCCAGGCCCGGCTCTTGTGCCGGTACTGGAGCATCGACATCGCCGCCTCGTGCCGTACGAAGTCCGCGTCGCGCAGCGGCCTGCCCCGCCAGGTGCCGCTGAGCGTACGGGCGAGCGAGATCGCCGAGGCCAGACCGCTGTTGAGGCCGCGCCCGGGCCAGAAGTGGATGGCGTTGGCAGCGTCGCCGAGCAGGAACCCGTACGTCCCGGGGCCGGCCGCGGTCGCCGGGTGCAGACGGGCCGTGAAGCGCGGGCGCTGCACCATGTCCAGCCGGAAGGCGGTGATCGCGCTCAGGTCCTGTTCGTCGACGTCGAAGAGCGTCAGGCCCTCCTTGACGCGCTGCCACAGCGCCGATCCCTTGATGAGGGCGGGCAGGAAGAACGTGCTGTGGGTGGAGCAGTGGAAGTCGCCGTGGCCGTCGCGGCTCATCACGCAGGGGCGGGAGGCGATGCACTGCTCGAAGACCTGCCGCACCGGGTCGATCCCGACGACCTCCCGTGCCTCGGCGTCGGTCAGCCGCATGTTCAAAAAGCCCTCGCCGCGCAGCGAGTTGAGGAGGAATCGGTTCTGCGCGACGGTCAGCAGGACGGTCATGGGGTCGGAGAGCCCCGACTTCACCCGCAGGCCCAGCACCACGTCCTGAAGGTGCTCCCCGTCCAGCGAGTAGATGGACGTGTCGGCGGTGCCGAACCGGGCGGCGAAGTGTTCCCGCGTGCGCGACCGGCCGCCCTCGCAGATCGCCAGGACGTGGTCCCGGGCCACCGCCTCCTGCTGCTCGGCCGCGTCGAACCGGGCGGGGACCAGACGGATGCGGTCGCGCTTGGCGTTCGCCAGGTCCAGCAGCGTGTCCTCGACGTAGGCGATGCGAATGTTGCGCGGGTTGAAACCCCGGATCGAGTCCGGTCCGGCGGGCCACATCTCGGTGTAGGTGCCCTCCGCGAACAGCCGGGCCTGCACCTCCTCGGGCAGGTTCAGGTACTGCCGGCTCTGCACCGTCACGACCTGCTGCCGGCGGACGTTGCCCTGGCCCTCGTCCTTCCAGACGACGCGGTCCCCGTCCTGGGCCCAGCGGCCGTCGTAGACGGTGAGGGAGACCCGGCGGCCCATCAGGTTCTCCAGCAGGAGGGCGAACGCCAGCCCCACCGGACCGCCGCCCGCCACCGTCACCTTCAGCACCGGCCCGGGCTCCTCCGGCTCCGCCGGCGGCATCAGCGCCTCCAGCAGGGAGAGGTCGAGGATGGTCTCCATCGCGTCGGCGGCCTCGAAGCCGAAGGTCTCGTCGCCGATGGCGATCTCGTCGCCGGGCTGCAGCACGTGCGACGTCACGGGCTCCCCGTTGACCCGCGTCCCGTTGCTGCTCCCCCGGTCGTAGAGCACGAAGCCGTGACCCTCGCGGCGCACCTCCGCGTGCAGGCGGGAGACGCTGACGCTGGCGATCACCACCGTGTTCCCGGCCTTGCGCCCGAACGTGACGGGCTTGTCGCCGATCCCGAACCTCTCCCCTGCCAACGAGCCTCGACGCCCGACTATCTCAGGAGGCATTCGTCCCTCATCTCCACGTGTCAACGAACCCCGGGAACGCACGCACAGTCCCTGGCTGCCCACCCCGCCCACCGCGGGAAACACCACCGGCGCAACACGTCGCGGAACCACCCTCCGGCGGGTCGCCGGCTACGCCCGCGGGGACCCGGCAGCCTCCGTCATCCGGCGGATTGACGGGCCGCCGGAACCCGCCGCCGGGACAGACGCAGCCTGCGCCGTTCACGGTCGACCTCGGTCACGACGACGGTGATCCCTTCGCCGGTCGCGACGACCTGCTCCGGCGCCTCCACCGGCGGATCGGCGAGCTCCCGGAGCTGCACCAGGCCCTCGACCCCGTCCGCGACCAGGACGAAGGCACCGAACGGGACCAGCTTGGTGACCCGTCCGCGCAGCGTCCGGCCCACCGCGGTCCGGTCTGCGAACTCCACGAAGGGGTCCGGTACGGTCGCCCGCAGGGACAGCCGCGCCTCGCCGTTCGTCGTGTCGAAGTGGATGAACTCGCAGGTGACACGCTCCCCGACCCGGACGATCTCCGTGGGGTCCTCGAAGTGGCGCCAGGAGAGTTCGGGATGGGTGATGAACCCCACGCCGGGGAAGACCGGGTGGTCCGGCCCGTCGTCGAGCGCCACGAACACCCCGAACCGCTCGATCGACGCGATCGTGCCGGTCATCCACGCGCCCGGACGCAGTGACGCGAGGAACGACCACAGCTCGGGGTGCAGGGTTGCGGCCGTCGACAGGAAAACCTGTGCTCCGTCCACGTCGACGGACCGCACCCGGGCGGTGATCCGCTGCCCGGGCTCGATCACCGGACGTCCGGTCCACGACAGGTCCAGCGGCCCCACCGTCCCCAGCGGACGTGCGGGGAAACCGTCCAGGGTCACCGTCACCCCGCGACTGGTGACCTCCGCCGCCGTCCCGCCGCAGCGGTCGCCCACGCGGATCCGGTTCAAGAACTCCCTGCATGCCCGGTCGTCGAACGGTTCACCCATGCGGGACAGTCTCATCCCCGGGCGGGGCACTTGGCGAGGCCCTGTGCGCGACCGTGCCGACCGCGACCGCGTTCGCGGCGACGATCACGAAGGTGGCCGCCCACGCCGCCGCGTCGAGGTGCTGGTCGAGGACGAACAGGCCGACGAGCGCGGCGAAGACCGGGTTCACGCTCATGAAGACGCCGAAGAAGTGCGGCGGGACCCGGCGGAGCGTCAGCAGGTCGGACAGGAAGGGTACGGCGGAGGAGAGGATCCCCGCGGTCACGGCGCAGGCCAGGGCGGTGAGGGTGGGGGGATGCCACCACAGGGCCAGCGCGCCGGCGGGCACGTACGCCGCGCCGGAGACGGCGGCGGCCGCGGCAGGACCCTGCAGTCCCGGGAGCCGTCCGCCGACGACGCGGTTGAGCGCGATGTAGCAGGCCCAGCACGCCGCGGCGAGCAAGGCGAGACCGATGCCCGGGTAGTCGGTGGAGGGCTCGGGGCGGGTCAGGACGACCACGGCGGCCGCGACGGCCAGGGCGCAGAGCACGTCGGTGCGGCGGCGCGAGCCGACCAGGGCCACGGCCAGCGGCCCGAGGAACTCCAGCGTGACGGCCAGGCCCAGGCCGATGCGGTCGACGGCGGTGTAGAGGGAGAGGTTCATCGCCGCGAAGACCACCGCCAGGGCCAGGACCGGACGCCACTGCGCGGCGGTGAAGGACCGTATCCGGGGCCGGCCGACCCCGCACAGCACCGCCGCGGCCACCCACTGGCGGACCGCCACCACGCCCAGCGGCCCGATCACCGGGAACGCCAGGGCGGCCACGGACGCGCCGACCTGGTTGGACAGGCCGCTGCCCAGCATCAGCGCCACCCCGCCGAGGCGCCCCGCGCGCCCGGCGGACGTCCCGTCCGGTACCGCCGCGCCGACCACGATGCCGGCCGAACTCTCCGTCGTCATGCGGGCCACTGTCCCGCCACCGCCCGCCATACGTGAAATGCATCCGCCACACCATCGATACGCTGGACGCATGGATGAGCACCATGGAGGAGGAGCCGCCGGACTCGAACTCCGGCACCTGCGCTGCCTGGTCGCCATCGTCGACGCGGGAAGCTTCACCGACGCCGCCATCGACCTGGGGATCTCCCAGGCCGCGGTCTCCCGCAACCTGCTGGCCCTGGAGCGCGCACTCGGTACGCGGTTGCTGCACCGCACCAGCCGTACGGTCGCCCTCACCACCGCGGGCGTGCAGGTCCTCGCCCGCGCCCGGGTCCTGCTGGCCGGCGTCGACGAGCTCGTCAGGGAGGCCGCCACCGGTCACACCCGCCTGCACGTCGGCCACGCCTGGTCCGCCTTCGGGCGCCGCACCACCGAGTTCCAGCGCGTCTGGCGCGACCGGCACCCCGGCGTCGAGTTGCGGCTGATCCGGCACAACACCCCCACCGCCGGACTCGCCGAGGGCCTCTGCGACCTCGCGGTCGTCCGCGCCCCGGTCGACCTGGACCGCTGGTCCCACGCCCTGGTCGGCCACGAACCCCGCTGCGTGGCCCTCGCCGCGGACGACCCCTGGGCGCGGCGCCGCGGCGTCCGGCTCGCCGAGATCGCCGCCCGTACGCTGGTCGTCGACCGGCGGACCGGCACGACCAGCCCGGACTTGTGGCCGGAGGACGACCGGCCCGCCGTCGAGTACACCCACGACATCGACGACTGGCTCGCCGCGATCGCGACCGGCCGCTGTGTCGGCGTGACGCCGCAGTCCACTTCCGCCCAGTACCGCCGGGAGGGCATCGTGTACCGCCCGCTGCGCGACGCCGCCCCCGTGCCCGTACGTCTCATCTGGCGCCGCCACGACCCGCACCCGGCCACGCACGCGGCGGTCGCGCTCGCCATGGAGCTCTACCGCGGTGACGGCTGACCACGCCGCGGGGGCCCTGACCTCTGGCCAGGGGTCCGGTCGCGTCATCCGTTCGGAGCATCGGGGGCGGCGGTGCCGCGGCCCTCGTCGCGACCTCGCGAGGGCAGCGTGACCTGGAGCGCGAGGGGCGGCGGCGGTCCATCCGATTTGCGTCCGACTCGGCCGGGAGGACGATAACGGACGGAGCCCGTTTCATCCGGTCCGGCCGGCGGACGAGCGTCCACCGGCCGTCGTTCGCGCCCCCGCCGGCGCGACGGCCGCACGGAAGGGAGCAGCCGTGTTGATATCCGCCGTGCTCGTCCCGCTCATCATGCTCGCCGCCGTCCTGGCGCCCAACTGGTACCAGTCCTGGAAGGCGTACTGCGAATCGGTCAGGCTGCCCGTGTCCGCTCCGGAGCCTTCCGAGGGGGCCGGCGACCGCCGGAGCCGGTGGTCGACGGAGCTCGCACGGCTACGGGGCCGCCGGTCGCAGGACTGAGCGGCGCGCCGCCCCATTGCCCGCGCTCAGTGCCCGCGCTCAGTGCCCGCGGTGGTACTCGGCGACGGCGGCGAAGGCCTCCTTGGGCTCCCACGGCATCCCCGGGTACGCGGTTCCGGTGCGGTCCTCGAGGACCTTGACGACGCCGTAGCTCGCCAGGTCCAAGTCCTCTCGGGGGTCGCCGCCGGGGCGGTGCGGGTGGTCGCGGAGCGCGAAGGTGAACACGAAGGTGGTGTCGACCCCGCCGGCGTCGAATGCCTCCAGCAGTTCATGCAGGTACGCCGCCTGGCCCGCCTCGTCGCGGGCGTGGATTCCGTTCAGCCGCAAGGGCGCGCGGGTCCGCGGGTCGTACTCGACGATCTCCAGTCCGCGCGCGCCCGCATCACCGGCGCCCTCGTAACTCGCCGCGCCGAACTCGGTGACGGCGACCGGCTTGCCCTGGGCGACGAGGTCGCGGACGCCGTCGGCGAAGCGGTCGGCGATCGCGGCCGACCGGTACAGGTCCAGGGACACGAAGTCGAACGGGGTCCAGTCGACGCGCTCCAGCGGCACGGCGGCGTACGTGACCTTGCCGGCGAAGCGCTCCCGGACCACGGCCACGGCCTTGCCGAGGAAGGCGTTGACGCGCTCGCCGGCCTCGGCGATGTGCTCGCGCGCACGGTCCGGCCGGCCCAGCAGGGCCACCCGCTCCCCGGTGCTGTCTCCGGGCAGGAACCCCTTGTTCATCAGGCTGAGTTCGGCGCCGGTCACGAACACGACCTCCGCTCCGCTCCGCCTGAGCCGTTCCGCGCGTTCGGCGCAGTCGGCGAACAGCGACAGCGTCTCGTCCTCGGACAGTTCGAGCGGGTAGGGCGAGAACCAGACCTCCAGCCTCAGGTCCGCGGCGTACCCCGCCGTGAGCTCCATCCGGTCCGGATCGCCGCCCATGACGCGGACCGCGTCGCAGTGCAGTTCGTCCCGGATGACACGCACGTCGCGCCTGACCACGTCCGGGTCGAAGCCCTTGTGGCCGATCCGTCCGCCGTAGACGAAACCGGTGTCGTAACTGATGCCCTTGGCGCGCATGCGTCGCCCTCCCGCCTCAGATGATTTACGGTACGGCCAGTACCTTAGTTGTGAGAAATCCAGTACGGCAACGAGAATGGGAAGGTACGTGCCGTACCGATGAGGGGAGGGTCCGTGCCAGGGGACCCCACGGGGCAGACACGCCGGCGCGGTGCGGCCCTGGAGGAGGCGATCCTCGGCGCCGCGGTGGACGAGCTCACGGAGTCCGGGTACGCCGGGCTGACCATGGACAGGGTCGCCGCCCGGGCCGGGACCAACAAGAACGCCATCTACCGCCGCTGGCCCCACCGCCTCGCCCTGGGGATCGCCGCCTACCGGCGCATGACGACGTCCGTCCCCCTCCCCGACACGGGTGATCTGCGCGAGGACGTACTGGAGTTGCTGCGCGGGGCGAACCGCCACTGGAGTTCGCCGCTGGGCGCGGTCCTGCGCGAACTGTTCGCCGCGGCCGGCGGCGCGGCGGAACTCCTGGGGCAGTTGCAGGACCAGTCCGGTGACGCGGTCGCCGCCCCGTGGCTGACCGTCCTGGGCCGCGCGGTCGCCCGCGGTCAGGCCGCCCCCGAGGCGCTCCACCCGAGGGTCGCCACCGTCGCGGTCGTCCTGCTGCGCAACGAGTTCGTCGTCCGCGGGGTGCCCACGGCGCCGGACGACGTCCTCGTGGAGATCGTCGACGAGGTGTACCTGCCCCTGGTGCGCCGGCGCGGTCCCGCCCCCGACCGCTGACGCTCAGGAGCGCGGATCGGTGTCCGCCGGCGCGTCGGCCCAGGTGGTGACGAAGTACCTGAGGCGTTCGTCCTCTCCGGCCGGTCGCATGCCGGCGGCCGTCATGACGTGCTGGGACGCGGTGTTGTCCAGGTCGGCGTCGCCCTTCACACGGGTGACGCCGTGCGCCCGCGCGAACAGAAGCAGTCCGCGCAGGGCCTCGGAGGCGTATCCGCTGCCGCGCGCCGACGGGACGAGGCCGTAGCCGATGGTGACGTCGCCGTGCTCGTCCGGGCGGCCGTGGAAGCCGATGCCACCGATCGCCCGGCCGTCCTCGCGGCGGCGGATCTCGTAGTTGCCGAACGGCCGGGGATCGCCGGTGGCCGCGCAGGTGCCCAGGAAGCGCCTGGCGGCGAACACGTCGCCGTCGGTGGGGTATCCGGGTGCCCAGCGGGCGGCGTCGCCCGGCTCGCCCGCCAGCACGCGCTCGGCCTCGTCGGCGGTCATCGGATGCAGCACGAGCCGTGCCGTCGCAAGATCGTCCATGGCACGCAGGGATACCAGGAGCGGTGACCGGGCCGCACCGGATTATCCGGGGCCCACCGAACAGGGCCCCGGCCCGGACTCGTCGAGGAAGCCCGCCACGACGCGGTTGAACAGGTCCGGGTTCTCCAGGAACATCAGGTGGCTGCCGCCCTCGGCCGCGGAGAAGACGCGGGCCCGCGCGCCCGGGATGAGGGAGGCGACCCACTCGGTCGTCCCGGGCGGGAAGAAGCTCAGCTCGCCCCCGACCACGAGGGTGGGGACGTCGATCCGCGGCAGGACGTCCCGCCAGTCGGCGCCGCAGTGGTCCAGGTGCAGCGCGGCGGCGTTCTGCGGCGGGAAGAGGCGGTTCTGCTCCACCAGCCACTCCACCTCCGCGTCCGGGAACGACGGACCGTGCAGCATGCCGACGATGGCACGTGAGGTGGCGGCGACACTGTCGGGCGTGCCCCGCAGCCCGGCGACGATGCCCTGGGACATCTCCGGGGTGAACACCGCGGAGGGCGGCGCCTCGTCCCCGGCGCCGGCCCGGATCGAGGAGATCACGGGCGGCTGGTCGACCAGGACGAGGCGGGCGATCCGCTCCCCGCCGAAGAGGTCCCAGTAGGACCACACGACCTGGCAGCCCATGGAGTGGGCGAGCAGACTGACGTCCCGCAGGGCCAGGGTGTCCAGGACGTTGCGGAGGTCCATCGCCAGCCGTGCGATCCGGTAGCCGTGGCCGGGTCTACCCGACCGGCCGTGCCCGCGGTTGTCCGCTGCGATCACGCGACGGCGGCCGCTGCTCAGGCCGTCGATCTGCGGGCCGAACTCGGCGGCGCTCTGCGCGAAACCGGGGATGAGGACGAGCGGTTCCCCGGCGCCGGCCTCCGTGTAGTGCAGGCGCACGCCGTCGTTGGTGACCACCTCGCCCTCGCGGCGTTCCGCGGGCGGGCGGCCGGTCGTCACGTCGTCCATGGCATTCGCGCGCCGCGCATGCGGCGCCTTTCCATACTAGGCACCCGGCGAGGTATGAAGGGAATCATGACCTTGCCATTCAGTGTGCTGACGCATCTGGAGTGCGCGCGGTGCGGCCGCCGCCACGACGCCGACCGGGTGCAGAACCTGTGCGCCTGCGGATCCCCGCTGCTCGCCCGCTACGACCTGGACCGGGTCCGGGACGCGCTCACGCCCGCGGACCTCGCGGACCGTCCGCGGACCCTGTGGCGCTACCACGAACTGCTGCCCGTACGGGATCCGGCACACGTCGTCACCCTGGGCGAGGGCATGACACCGCTGGTGCCGCTGCCGCGGTACGGCGCGTCGATCGGCGTGCCGGGGCTGGTGATGAAGGACGAGGGGCTGATACCCACCGGCAGTTTCAAGGCGCGGGGCGCGGCCGTCGGCGTGGCCAGGGCGCTCGAACTGGGCGCGCGCGGGATCGCCATGCCCACCAACGGCAACGCGGGGGCGGCGTGGGCGGCGTACGCCGCACGGGCGGGCCTGGACGCGCTCATCGCGATGCCGGCGGACGCGCCGTCGATCCCCCGGGCCGAGTGCGCCGCCGCCGGGGCCGACCTGTACCTGGTGAACGGCCTGATCGGCGACGCGGGCCGGCTGGTGGCGGAGAAGATCGCCGCCGAGCCCGGCGTCTGGATGGACGCGGCGACGCTGAAGGAGCCCTACCGCATCGAGGGCAAGAAGACGATGGGCCTGGAGATCGCCGAGCAGCTGGGCTGGCGTGCCCCCGACGTCATCGTCTACCCCACCGGCGGCGGCGTCGGTCTCATCGGCATCCACAAGGCCCTGCTCGAACTGCGGGCCCTGGGGTGGCTGCGGGGGCCGATGCCCCGGCTGGTGAGCGTGCAGGCGTCCGGATGCGCCCCCATCGTGCGGGCCTTCGACAAGGGCGAGCGCACCAGCGAGCCGTGGCAGGACGCACGCACGGTCGCCTTCGGCATCACCGTGCCCAAGGCGCTGGGCGACTTCCTCGTCCTGGACGCGCTGTACGAGACCGGCGGCCGGGCCGTCGCCGTCGACGACGAGGAGCTGCTCGCCGACCGCGACAGGTGCGCCGCCGCCGACGGGGCCCTGCTCTGCCCCGAGGGCGCGGCGACGCTGTCGGCGGTCCGGGTCCTGCGCGAGCAGGGGTGGCTGTCCGGCGACGAGGAGGTCGTGGTGCTCAACACCGGGGCGGCGGCCAAGTACCCGGAGACGTTCCGGGTCGACCCGCCGGTCCTGGAGCTGACCGACCGCATCCCGTGAGCCCGCGCCGCCGCCGGGCTTCCCGCCCGGCGGCGTCCCACCTCGACCCGCCTCGACCCGCCCTGGACGGAATTGCCCTGACGATTGGTCAGCTCCTTGCCGCCTGGTCGCTCTCCCCCGTGGTGGTGGGCATCCAGACCCGCATGGTGGAGGGTCCGCGGCTCGCCCAGCCGAGGTACGGCACCAGGGTCAGCTCGGTGCGCTCGCCCTCCGGGGCCGGGGGTTTCTCGTACGCGTAGGGCCACCAGCCCCCCGAGGGGGCGCGGGTCAGCCCGCCCGCGACGACCACCCGGTCACCCTCGCCGTCGCGCGGCGGCACGGAAGGGTCCACGGTGACCGCGTCGACGTCGAGGCCGCCGGGCAGGTCGGCGGATTCGACGCAGTAGACCACGGGCCCGCGCTCCAGGGCGATCGTGCCGCGGACCGCGTCCACCCGGGGGTCGGGGTGCACCCACCGCGGGGCGACGGGGAGTTCGAGGCGGACCTCGTCGCCGGTGCGGAGCGCGCCCGGGACGACTGCCGTACCGGGCCCCACCGGACGGCGCCGTCCGTCGGGGGTGACGAGCCGGGCCCCGCCGCCCGCCCAGCCGGGCACGCGCAGCGACAGGCTCCACGCGCCCGTGGGCGCCTCGTCGACGGTGACGGTGACCGTGCCGTCCGCCGGGTAGCCGGTCCGCACGCGCAGCGCGAGGCGTTCCCCGCCGGCGGTGCGGGTGGCGATGTCGGCGTCGGCGTACTGGTGCAGTTGCAGCCCGCCGGTGTCCGCGGTGGCGACGTACCCGGCGAGCGCGGCCAGGGTGCGCGCCACGTTCGGCAGGCAGCAGGAGACGGCGAACCACGGGGCGCGCAGGCCGGATTCGGAGCGCGGGCGGTCGCTGTCGTGCGGGGGGACGGTCGCACGGACGCGCTGGTGGAGGGTGTTGGCGTAGAAGAAGGAGCGGCCGTCGTCCGCGGGCGAGGCGGCGATGACGTTGTAGAGGGTGCGTTCGGCGAGGTCCGCGTAGCGTGGGTCGCCGGTCGCCAGCAGGAGCCGCCAGCTGAGCATGAGCGAGGCGACGGAGGCGCAGGTCTCGGAGTAGGCGCGGTCCGGGGGCAGGACGAAGTCCTCGCCGAACCCCTCGTCGCGGTGGTGGGAACCCATGCCGCCGGTGAGGTAGGTACGGCGCGCGGTGGCGTGCTCCCACTGCCGGACGACGGCGGCGAGCAGTTCGTCGTCGCCGGTCTCGACGGCCACGTCGACGGCGCCGGAGGCCAGGTAAAGGGCCCTGACGGCGTGCCCGCGCAGGGTGTGCGCCTGCCGCAGCGGAACGTCGTCCTGGAAGTACGCGGGGGCGAACTCGCCCCCGGCGAGGCTGCCGTGGCCGCGGCGGTCGAGGAAGAGGGCGGCCTGGTCGAGGTAGCGGCGCTCACCGGTGGCCCGGTGGAGTTCGGCCAGCGCGGTCTCGATCTCGGGGTGCCCGCACAGGCCGGGGTTGGCGCCCTCGGGTCCGAAGACGTGGCAGATGTGGTCGGCGGCGCGGATCGCCGCCTTGGCCAGCGCGCCGTCGCCGCGGGTGCGCAGCTGGGCCACCCCGGCCTGGATGAGGTGGCCCGCACAGTAGAGCTCGTGGCCCCATTCGAGGTCGCTGTAGCGCGCGGGCCGGCCGGGGTGCCCGAAGGCCGTGTTGAGGTAACCGTCGGCCTCCTGGGCGGAGACGACGGTGTCGGTGAGTTCGTCGACGGCGGCGTCGAGGCCGCTGCCGGGGGCCCGGGCCGCCTCCCACACCATGGCCTCGAGGAGCTTGTAGACCTCGGAGTCGGAGAACTCCCGTCCCCGGCGGCGTTCGCCGAGGGGGCCGCCGCTCGCGGCGATGCGGAAGTTGTCGATCCAGCCGACGCGTTCCATCCACTGCCGGCAGTGGTCGAGGGTCGCGGAGGCGTTGACCTGCTGGCGTCGGGCCCAGAAGCCGCCGGTGATGCGGACTTCGCCGAGGCCGAGAGGACGTCGGCTGCCGCGGGTGGGCAGCACGGGAGCCGGGATCGGCTGTGTCATGGTCTCTCTTTCGGTCGTGGTGCCGGAGCGGGGTCAGCCCTTGAGCGCGCCGGACATGAAGCCGCGGATGTAATGGCGCTGCAGGAGGAGGAAGAGCACGAGGCAGGGCAGGGCCAGGACGACGACCCCCGCCTCGGTGGTCCCGTAGTCGATGGCCCCCATGGACCGCTGCCGCAGGTTGGCGATGGCCAGCGGCAGCGGCGCCTTGGCGCTGTCGGAGATCAGGATCAGCGGGGCGATGAAGTCGTTCCACGCGGCGAGGAAGGCGAAGAGCCCCACGGTGACCAGGCCGGGCCACACCGCGGGCAGGAGGATGCGGACCAGGGCCTGGGCCGTGCCGCAGCCGTCGACAAGCGCGGACTCCTCCAGTTCGTGCGGTACGGACTCGAAGGAGATCCGCATCATGAAGGTCGCGAAGGGGAGTTGGTACATCGTCAGCACCAGGCTCAGCCCGAACAGCGAGTTCTGCAGGCCCAGGTCGCCCAGCAGCACGTACAGCGGGATCAGCAGCGTGGCGTACGGGACCATGAGGATGGCCAGGGTGAGCAGGAACAGGGCGTTCTTCCCGGGGAAGGCGAAGCGCGCGAAGGCGTACCCGCCCAGGAGGGAGACGAGCAGGGTGAGGACGACGGTCAGCAGCGAGACGACGGTGGAGTTCCAGAGGTACTGCGCCAGTCCCGCGTCGTAGTGGAGCAGAGAGCGGTAGTTGCCGAGCCCGTAGCCCGACTGCTGCGCGGTGCCGGGCTGTCCGCTGACGGAGGCCCATGCGCTCCAGGCCAGCGGGAACAGGAAGAGCGCCGCGAGCCCTCCGACGAGGACGTGGTACGGGGTGCGGCCGAGGCCGTGCGGTTTCATGACGGGTCCCTGTCCGCTAGGTGTCCGTGCCGCGCAGTCCGCGGAACTGGGCGACGTTGAGGATCAGCAGCACGGCGAGCACGACGACGGACAGCGCGGCCGCGGCCCCGAGGTCGAGTCGCTGGAACGCCTCCCGGTAGATCAGGGAGACGACCGTCATGGTGCTGTTGTCGGGGCCGCCCTTGGTGAGGATGAAGAACTGGTCGAAGGCGAGCAGCGAGCCGGTGACCGACAGCAGCAGCGTCAGCGCCAGGGAGGGCCGCAGGAGCGGGAGGGTGATGCTGCGGAAGGTCTGCCAGCGTCCGGCGCCGTCCATGCGGGCCGCCTCGTAGACGTCCTGCGGGATGCGCTGGAGTCCGACGAGCAGGATCAGCATGTAGAAGCCGGCGTACTTCCAGACGATGAGGGCGACGGTGGACCACAGGGCGGCGGTCGGGGTCCCGAGGAAGGAGACCGGTCCGTCGACGAGGCCGAACCTCTCCAGGAGCGGGCTGATCGGGCCGACGTTGGGGCTGTACATGCCGAGGAACAGCAGCGACGCCGAGGCCAGCCCGAGCGCGCTGGGCAGGAAGAAGACCGTGCGGAACAGCCCCGTGCCGGGACGGGTCTCCTGGACCAGCAGGGCGAGCAGGAGGGCGAGTCCGAGCAGCAGGACCGTGACGAGGGCGGTGTAGGTGAGGGTGAAGCGGACGGCGGGCCACAGCAGGTCGTCGGTGGCGGCCTCGGTGAAGTTGTCCGGCGCGTTGAAGCCCCGGTTCCCGGCCAGCAGCGGCCAGTCGCTCAGGGATATCCGGCCGACCAGGACCAGCGGCACCACGAAGAAGAGCGCCACGAACAGGGCGGTCGGCGCCGCGTAGCCGATGCCCTGCGCCGGGCGGGTCCGCCACCAGGGGACGCGGTGGGCGGTGCGGGCCTTCCCGGTCCCGGACGGGGACCGGGAAGGGGGCTCCCCGCCGGGGGGCGGGGAGCCGGAGCCGGAGCCGCGCGATCGCGCGAGCAGCATGCCGGTCAGTCCTTCAGGGACTCGGTGATGGCCCTGTTGTCCGCGTCGACCTTCGCGGGGTCACCGAACACGGCGTCCCGCATCAGTGCCAGCCAGGGGCCGTTGGGGTCGTTGAAGGTCTGGCCGAACTTCTGGGAGATGGGCGTCTTGCCCTTGGCGACCGTGGTGTTGATCAGCACCTGGCGGGGGTCGGCCTTGGCGTACTTGTTCTCGGCCAGGTCGGTGCGGACGACGATGTCCTTGTGGGCGGCGAGCACCTCCACCTGGGCCTCGTCGCCGACCGACCACGCGAGGAAGTTCCAGGCCTGGCCGGCCTTCTTGCTGTTGGCCGAGATGCCGAGGGAGTCACCGCCGACGAAGGTCGACTGCCCGCCGTCCGGGCCGGGGATCGGGGCGACCCCGAAGTCCAGGTCCGCCGGCATCAGGCCGAGGGTGGTGGACGGCATCGGCATCACGCCGATGGTGCCCTTGGGGAACAGGCCGGTCCAGGTGGCGCCGGTCTCCTCGGCGGCGCCGGGGGCGGTGATGTCGTCCTGGGCCCAGCCGCGGTACGTCGCGTACACCTCCTTCGCGACGGGCGAGTCCAGGGTGGCGGCGGTTCCGTCCTCGTTCATGACCTCCTGTCCCGCGGCCCATATCGACGGCCACCAGGTGAAGACCCCGCAGCCGCCGCAGTTGCCGCCGAAGAAGGTGCCGTTGACGTCGCCGCCGAGCTTGTCGACGGCGCGGGCCTGCTCGTCCCACTCCTTCAGCGTGGTCGGCGGCTTCTCCGGGTCCAGGCCCGCCTTCTTGTAGAGCGTCTTGTTGTAGAAGAGCACGGAGGAGTCGATGGTGTGGGGCACGGTGTACTTGCGGCCGTCGTGCGTGCCTGCCGCCATGTGGGCGGGTGCCAGCTCCTTGCCGTACGGCAGGGCGTCGAGGCGGTCGGTGATGTCGGCGTACAGGCCGCTGGCGGTGTAGTTGGGCACGAACACCACGTCGGAGGCGAGGATGTCGGGCAGGGACTTGGAGCCGGCCGCGGCGCCCACCTTCGCCTGGTAGTCGTCGGTGGGGATGACCGTCAACTGCACCTTGTTCTTGTGGGACTTGTTGTACGCCTCGACCAGGGCCTGGCTCTGCTGCTGCGTGGCGGCGCGGGTCCACATCGTCAGGCTCGCACCGTCGTCGGGGCCCATGACCCCGCCCTTGTCCTCGGTCGAACCGTTCCCGCCGGAACCGCAGGCCGCGAGTGCGCTCGTGACGGTGAGCAGGCCCACGGCCGCGGCCAGGACCCGCAGGCGCCTTCGTCCCCGTACGTCGGTGGTGTTCATGTCTCGCTCCTTGCTCGGAGGGCCTGCATGTCGAGGAGGCGGAACCGGCCGCCTAAACTCACCGAAAACGTTTTCCGTTAAGGTAGAAGCGGCGCCCACGGGCGTCAACCACCCTGCACGCATCGCGGAAAAAGACTTTCGAGTAGCCTTTCCCCACCCGCGGGGCGCAGCTTCGCGGGCCCGCGACGAACACGAGGAGGGATGCAGCCATGGTCCAGCCGGCCGAACACGCCGCAGGCCGACCCGCGACTCTCAACGACGTGGCGCGGCTGGCCGGGGTCTCCCCCGCCACGGCCTCCAAGGCGCTCAACGGCCGCAGCCAGGTGCGCGAGGAGACCCGGCAACGCGTCATCGAGGCCGCCGAGCAGCTGTCCTTCCGGCCCAATCCCGTCGCCCGCAGCCTGCAGGCCGGACCGACCCGCACCGTCGGACTGCTCACCGGCGACCTGGAGGGACGCTTCAGCATCCCGATTCTGATGGGCGCCGAAGACGCTTTCGGTGCGGGTGAGCTCGCCGTCCTGCTCTGCGACGCGCGCGGCGACGCGATCCGCGAACGGCACCATGTCCGGGCCCTGCTGGACCGGCGCGTCGACGGGCTGATCGTGGTCGGCAGCCGTACCGACCCGCGCCCCTCGCTGGGGCGCGGACTGCCCGTGCCGGTGGTGTACGCGTACGCGCCGTCCGAGGACCCGGACGACCTGTCGATCGTCCCCGACAACGTGGACGCCGGACGGACCGCGGCCCGCCACCTGCTGGCCTGCGGCCGCACCCGCATCGCCCACATCTCGGGCGACCCGACCTACGCCGCGGGCCGCGACCGCGTGCAGGGCGCGCTGGAGGTGCTCGCCGAGGCAGGTGCCGCGCCGGTGGGCGAGGCCCGCTTCGGCGAGTGGTCCGAGGGCTGGGGCCGCGCGGCGACCGTCATGCTCCTCGACTGGCACCCCGAGGTCGACGCCATCATGTGCGGCAACGACCAGATCGCCCGCGGCGCCATCGACATCCTGCGGGAGCGGGGGCGGGTGGTACCGGACGACGTGGCGGTCATGGGCTTCGACGACTGGAAGGTCGTCACCACCGCCTCCCGCCCTCCGCTGACCAGCGTCGACATGCAACTGGAGCACCTCGGCCGCGTGGCGGCCCGCGCCCTGTCCGCGGCCATCGCCGGCCAGCGCCGCTCCGGCACCGAACCGCAGCCCTGCCGCCTGGTGATCCGCGGGTCGACGGCGCCGCTGGCGTAGTCAGCGCAGCAGCGCCGTGACGCCCATCGGCTCCTCCCCGACCGGCTCCTGATCGGCGCTCACAGGGGACGGGGCTCCTCGTACGGGATGCGGTTCAGGTGCCGGATCTCGCCGAGCGTGCCCCACTCGTCGGCGCCGAGCTTGGTGAGCGGCCGCAGCAGAGGGGCGCTGGGGCGCCCCTCCACCAGCACCTCCCGGTCCGCGACGGCGTGCACCACCCGCCCGAAGACGAGGGTGGAGTTGCCCATCCGCAGGCTGGTGTGCGAGCGGCACTCCAGCACGACCGGCGACGCGGCGACCCGCGGCGGACGCACCCTCAGGCTGGGCTCGCGCTCGACGCCCGCGTGGTCGAACTCGCTGACGTGCCGCGGAAAGTCGGTGGCCGTGGCGTTGACCAGTGGCATCAGCGCCTCGGTGGCGAAGTTCACCACGAACTCGCCGGTGTCCTCGACGTTGCGCAGTGAGTCCTTGCGGCCGATCGAGGTGAACTGCACGATCGGCGGATCCGTGCTCGCGATGCTGAAGAAGGAGTGCGGCGCGAGGTTCTCGGCGAGGCCGTCCGGGGTGAGGGTGGAGATCCACGCGATCGGCCGGGGCACGACCACGGAGGTCAGGAAGCGGTAGAAGGCGGAGCCGCCCATGGCCCCGGGATCGAAGTCGACGCGCATGGCCGCAGTATCCACGGCCGCCCCCCGTCGTCCCGCCCGTCCGGCGGCCCCCCGGCGTGTCGGGCCGCGGGTGGGGTTGGTTCGGGCGCTCGTCCGGGGAGGGTGGTGCGGCGGTGAGGTTCGCCTGTCACGGTCTCGGGGCGCCCGATCCGTGCCGACGTGGGCTGTCGCCCGTGCCGGCGCCGTTGGCGGTGCTGCTCGTGGACATCGGGGCCGGCCCGGTCGCCCAGGACCGTGACCGCGCCGTCCGGTCCGGGAACGCGTTCCCGGTCGCCGAACCGGGGGCGGTGCGCTCGCTCTGGAGAGGACGGCGGCCGGCCCCAGGACGGACATCGAGTTCTTCGCGGCCCCCGAGACCGGCCCCTTCGAGCCCGGCGCCGCGCACCGCTGACCGCCCGCACGCCGGAATCCCGTCCGAGGACCACGTCGGCGGGCGGCGTGCTCCTGGTCACAAACGGCCGCTGGGTGTCATAGCGGCGGGCACTGCTCGGTCCTGGTGGATGAGGGCCCCCGTGGGGGCCGGAAAGACCACCGCAGGAGGAGCACGTCCATGACCACCCCCGTCGTCGCGATCGCCTACCACTCCGGCTACGGCCACACGACCGTCCTCGCCGAGGCCGTGCGTGACGGTGCCGTGCAGGCCGGCGCCGTCGTCCACCTCGTCAAGGTCGACGAGATCACCGAGGAGCAGTGGGCCCTGCTCGACGCCGCCGACGCCATCGTCTTCGGTTCGCCGACCTACATGGGGACGGCCTCGGGTGCCTTCCACCAGTTCGCCGAGACGACCTCCAAGCGCTGGTTCGTCCACTCGTGGAAGGACAAGCTGGCCGCCGGCTTCAGCAACTCCGGTGCAAAGAGCGGCGACAAGCTCCACACACTGCAGTACTTCGCCATCCTCGCGGCCCAGCACGGCATGACCTGGGTCAACCTCGGCCTGCACCCGGGGTGGAACAGCACCACCGCCTCCGAGAACGACCTCAACCGCCTCGGCATCTACCTCGGCGCGGGTGCCCAGACGCACACCGACGTCGGCGCGGACGAGGTCCACAAGGCCGACATCGCGACCGCGGAGCACCTCGGCCGGCGGGTCGCCGAGCAGGCCCGCGTCTACGCGGCGGGACGCGCGGTCGTCGGCGCCTGACCGGTCGCCGTCGTCGCCTCCGCCCCGCTGTCACATTCCGCGGGGCAGCCCGGTCATCACTGCGAATCGCAACCCACAGACAGAGGAGCTCCCATGGAAGCCCGCGTGAACTACTTCGGCCACGCCCTCGCCGGCAAGGTCATGAGGCACCTGAACTCGGCGAGCAAGGTGCTGGCCGAGTCCACGCTGCCGGTCCTCACCCAGGAGCTGGTGAAGATCCGCGCCAGCCAGATCAACGGCTGCGGCTTCTGCACCGACATGCACACCAAGGAGGCCACCGCGGCCGGCGAGACCTCGGTGCGCCTGAACCTGATCGCCACCTGGCGCGAGGCCACCGTCTTCGACGACGCCGAGCGCGCGGCCCTGGAGCTGGCGGAGGAGGCCACTCGGATCGCCGACGCCTCCGGTGGCGTCTCCGACACCGTCTGGGGCAACGCCGCCAAGCACTTCGACGAGGACCAGCTGGTCGCACTGATCTCGCTCATCGCCGTGATCAACGCGTACAACCGGATCAACGTGATCAACCAGCAGCCGGCGGGTGGCTACCAGCTCGGCATGTTCGGCTGACCTGCGGTTCCCGCCGCCGGCGTCGCCCAGGCCGGGCCGTCCGTCCCCGTCCCGTTCCCGACCGCGGGACGGGGACGGACGGCGTACTCCGGCCGTCCCCGAGGCGTCGCCGGCGGCGGTTCAGCGCGTGCGGAGGTACTCGAGGCCCTTCTCGCGCAGCGACCGGTGCAGGCCGTCGTAGGCCGGGGCACCGCCCAGCACGGTCTTGGGCAGCTTGGCGACCACGGTGTAGTTGGTGTCGACCACGTTCCCGATGGGCGCCAGTCCGGCCTGGCTGACCAGCTGGTACGCGTCGAGCCGGTGCAGACCGGTGAGGGAGGACGTCCAGCCGACCAGGTCGTGCTGGCTGATCCGGTAGGCGTCCTCGAGCGGCCGTACGGACCCGGTCGACATCAGGAAGCGGTCGTCCTCCAGGCGTGGCCAGGCGGGGGCACCGCCCTTGAGGAGGTCGATCACGACCACCGTGTGCATCGCGGCCTCGACCGCGGTGCCGCACACCTCGCCCTCGCCCTGCCGGCAGTGCCCGTCGCCGATCGCCAGCTGCGCCCCCGGCACGTTGACGCCCAGGTAGAGGGTGGTGCCGGCGCGCATCTCGGGGGTGTCCATGTTCCCGCCGTGCGCGCCCGGCGTGATGCTCATGACGACCTCGCCGGCCGCGGGGGCGACCCCCACGGTGCCGTGCATCGGGTCGAGGGGCAGCTCGACCGTGTGGTCGGAGAAGCGGGCCCGGAACCGGCAGCTGTTGCGCTCGCGGTCGATCCCGTACCGCCAGACGACCTCCTCCAGCGGGTCGTGCAGCATCGCCGTGGAGTGCGTCGTGGTCAACGCGCCGAAGTGCGGGAAGGTGGTGGACACCGCCCAGTCCCGGGCCGGCGCGATGTCGACGAAGTGGACGGCCAGGGTGTCCCCCGGCTCGGCCCCCTCCACGTGGATCGGGCCGGTGACCGGATTGAGGTACGGGAACTCGCACACCTTGCTCGGGAGGTCGTCGGGGCCCCGGACCAGGCCGCCGAAGCAGTCCTCCGTGAAGAGCTCCACGACCGTGCCCGGGCGTACGCGCAGCAGTGGCTCGCGGGTGCCGCCGAAGGCGTAGGCGTACTGCTCGGCGGTGGGGTGGAGCCGTACGACGTCGGGATCGTTCATGCCTGTCCGGCCTCCTCTGCCGCGGTGGGCTCGTCGGGTATCTCGGTGCGTCGCCCGGCGACGAGCAGGCCCACCAGCAGGGCGGCGCCGACGGCCAGCCAGAGGAAGCCGAGTCGCTGGGCGGTGACCTTGGCGTTGATCACCACGAAGGTGAGGATCGCGAAGCCGATCAGCGGAGCGATGAGGTGGCGCCACCAGTCCCGGCTGCCCTGGCGGACGACGTAGTGGACGACGACCGATACGTGCAGCACGAGGAAGGCGGTCATGGCCCCGAAGTTGACCAGCGAGCTGAGCAGGGTGATGCCGTCGTCGCGGGAGTTCATGTACAGGCCGAGGCCGAGCGAGACCACCGCCACGAGGAGGGTGGCGTTCACCGGGACGCGGCGGCGATCGTCGACGGTGGCCAGGAAGCGGGGCAGTTGCCGGTCGCGGGCCATCGCGAACAGCAGCCGGGACGTCGCCGCCTGCGCGACCAGGGAGTTGGCGAAGCCCCAGGCGATCGCGGTGGCCAGCGCGCTGAGCGTGCCCAGCCAGCGGCCTCCGGCGACCTCGGCCGCCTGGTAGAAGGCGGTGCCGTCCGGGTCGCCCTCCTTGATCAGCGTCGGCGCCTCGGGCACCAGCATCGCCGCGATCCAGGTCTGGACGATGAACAGCACACCGGCGAGCAGCAGCGCGGCCACCATGGCCCGGCCGATCGCCCGGGCGGATTCGCGGTTCTCCTCGGCGAGGGTGGAGATGCCGTCGAAGCCGAGGAAGCTGAGCACGGCGATCGACACCGCCCCGAAGATCAGGGACCAGGAGAAGGTGCCGGAGTCGTAGAAGGCGTGCAGGCTGAAGCTGCCCCTGCCCTGGGCGAGAGAGACGATCCCGAAGGCCAGGAAGATCGCGAGTACGACCAGTTCGGCCACGAGCATGATCTTGTTGATCCGGGCGGTCATCTCGATGCCGAGCCAGTTCACGACGGTGTTGAGGACGACGAATCCGATCAGCCAGATCCACACGGACACCGACTCGACCAGCGAGTTCATCGCCACCGCGGCGATCAGGTAGAGCAGCGCGGGGACCAGGATGTAGTCCAGCAGGATCATCCAGCCGGAGAGAAAGCCGAACGGCCTGCCGATGCCCCGCCCCGCGTAGGAGTAGACCGACCCTGCCATCGGGAAGGCCCGGGACATCTGCGCGTAGGAGTGCGCGGTGAACATCATCGCCAGCATGCCGATGGCGTAGGCGAGGGCGACCATGCCGCCCGAGCCCTGGAACACGCCGCCGAAGATGCCGAACGGCGCGATCGGCACCATGAAGACCAGGCCGTAGACCACCAGGTCCCGGTAGCCCAGTGACCGGGCCAACTGCTGGGTGTAGCCGTACTTCTCGAGATCTTGCCCTTGAGGTGCGCTGTCGCTCACGTCGCCTCCCCGGCGGCCGCGGTCCCCTGACTGGCGGGGTGATCTTAGGGTCCGCGGCCGACGCAGGGGAACGCTTGTGCACAGGGATTCTGACGGAACATGAGATGTTCCCCGGCACCGTCATCCGGCGGGGCGGACGGCCCGATGTGGACCACGCGTGCCCAGTCGGGCGGCGTGTCCGGCACGCGGTCGGGGTCGTCCTCGCGCCACGAGCGGCGCCCGCCCTGCCGGGGGAACAGGCCCACGACCGTGCGGCAGGCCGGACGCGACTCGGGCCAGGGCGTCTGACCGTCGGTCAGCACCACGACGACGTCCGGCCGGGGCCGCGTGCGCAGCGCCCTCGCGAAGCCGCTGCGCAGGTCCGTGCCGCCACCGCCCACCAGCGGAATGTCCTGGGCGCTGCACAGCGGGTGGGCGATCCGTGCCGCGGCGTCGCACGGCACGACGGTGACCAGGTCGCGGCGGCCGCCCACGGCGCGGGAGATGGCCGCCACTTCGAGGAGCGCGCTGCCGAGTTCGGCGTCGCTGACCGAGCCGGAGGTGTCGATGACCACGCAGACCCGGGGCGGTCTGCGCCGCAGGCTCGGCAGGACGACGCCGGGCACACCGGCCGACCGGCGCGAGGGCCGGCCGTAGCTGTAGTCCTGGCCCGCGCCGGCACCGGAGGCCG
Source organism: Streptomyces sp. NPDC058864 (assembly GCF_042742985.1). NCBI lineage: Bacteria > Bacillati > Actinomycetota > Actinomycetes > Kitasatosporales > Streptomycetaceae > Streptomyces > Streptomyces sp. NPDC058864. Next base: position 38,881 of record NZ_JBHYMQ010000044.1, on the reverse strand, counting down.
CCGAGCGCACCGCCGCGCCCAGCAGTTCCCGCCACGGCTGCGGCGGGTGGAACGCCTCCTCGGCCCACCGCCGCCAGCTCTCCGGCGCATGGCCGGGGCGGCCGTTGATGCCCTGCGCCACGCGGAAGCGGACGCCGTCGCGTTCCTGCTCGCTCAGGCCGTCGGCGCCCTCCGGCCCGAGGTCCCACTCCCGTTCCAGTCCGTCCGCGCCGCTGCCGCAGTCCAGCCAGACGAAGTCCTGGGTGAGCGGGCCGATCCCGAACAGCCCGAGGTAGTCCTCCATGAGCAACCCCTCGGGGAGTCGCAGGGAACGCGGGAGGACCGCTCCCTGCGGCACCTCCAGCCCCTCCCCGAAGGCGTCGTCGTTGACCTCGCAGTCCGCGGCGATGTTCATCCGCAGCCGCTCCGCCGGACCCTCCAGCCCCTGCTCGCGGGCGACGCGGTCACCGCGCCCGTGGTGGTCGCGCAGCAGGTGCGACACCTCGTGCACCCACACCCCGGCCAGTTCCTCGAGCGGCGTGCGGTCCACGAACGCCGGGGAGACGTAGCACCGCCAGTGCGGGTCGACGGCCATCGTCGGCACCCGCCGGGACTCCACGACGTGCAGCGCGAACAGGGCCGTCGCCAGGTAGGGCCGGACCCGGGCGGCGTACAGCCGGGCGGCGAAGAGCTTCTCGAGGTCCAGCGCCGCAGGCGCCTGCGCGCTCACCTTCCGGCCTTCGCGACGAGCCCGGACCGGTCGGCCGCCCGGTCGGCCCGACGGGACAAGGACACCACTCCGGCCATCCGCTCAATGGCCGCGGGGACGTCCCAGTCCTCGCGGCGCAGCGAGGCGAGCGTGGTCGCGGGGACCACGACCAGGTCGGGAGCGCCGGTTTCGAGGGCCCGGACGAGCAACGTCCACGCCGCGTCCCAGCGGGACTTCTCCGGCCGGTTGCGGACGGCGTCCACCACACCGTCCAGGACGGCCTGGCGCAGGTCCCCGCGTTCGGGCAGTACGGCACCGGCCGGGTCGGCGAGCAGTTCCTCGGGGTCGGGGAGGTCCATCCGGTCCATGCTCGCCAGCAGTTCCAGCCCCGGACCGTCGCCCACGGCGCCCCGGACGAGCAGCGAGAGCACCTCCCGGGAGACGTCGGCCGCGGTCGCGAAGGCGATCAGGGAGAGCGTCATCTCCCAGCTGCGCGGGGACGGCCAGGCGCCGCCGCGGCGCGTCTCGTTGGTGGGGAGGCGGTGGACGAGACCGGGGCGGGCGGCCAGCAGCCCGCACACCGCGCGCCGGGCGAAGTCCACGGCCTCGGGCAGCTTTCGGGGGTCGAGCCGCGGCAGTGCCGCCCGGGGCCAGGTCCCTCCGAGGCCGCGGACCACCACGTCGTGGTCGTGGGTCCACTGGAGGTGGACGAACCGGTTGGCGAGCGGCGCGCTCAGTTCCCAGCCGTCGGCCGCGGAGGAGCGTGGGTTCGCGGCGGCCACGATCCGCACCCCGGGTGGCAGCCGCAGGGCCCCGATCCGCCGTTCGAGCACGAGGCGGAGCAGGGCCGCCTGCACGGCGGGAGGCGCGGTGGACAGCTCGTCGAGGAAGAGCAGGCCCCGGCCGGCCCGCACCAGGCGCACGGCCCAGTCCGGCGGTGCCATCGGAACGCCCTGCTCGGCGGGGTCGTCCCCCACGACGGGCAGACCCGAGAAGTCGGACGGCTCGTGGACGCTGGCGATCACCGTGGTCAGCGGGAGGTCCAGGGCGGCCGCGAGCTGGGTGAGGGCCGCGGTCTTGCCGATCCCTGGCTCGCCCCACAGCAGCACCGGCAGGTCGGCCGCGACGGCCAGTGTGAGGGCCTCCAGTTGGGTGTCGGGGCGCGGCTCGGTGGCGGTCTGCCGCAGCAGGGTCAACAGGGTGTTGGCCACGTCGAGTTGAGTCTCGGTGGCCGGGTCGGAGGGCAGGGCGGACGGGGCGTGCGTGGGCATGGGTGATCACCTCGGGGGTCGTGAAGCCGAAGGGGGTAAGGGGATGCGGGGCGTGCGCGGGGATGCCGCGCCCGCCCCGCGGTCAGCGGGAGGTGCGGGGCCGCGGCTGCGGTCGGCCCGAGCGGGAACGGCCGCGGGGCGCCGGGAAGCACTCGCGCGGCGGGACACGTCCGGGGGCGGGCCCGGCAAGGCCGGCCCTGAACAGGCCGTAGGCGATGCGCCGTTGGGCGGCCGCCTCCAGCTCGTCCCGCAGCGGGCCGTCGCGGAGCACGGCACCGGGACCGAGCAGGCCTTCCACGACGGCCAGTGCGCCGGTGATGTCGCCGTGGTCCAGACGTGCCCGTACGTCGGCGAGCGATTCCGGACGGCGGTGCGCCCGGTCGATCGCCTGCAGGCACGGCAGCGGAGTGCCGGTCAGCGCGACCAGCAGTTCCTCGCGGCGGATCTCGTCCGGGTCGTGGTCCAGCGCGGCCAGGACACCGTCGACCATGCCGATCCGGTGCAGCGCGCCCCGGCACTCCACGACGCGCGGTCGTCCCGGCCGCCCCTGCGGCAGGGGCGGAGCGGACGGCGTGTGGCCGGGCACGAGCGCGGCGGCGACCAGCGGGTGCAGCCCGTCGGCACCGATCAGGCCGGCGTGGAGCAGTTCGACGTCCGGTGGCACCCAGGTCGCCGCGTCCGGCAGCACCGGCAGGCCCCGTGGGCCCCCGCCGTCCGCGGTCGTCTCCGTTATCCGTTCGATGGGCGGTTCCGCGCCGTCGCCGTCGCCGGTCACGTCGACGAGCAGCCGGTGGCGGGAGCCCAGGCGCACGGTGACGGCACCGCTGGTCAGGCCCTCGGCGCGCAGCACCGTGCGCGCCTCGTCCTCCCACCGGTCGACGGCGCACCGCTGGTGCGGCGGCAGCGGCCCGGGCAGAGCAGCCGATTGGCGGCCGGTCCCGGCACGGAACGCGAGTTCACCGGTTCTGCGCTCGTCCCACAGATGACGGTGCAGGTCGAGGCGGAACCGGCGGTGGGGCCGGTGGTGCGGATGGTGGAGGGCGCCCGCCCCGGGGCGGGCCGGGTCCCACAGCGCGAGGCTGAACCGCTGCCCCCCGTCCGCCCATGCGGGCGGGGTCCTGACCACGAGGTCCAACCGCTCGCCACCGTCCGCCCCGGTGGCCCCGTACCGGGCCAGGGTGATGGTCAGGCCCGGGCGCAGCAGACCGTCGGGGGCGACCCGCGGCATGTGCCAGCGCAGCAGGTCGGGAGCCAGATGACGGAGGTCGGCCCGGACCCGGGCAGCGAGTTCGCGGCCGTGGGTGCGGGCGAGGGAACGAAGGTCGAGGTCGACGTCGATGCCGGCGGCGGCACACGCCCCGGCCCAGTCACCGTTGCGGCGGCGGACGGTCGCGGTCTCGACCATGGAGGGCGGCACGGCGAACTCGCGCACGCGCAGCCAGAAGGAAAGGCGGGAATCCTCGTTCGCGATGTGAGTGGGCATCAGCACTCACCTTGCGCGGACGGGACCCCCAATCCGGGAGAGGAAAGAGTCTTCATCGCGGGGAGCATAGCGGTCCCCGCCACGATCTGTCAGGCCCCACCGCGGGGAAACAGGTGCCGGACGGCCCCGTGCGGGAGGTCCGCGAGCGCACCGCACGGCGGACGCCGCCGGCCCGGCGACCTGCCCCGGCCACCCCGAGGACGCCCGGGGTGCCGACGTCCCGGGTCACGTCACGGAGCGGATGGTGCCGCCGTCCACGCGGATGGTGGCGCCACTGATGTAGTCCGCGTAGGGGCTCGCCAGGTAGGCGACGGCGCCGGCGATCTCCTCGGGGCGGCCGAAGCGGCCGACGTCGTTGGGCACGAACTCCCGGGCGGCGTTGCGCTCGATCTCCTCCCACGACCGGCCCCAGCCGCGCTCCGGCGCGAGTCCGGTGATCAGTTCCTCCACCGCGTCGACGAGGATCGCCCCGGGAGAGACCACGTTGGAGGTCACCCCGGTGTCCTTCAGCTCCCGCGCCAGGGAGACGGCCAGGTTGTGCCGCGCCGCGAGCGACGCGTTGTAGTGGGGCTGCATCGCGATCGGCTGCGAGGCGAGCCCGCCGCCGATCTGGATCACCCGGCCCCAGCCTCGCTCGCGCATTCCGGGCACCAGCCGCTGGATCATGCGCACGCCCGAGACCACGTTCACCTCGTACGTCCGCAGCCAATCCGCCGAGGTGGCTCCGGCCCAGCCGACGTGGTCGTACGAGCCGGCGTTGTTGACCAGGACGTCGACCTCGCCCGCGACGCGGGCCACGGCGTCCGCGCCGTCGTCCGTGGCGAGGTCACCGATCGCCACGGCGACCGCGCCGGTCTTCTCCGCCACCTCGCGCGTGCGCGCCCCGTCGCGGCCGTGCACCACGACGTCGGCACCCTCCGCGGCGAGCAGCCGGGCGATCGCCGCGCCGAGGCCGGAGCTGGAGCCGGTCACGAGGGCCCGGCGGCCGGTCAGGTTCAGATCCATCCCACTGCCCTTCCGATCATGTATACGTTCGTAGACATGGCTGTAGTCTACACTCGTAAACATGACGACTCCGCGACGCCGCGACGCGACCGCCACCAGGGAGGCCATCCTGCGGGCGGGCATCGAGGCCTTCACCCGGTACGGCTACGACGGCGTCGGGGTCCGGGAGATCGCCAAGGCCGCCGGGGTCACGGCGATGCTGGTGGGCCGCTACTTCGGCTCCAAGGAAGGGCTCTTCGCGGAGGTGGTGGAGGCGTCCATGACCGAGCGCACGGTCCTCGGCAGCGACCCGGCCACCCTCGCCCGTGACGTGGCCGCAGCGCTGGTCCGCCGCACCGCACCGGAGGCCGAGAGCCTCGATCCCTTCCTCCTCATGCTGCGCTCGGCGCCCAACCCCCGCGCCGCGGAGATCCTGCGGGCCGGCATCGAGAACCACGTCGAGACGCATCTGCTCGACGTCGCACCCCAGTTGCGGGGAACGGACCGGGCTGCCATGGCCCTCTCCGTCATCGCCGGCTTCTGGCTGATGCGCAGGATCATCGGCAGCACCGCGCTCAACGACACCGACGAGCAGGCTCTGGCGCAGAGGCTGGAGCAGGTGTTCACCCTGCTCCTCGGCGACTGACCGCAGACCGCTTCGCCCTCGTTCCGGGTCCGGAAACAGAATCGCGCGGCACGGGGTTTCCCTCTACATGGCTACTCTCGGACTGATCGGCAGCGGACACATCGGCGGCACCCTGGCGCGGCTCGCCGTGAACGCGGGCCTGGACGTGGTGCTCAGCAACTCGCGCGGGCCGGAGACCCTGGACGGTCTGGTGGCCGAGCTGGGCCCCCGGGCACGGGCGGCGACCCCGGCCGAGGCTGCCGCGGCGGGCGACTGGGTCGTGGTGACGATCCCGCTCGCGGCCTTCGACCAGGTCCCCGCGGCCCCGCTGGCCGGGAAGACGGTCATCGACACCGGCAACTACTACCCCCAGCGCGACGGCCGGATCGCCGCGCTCGAGGACGGGACCACCACGGAGAGCGGGCTGCTCCAGAGCCACCTGCCCGACGCCCATGTGGTGAAGGCGTTCAACAACATCTTCTTCCGCCACCTCGCCGACCTCCCCCGCCCCAAGGGCTCACCCGACCGGACCGCCCTGCCGATCGCCGGCGACGACCCGGCCGCCGTCGACCACGCCGCGGAACTCCTCGACGTACTCGGCTACGATGCGGTCGGCTACGGCGCCCTCGCCGACAGCTGGCGTTCCCAGCCCGGCACCCCCGTCTACGGTCTGCCCTACGGGGGCGGCGAGGCCGAATTCAACAAGGTCGCCGCGACCCCCGTACCCGCCGACGCGATCCGGGCCGCGCTCGCCGCCGCCACCCGCTGAAGGACGCGCCGCGCGGCATCCGCCGACGGCGCCGGAGGACACGTGACCGATCCGCTGACCGACGTCCTGGGGCTGCTGGAACTGCGCAGCGCGCAGTTCGCGCGGCTGGAGGCCCAGGAGCCGTGGGCCATCGGCTTCCCCGGCTTCCGGCACGTCAAGTTCGGCGCCGTGCTGGAGGGGAACTGCCGCATCGTCGTGGACGGGGTGCCGGAGCCGGTGCCCCTGAAGGAGGGCGACTGCTACCTGCTGGGCGGCGGTCGCGTCTACGAGCTGTCGGGCGGCCCCGAGGTCCCGGCGGCGGCGAGCGAGGAGGTCTTCGCGGGCTTCCAGCCGGGCGGCACGCTCCGGATCGGCACGGTGCGCGACGTGGTCATGGTGGGCTGCGGATTCGACCTCGACGAGGGCAACGCCGCCGTACTCCTGGACGTACTGCCGCCCCTGATCCACGTCGGTGCCGGGTCCCCCGCGGCGGAGGGCATCCGGGCGGCGCTCGAACTGCTCCGCGCGGAGAGCTGCGAGCCCGCGCTGGGCACGCCCTTCGTGACGGAGCGGCTCGCGCACGTCCTGCTCGTGCACCTGCTCAGAGCACATGTGGCCGAGCACGGACCGGAGGGCGGCGCCTGGCTCACCGCGCTCGCCGACCGGCACATCGGGGCCGCGCTCGGCCTGATGCACGACCGGCCCGCGCACCCCTGGACGGTGGCCGAACTGGCCGGGGAGAGCGGGATGTCGAGGTCCCGGTTCGCCGACCGGTTCACCAGGACCGTGGGCGTCCCGCCGCTGGAGTACCTCGCCGGCTGGCGCATCCGCTCGGCGGCGCGCGAGCTGAGGTCGGGCGACCGTACCGTCGCGGCGATCGCGGCGCGCTGGGGCTACGGCTCGGAGAGCTCCTTCAGCCACGCCTTCAAGCGGCTCATGGGGTCGTCGCCCGGACGCTACCGCGCGGCGGGACCGCATCGCCCCGGAGAGACCGGGTGAGGGCCCCCGGAGATGACCTCCGGGGGCCCTCGCAGCCGGGGTGCGACGGTCAGCGGCCGGCGTCGGTGGTGATCAGCTTGGCCAGCTCGACCGGCATGGACAGGAAGGACGAGTGGCCGGAGGGCAGCCGGTGGACGCGCTCCGTGCGGGCCGCCATGGCCTCCTGGAACTCGGGGGCGAGCGCCGTGTCCCGCTCGGTGAGGATGTAGGTGGAGGGCACCGTCTTCCATGCGGCGGCGGTGAGCGGTTCGCAGAAGGACCTGGCCGTCTGGAGCACCAGTCGCGCGGTGGCCTCCTCCGCGTCCTCGGGTGCGACGTCCGCGTAGAAGGCGGCCTTGGGGTCCTCGTAGTGCCCGTGCGCGGACAGCGAGTCGACGCCGGCGCCGGAGATCTTGCCGCCGCTCATGCCGTCGATGGACTCGCCCTCGTCGAGCACGAAGGCGGAGAGGTAGACGATGCGGGCGACGTTCGGCGCGTCCGCGGCGGCCTGTGTGACGGGGATACCCGCGTAGGAGTGGGCGAGGACGGTCACCGGGCCGTCGAGGACGTCCAGGCGCTCCCGGATCGCCCGCGCGTCGTCGTGCATCCCGGCCGTGTTCGCCTCGTCGGCCGAGGTGCTCGGCAGGTCGACGGTCTCGACGCGCCAGCCCAGCTCGGTGAGCTCGGGCACGAGCCGGTCGTAGCACCAGGCGCCGTGCCAGGCGCCGGGGACGAGGAGGATGGCGGGCCGGCTGTTGTCTGCAGTGGTCATGTGAGGCCTTCGGTACACGGTCGGGTACGCGGACGACGGTGACGGCGTCCGTCACCGACCGTATTTCCGGGGCCTTTGGGCGGACCATGCGCATCCGTCCGGGGTTCTTGCGCGCCCGTCCCGCGCCCGCTTCCGCGGACGCCCGCGCGCGCGGGGGCGGGACGGCGCCCGGCACCGGGGGCCGGTATCCGGGCGCCACCGAGGAGCGCGGCGGGCGTCAGCTCGCGCCGCGTGCCGTGTCCCCGTTCCCGTTCCCGTAACGGCGCCGGAACCGCTCGACGCGGCCGGCGGTGTCCACCACGCGGGCGGTGCCGGTGTAGAAGGGGTGACTCGCGGAGGAGATCTCCACGTCCACCACGGGGTAGGTGTTTCCGTCCTCCCAGACGACGGTCTTCTCGCTGGTCATCGTGGAGCGGGTGAGGAAGGCGAAGTCCGCCGCGCGGTCGCGGAAGACTACCGGACGGTAGTCCGGGTGGATGCCGGGTTTCATGGGTTCTCCGTGATGTGTCGTACGGCCCGCCGGGGGCCGCTGGTGTGGTACGCCGGGGACGGGTCCTGTCACCAGGAGGCCTTGCGCACCCCGGGCAGATGGCCCGCGTGGGCCTGGGCGCGCAGGTTGATCCGCGAGAGGCCGAAGGCGCGCAGATGGCCGCGGGCCCGGCCGTCGAGGGAGTCCCGGTTGCGGACCCTGGTGGCGCTGGCGTCGCGGGGCTGCCGGTCCAGCTCCCGCCGCGCCGCGGCCTTCTCGTGCGGTGTGGCGGTGGGACGGCGCAGGACATCCTTCAGCTCGGCGCGCCGCGCGGCGAACCGTGCCACGACGGCCTTGCGCCGCTCGTTCTTCGCGATCTTCCCGGCCTTGGCCATCAGACCTTCCCTCCCCGGGCACGGATGACGGCGACGGCCTTCTCGATGCCGATGCGGTCCACGGTCCTGATGCCCTTGGCGCTCAGCGTGAGCCGGACGGCACGGCCCTCACTGGGCAGCCAGTAGCGCTTGTGCTGGACGTTCGGGTCGAAGCGGCGCCTGGTGCGCCGGTGGGAATGCGAGACGGAGTTGCCGAAGCCGGGCTTGCGACCGGTGAGTTGGCAGTGTGCGGGCATGACGGTCCGTTCTGTTCTCTCGACGGTGGGCGGAGGACCCGTCGAGCTTATTGGAAATGAAAACCAGTTCTGTATAGTACCCGCCATGGCACGCACCGACCTACGCCCCGTCATCAAGCTCCGCTCCACCGCGGGGACCGGCCACACCTACGTGACCCGCAAGAACCGCCGGAACGACCCGGACCGCCTGGTCCTGCGCAAGTACGACCCCGCGGTCCGGCGCCACGTCGAGTTCCGCGAGGAACGCTGATCCGCGCCCCGCTCACCTGCTCCTCCCCCTGACACGAAAGGCACCTCCCGTGGACAGCAGCCCCAAGCTGCCCGTCGTCCTCGTCGGCGGTCTGCACGCCGAGGCCCGCCGCGCCGCGGTGCGCGAACTCCTGCACTCCGCCCCCGGCGCGCTCGCCCTCCACCACGACCTGAAGCCCGCCGTCGGCGGCCCCGTCCGGCGCGTCATCAGCGACCGCAGCGGCGTACTCTCCCGCGCCGACACCGAACTCGTGAACGACTGCGCCTGCTGCGCGCTCCGCGCCGACCTGCTCCCCGAACTGCTGCGGCTGGCCGCGGACCCGTCCTGCCGGCTCGCCGTCGTCGAGCTGTGGGACTCCGTGGAACCGCAGGCGATGGCCGAGGTCCTGGTCGGCACCCCGCTGCCCGACGGCAGTGTCTCGGGGAGCCTGCTCACGGCGGCCGGGGTGGTCACCTGCGTCGACCCCGCGCTCCTGCTCGACCACCTCGGCTGCGGCGACGACCTCACCGATCACGGCCTCGCCGTGGCCCCCGGCGACCACCGCACCGTCGCCGACACCCTGGCCCGGCAGCTGGAGTACGCCGGCGTCCTCGCCCTGGCACCGGTCGAGGACGCCGACCCCGGTGACGTCGAACTACTCACCCAGCTCCACCCGACGGCCCGTCAGGTCACCATCGGCACGGACCGGCTGGCCGACGCCGCACGGTCCGGCTTCGACGTCGCCGCGGCCGCCGCACGACAGCACCCGGCCTGCGCCCTGCTGCCCCAGGAGGCCGACGCCCACGGCGTCGCGACCCTGGTGTGGCGCTCCGCCCGCCCCTTCCACCCGGGGCGGCTGCACGCGGCGCTGGAGGACCTCAGCTGCGCGGCCGCCCGCAGCCGCGGCCGCTTCTGGCTGGCCGACCACCCCGACACCCTGCTCTCCTGGGAGGCCGCCGGAGGCGCGCTGTGCATCGAGGACGTCGGTCCGTGGCTCGCCGCGCTCCCCGACGCGGCGTGGGAGATGGTGCCGCCCGAACGGCGCGTCGCGGCCGCCCTGGACTGGCACCCCGAGCACGGCGACCGCGGCCAGCACCTCACGTTCACCTCGCCCGGCCTCGACCGCGAGGGGCTCGCGGCCACCCTCGACCGGTGCCTGCTCACGGACGCCGAGTACGCGGCGGGACCGGACGGCTGGCGCCGGCTCCCCCACGCCTTCGACGGCTTCCTCGACCACGCGGCCTGAACCGCACACCGCGACGACGACAGGAGACAGCACCATGACGACCGTCCGCACCGGCACGACCAGGGACCGGAACAAGGGCAAGGGCAAGGACGCCCGCAAGACCCGGCCGAACCCGCTCTTCGCCGCGGGCATCGAGTACGTCGACTACAAGGACACCGACCTGCTGCGGAAGTTCATCTCCGACCGGGGCAAGATCCGCAGCCGGCGGGTCACCCGCGTCACCGCCCGCCAGCAGCGGGCCCTCGCCCGGGCCGTGAAGAACGCCCGCGAGATGGCCCTGCTGCCGTACGCCTCGCGCTGACCGCGCGCCCCACCCGCAGAGGAGAACCCCATGGCCGTACCCAAGCGCAAGACCTCCCGCAGCAACACCCGTCACCGCAGGGCCCGCTGGAAGGCCGAGGCTCCCCATCTGGTCCCCGTCACCGTGGACGGCCGCGAGCGGTTGGTGCCCGTCCACCTCGTCCGCGCCTTCCGGCGCGGACTGCTGCCCGGGCGGGACTGACGGCTCCGCACGGGACGGTCAGCGGCGCTGCCACTCCTCGGCCAGCAGCCGGTGGGACCGCACCCGGTCCGCGTGATCGTGGGTGATGGTCGTGACGATCAACTCGTCGGCCCCGGTGGCCTCCTGGAGCTGTTCCAGTTGGTCGGCCACGCGCTGCGGCGAGCCGACGAACCGGGTCCCGACGCGGTCGGCCACCAGCGCCCGGTCCGCCTCCGTCCACGGGTGGGCCCGGGCCTCGCCGGGGGTGGGGTACTCGATGGCGCCTTCGGCGGTACGGATGCTGCGCACCCACAGGCCGTATCCGGCGGCGAGTTCGCGGGCGGTCGCGTCGTCCTCGGCGACGACGACGTCGGCGGAGACGCCGACGTACGGCTTGTCGAGCACGCCGCCCGGGCGGAAGGCGGCGCGGTAGCCCTCGACCGCCTCCAGGACGCTGCCCGGGCTGACGTGGTAGTTCGCGGCGAACCGCAGGCCGTGGCGGCCGGCGACCTCGGCGCTCTGGCCGCCGCTGCTGCCGAGGATCCACACCTCGATGTCCGCGCCCTCCCCCGGCACGACGTGTGCCTCGACGCCGTCCGCCGAGCGGTAGGTGCCGCGCAGCAGCGCCAGGATGTCGTCGACCTGCTCCCCGTAGTCCTGGGAGCGGGCGCCGGGCTGCTGCAGCAGTTGCCGCTGCAGCGCGATGCGGGGTGAGCCGAGCAGGTGCTCGAAGGAGAACTTCGGCGGGATCCTGAGTCCGTTGGGCGTGCGCCCGTCCACGACGGGTGTCGTGGACGGCACCGGGTCCGGCGTGCCGCCCGGCGGGCGGCCGCCGGAGCGGCCGAGTCCCAGGTCGAGCCGCCCGGGGTGCAGGGCGTCGACGAGGCCGAACTCCTCGACGGTGGACAGGGCGGTGCGGTGGCCGAGCTGCACGGCCCCCGAGCCGAGCCGGATCGTGGAGGTCGCGGCCGCTGTGAGGGCCAGCAGGACGGCGGGCGAGGTGCCGGCGACACCGGGGTTGAGGTGGTGCTCGGCGAACCAGTAGCGGGCGTAGCCGGACTCCTCGGCCCGCCGGGCGAGGTCGACGCTGTTGCGCAGGGCCTGCGCGGCGGTGGAACCGGAGGAGATCGGCACGAGGTCGAGGACTCCGAGCGGTGCACGGGACACGATGGGCGTTCTCCTCAGCGGTGGGGGGCGGGTTCCGGCGGCGCCGTGACGGCGCGGAGGTTCACGACGCCGCCCGGGCCTCTGCCACGGCCGCGTCGGGGTGGGCGAGTCCGAGGTGGTCGCGCAGGGTGGTGCCCTCGTAGTCGGCGCGGAACACGCCCCGTTCCTGGAGCAGCGGGACGACGGTGCCGGCGAAGGTGTCCAGGCCGCCCGGGGTGACGTGCGGGACGAGGATGAAGCCGTCGGCGGCGTCGGCCTGCACGAAGTCGTCGATGGCCTTGGCGACGGTGGCCGGGGAGCCCACGAAGGACTGGCGGCTGCCCGTCTCGATGACCAGATCGCGGATCGACCACTTGTTCGCGGCGGCCAGCTCCCGCCACTCGCGGGCGGTGGTCAGCGGGTCGCGGTACATGCGCACCTGGGCGCGGCCGCGCGCCACGGTGTTCTCGCCGGGATCGGGGTCGACGTCCGGGAGCGGTCCGTCCGGGTCGTAGGCGGACAGGTCGCGGTTCCACACGAACTCCAGGTGCTTGATCGCGGTGGCCCCGCTGACCTGCTGCCGCCTTACCTCTCGGGCGAGTTCGGCCGCCTCCGCGTCGGTGTCGCCGAGGACGAAGGTCGCGGCGGGCAGGATCAGCAACTGCCCGGGGCTGCGACCGTACTTGGGCAGCCGGCCCTTGACGTCGCGGTAGAAGGCGCGGCCCTCCTCGAACGTGCTGTACCGGCTGAAGATGGCGTCCGCGTCGGCGGCGGCGAACTCCCGGCCCTCCTCGGAGTCTCCGGCCTGGAAGATCACGGGGCGCCCCTGGGGGCTGCGCGGGACGTCGAACTGTCCGTGGATGTCGAAGTGCTGACCTTGGTGCACGAAGGATCCGGCCCGCGCGTCGCGCAGGAAGGCGCCGGTCGCCCGGTCGGCGAGGATCTCGTCGCCGCCCCAGGAGTCGAAGAGCTCGCCCGCGGTGGCGAGGAACTCCCGCGCGCGGGAGTAGCGCTCCTCCTGGGGGAGGAATCCGCCGCGGCGGAAGTTCTCCCCGGTGAAGGCGTCCCAGGAGGTGACGACGTTCCACGCGGAGCGCCCCGCGGAGAGGTGGTCGAGGCTGGCGAACTGCCGGGCGACCTCGTAGGGCTCGTTGAAGGTGGAGTTGATGGTGCCGGTGAGTCCGATGCGTTCGGTGACGGCGGCGAGCGCGGCGAGGACCGTGAAGGTGTCGGGGCGGCCGACCACGTCCAGGTCGTGGATCCTGCCGCCCTGTTCGCGCAGCCGCAGGCCCTCGGCGAGGAACAGGAAGTCGAACTTGGCGCGTTCGGCGGTCCGGGCGAAGTGCGCGAAGGAGCCGAACTCGATGTGGCTGCCGGCCTGCGGGTCGCTCCACACGGTGGTGTTGTTGACCCCGGGGAAGTGGGCGGCCAGATGGATCTGCTTCAGGGGCTTGCTCATGGCGGTTCCTCCGGCTCAGGCGGTCGCGCTGGTGGCGGTGTAGCGGTTGGCGGGGCGGGGCAGCCCGAGCAGGCCGCGCAGGGTGCGGGCCTCGTAGGCGTCCCGGAACGCGCCGCGGCGCCGCAGTTCCGGGACGAGGCCCCGGGTGATCGCCGGCAGGTCGTGGCCGATCACTGCGGGGCGCAGCCGGAAGCCGGTCAGCCCGGCCCGCTGCCACTCCAGCAGCAGGTCGGCGAGGCCCCCGGGAGTGCCGGCGAAGACCCTCGCGTCGCTGGTGTACGGCGTGCCGGCGAGTCCGTCGAGCCGGTCCAGGCGGGCCCGCGCCGCGGCGGCGTCCTCGTCGAGCAGGACCACGAGATCACCGAAGACGTGCAGGGTCTCGCGCTCGCGGCCGGCGTCCTGCTGCGCTGCGCGGATCTCGGCGACGATCACCCGGGCCTGGTCGCCGTCGTGCGGGGTGACGTATCCGATGTCGGCGGAGCGGGCGACGAGCCGGAACGGCACGCCGCTGTGGGCGAGGGCGCTGACGACGGGCTGACCCTGGGGCGGCCGGGGTGTGATGGAGGGACCCTTGACACTGAAGTACGGGCCGTCGAAGTCGATGTAGTGGAGCTTGTCGCGGTCGATGAAGCGGCCGGTGGCGACATCGCGGATCTCCGCGTCGTCCTCCCAGCTGTCCCAGAGCCGGCGCACCACCTCGACGTGGTCGGCCGCCTCCTCGAAGAGGCCGGTCACCAGCTCGCGTACCGCCGGGGTGTCCAGGTCCTCGACGCCGAACGGGGGGATGACGCGCCTGCCGAAGTGCGCGGCCTCGTTCCGCCTGGCCGAGACCTGGACGCGCAGACCGGCCCGGCCGGTGCTCACGTAGTCGAGGGTGGCGATGGCCTTGGAGAGGTGGAACGGCTCGGTGTGCGTGGCGACCACCGTCGGCACGAGACCGATGTGCCGGGTCAGGGGAGCCACGCGCGCGGCGACCAGGACGGCGTCCAGGCGGCCGCGCACCTGGTCGGTGCGTCCGTCGGGCTCGGTGGGGTGGGAGGACTGCGGGCCGAGGGAGTCCTCGATCGTCACGAAGTCGAGCAGCCCCCGCTCGGCCTCGGTGACCACGTCCTGCCAGTAGCGGGCGGTGAGCAGTTCACGGGGCCGGGCCTCCGGCTCACGCCAGGCGGCCGGGTGCCAGCCGGCCCCGTCGAGGGCCACGGCGAGGTGCAACGGGGCGTGCGGCGACGGTTCGGTCATGGGGGACTCCAGCGGATCGGTACGCCCCGGTCGCGCACGCGGCGGCGGCACCCCGCCGGGATCGGGTGCCGGCGGGCGTGGCGAGAGGGCGGAGAGGCGGGCGGAGCGGGCATGTGCGGGAGGGCGCGCCACCGCGTCAGCGGCGGTGGCGGGCGCCGGGGTTCAGGAAGCCGTCAGCCTTGACAGAGGGCGCGACAGGGCGCGGTACACGCGCGACAGGAGGCGCCGTGGACGGGGAGCGCGGCGAGGGGGAGCCGTGGATGCGACGGGACGCGGCCGTGGGGCCGCCGTGCGGCCGTCCCCGGGGCTGCGTGCATCGTCGTCACCGTCGCCGTTCCGCCCCGCGGGGCCTCGCGTTCACCGTCGTCATCGGACGTACGGTCCGGTCGTCGTCCGGGGCGCCGCACCGCGACGCGGAGGTCGCCGGCCGGCGAGCCCGGGTTCATGCCGGAGCTCATGCCCGATCTGCGGCGTAAGTTAGGCACGGCCCGCGGGGAATGTCAACGACGCCGTCTCACATCGTGAGCGGTGTCATGAGACGTGAACGACCGCCTTGACGCACGGGGTTTGACGACTCGACACTGATGGGCAGGTCACGATCGTCAGCGCCCCCCGACGCCGCTCCGCGGCACGGTGGGTCATCGGCCCCGGCCCGCTGACCGGCAACCCTCACATCGCGGTGGGGTGCCCCGGGTGACGACCTGGTCCCGCCGGTGCGGCGGGGCAAGCGCGGTCCCGCGTCCAGCGGGCCCCGAGCCGGGGAGGTGGACATGCCCAGGGCACGAGCCCTTCTCCTCACCCGCCGCCTGCACATCGACTTCCTCCGCGTCTGCAGCTCGTCCGGCACGGCCGGCTGACCCCCGCTCAGGACCTTCGGCCGTCCCGCCGCCGGTGCCCATGGGGCGACCGGTGGCCCCGCCACGCCTTGGAGAGCGCATGACCGAGACGACGATCCCGCAGGACCCCGGCCTCCACGTCTCCTGTTCCGCACTGCCGCGCACGTCCCGCCCCGACCGCTTCCGCAGCCGCATCGGAGTGGACCTGGCCGGTGGCTTCTATCCGGCGCCGCGCCGCTACGAGTTGTTCCTGTCACCGGGGTGCCCGCTCTCGCAGCGGGTCGCCATCACCCTCGACCTGCTGGGGCTGCGGGACTCCGTCGTCACGACGCCCGTCCCGGCAGGGGCGGCCGGCGACACGGCGACCGCGGCACTGCGCAGGGCGTACGAGGCCACGTGGCACCGCTACGACGGGCCGCTCACCGTGCCCGCGCTGTGCGACCGGTGGACCGGACGGGTCGTCAGCAACCACACCCCGGACATCCTCGGGGACCTCGCGGGCCGCCTCGGCGCCGAGGTGTGCGGCTCCGGGACCCCGCTGTGTCCACCGGCGCTCCTGACCGACATCGAGGCCGTCCGGCACACGGTCGACTCGGGTATCACGCGGGCCGTGCAACCGGCCGCGGACGGTGCGCCGCCCGACCGGGACACGGCCCTGCGGACCGTGCACGCCGCGCTCGGACTGCTGGAGCACCGGCTGGCCCACGGCGGGCCCCACGTACTGGGCGCACAGCTGACCGCCGCGGACATCGACGTGTGGGTGGCCCTCGCCCACCTGGCGAAGGACCTGCTCTCCCCCTACGGCCACCTCACGGCGTACCTCGCCCGGCTGGACGCGCACCCGGCCTTCCACGCACAACGGACGGCCGCCCCGCTCGCGCCTGTCGCCTGACGCACGGGCCGTCCCCGCTCCCACCGTACGGGGCTGGAGCGGGGACGGCCCCGGGGCGCGCGCCGGCCCGCTCAGGCGTCCTCGGCCGGAAGGGCGTACAGGCCGGGGAGGTTGACCACGATCGCCTCCTGGGTGCTGCGGGCGATGACGACCACGGCCTCCTCCGCGGGGTCCGGGTTCTCCTCGCGGTGCGGCACGAACGGGGGGACGAAGACGTAGTCGCCCGGCGCGGTGCGCAGGCGCACTTCCTCGGGCGCGTCGCCCGAGTCGTCGAGGAAGACGAACTCGGGGTGCCCGCTCACCACGTAGATCGCGGTCTCGGACTCGCCGTGGTGGTGGTCGGAGGACGAGGTCGCCGGGGCCACGTGGGTCTGCCCCAGCCACAGCTTCTCCGACCCCACGGTCCGCCCGCTGACGGCGGCGAACCTGCGCATCCCGCCGGTCTGCGCGGTCTCCCCGTCCAGGGCGTCCGCGCGGATGTGGTGCAGCCGCGTGTGCAGGGGCGCCGCCCCGTGCCCGGGCGCGTCGTGGAGATGGGGGTGGAAGCCTTCACCGGGGTTCGTCAGGGGCTCGCTCATGGCCGGGACGCTAGGGCGGCCCCGAAAAGGATGTCAAGAAGTGTCCTTTGGGGTTCACCTGCGGCAATGCTGCCGCAATGTACGGGCGCGGCGGCGGAACCCCCGGGCCGTACGGGCGGGTTCGGGCATGATGGGCCCATGCACATCTCCGCGAAGGCGGACTACGCCACGCGGGCTCTGCTGGAGCTCGCCTGTGAGCCTGCCCGCCCCCTGACCTGCGAGGCCATCGCCTCCGCGCAGCAGATCCCGTTCCGCTTCCTGAAGTCCGTGGTGGGCGAGCTGCGCAGGGCCGGGCTGGTGCGCAGCCAGCGCGGCTGCGAGGGCGGCTACTGGCTCGGCCGGCCCGCCGGCGAGATCACCCTCCTGGACGTGGCACGCGCCGTGGACGGCGAGTTGATCACCCTGCGGGGCGAGTCGCTGGCCGGGCTCGGCTACCCCGGTCCGGCGGCCGGTCTGCCCGGGGTGTGGCGCCAGGTCGAGGCGGGGGCGGCGGCGGTGCTCGGTGTGGTGACCCTGGCCTCGCTCCTGCCCGCGGACGCCGCGGAAGGCCTGGACCGGAAGGGAGCCGCGTGACGGCGGCACCTCCGCAGCCGGCCGTGGAGGTGGTGGAGTACACCGATCCGCTGTGCCCGTGGGCCTGGGGGTCGGAGCCGGTGTTCCGGAGGCTGCGGGCGGCACTGGGCGGCCGGGTGCGATGGCGCCGGGTGTACGGCGTCCTGTTCGACGCCGACGACGACCCGGCGCCCGACCCGGCCGCGGAGACCGCCTGGTACGCCCGGTACGTGCAGGAGATCAGCGCGCACACCCGGGCCCCGCGGCCGGAGCGTCTGAGCCGGGTGGCGGCGAGTTCCTGGCCCGCCTCGCTGGTCGCCAAGGCCGCCGAACTGCAGGGCGAGGAGGCGGCCGGGCGGGTGCTGCGCCGGCTCCGGGAGACCGTCTTCGTACTCGGCGAGCCCGCCGACACGCCCGCGCTCGCGCTCGCCGCGGTTCGCGGCACGCCGGGACTGGAACCGGTACGGCTGGCCGCCGACGCGGCGTCCGGCGACGTCCTGGAGCGGGTACGAGCCGACCGCGCGGAGGCGCGTCGCCCGGTGCGCGAGGTGCTGTCGGTGCGGAGCCCGTCTCCGCATCCCGGTGCGGCCAAGGAGACCGGCGACGGCGGGCACCGGTACGCGCTGCCGACCCTGCTCGTGCGCTCCCCGGCCGGGCAGCGCGTGGTGCCCGGCTGGCGGCCCTACGAGGAGTACGCCGCGGCCGTCGAGGAGTCGGCCCCGGGACTGCTGCGGCCCCCCGAGCCGCTGCCGCCGTCCGAGGCGCTGCGGCGCCACCGCAGCCTCACCGATCCCGAGCGGGCGGTGCTGGTGACGGGGACCTGGCCACCGCCGGAGGCGGTCCGGGTGGACACCGGCAACGGTCCGCTGTGGCTGCACCCAGAGGAGGCCGCGACGCACCCCGCGACCGCTCACGGTGCTCTCGGCTTGCGGTGAACGGCCGCTGATCAGCCGTCAGGACGCCGTCCCGCCAAATGAGACACCAATTGGTGTCTATTGACAGCCGCTCTCGGCGCTCGCCAGGATGAACAGCATGCTCACGACGCACCCCGGTGTGGTGTGCCGCTACGTGGACCTGCGGCGCACCTGCAGCGCCCTCTGTCGCTGACCGGCCGCCCACGGCCCACAGGCGCCTGACCGTATCCGTCAGCACCGGCCGCGCCGCCGCCCCGTCGAGCCGCGCCGGCCGCCCGCGCCACCCCTTCCGCGCTTCGCCGCCTTCTCCCACCGCATCCCGGTGAGCCCCCGCGTACCCCCGAACGCCCTGCCCTGAGCGCGGTGTGCCCGACGTTGCTCGCGAGCCCCCGTCGGCACGACCGCACCGGCACGGGACGGCGTCCGGCGCGGGTGCGCACCGTGCCCGCCGCCACGCCCCCGCCTGCCCTGATCCGGTCCGGGGGCCCTCGAAGAAAGCACTCACATGCCCGGACGACTCACGCCCCGCCGCCCCGGACCCGCCTCTCCTGCCGCCCGGCGCCCGGTCCGGCTGCGCGGCGCGGCCCTCGGGACCGCCCTCGTCTCCGTCCTCGTCCCCGTCCTCGGCGCCTGCGGTGGTGGTGCCGGCGCGTCGACCGGCGGCGCCACACTGAAGTGGGCCTCCTCCTACTTCCCCGCCCACTGGGACCCGGTGGTCTCCGGCAGCGGTGCCCAGTTCCGCGAACTCGCCCTTGTGTACGCCTCGTTGACGCGCACCGACGAGAAGGGCAACGCCGTCCCCGACCTCGCCAGGAGCTGGGAGTACAACGACGAGGGCGACGAGGTCACCTTCCACCTCCGCCCCGGCCTGAAGTTCAGCGACGGAGAGCCGGTCGACGCCGCGGCGGTCAAGGCCGCGATCGAGCGGGCCAAGAAGCAGAAGAACTCGGCGCTCTTCGGCGACCTGACGTCGATCGGGTCGGTGGACGCGAACGGACTGGACGCGGTCGTCCACCTCACCCAGATCGACTACCAGATACCCCAGTTGCTCGGTCAGCGCGTCCTGCAGATCGCCAGCCCCAAGGCGGCCGCGAACCCGCGGAAGCTGGACCAAAGCCCCGTCGGCGCTGGTCCGTTCGTGGTGGAGCAGCTGGTCCCCGGCACCAAGGTGCTGCTGAAGAAGAACCCGGACTACTGGGACGCGAAGAACATCCACATCGACGGCGTGGAACTCGTCTCCGCCCCCGACGCGTCCACGGTCGTCTCCGGCCTCCAGACCGGCGTCTACAACTTCGCCGACCTCGACCCGAGTCAGGCGGACGCCGCCCAGAAGGCCGGCCTGGACGTCTTCGTGCAGCCCGGCTTCAACGCCTCGAACCTCAGCCTCAACGTCAACAAGCCGCCGTTCGACGACGACAGGGTCGTCGACGCCGTCCGCCACGCGGTCAACCGCCGCGAATTCGTCGACAAATTGACCTTCGGCTACGGCGAGACGACCGACCAACCCTTCCCCAAGGGGTACGTGGCCTACGACCCGCAGTCCCGGGACGCCTACCCGTACGACCCGGCGAAATCCCGGAAGCTCCTCGCCGAGGCCGGACACAAGGCGGGCGACATCAAGCTCGACCTCGTCATCCCGGCCGAGGACCCGCAGGCCGAGATCGTGCAGTCGCAGCTGGCGGCGGTCGGCATCACCGTCCGTATCAGGATCGACAAGAACTGGGCGACGCCCTTCTTCGCCAAGGATCTGACGTTCTCGCTCTACGGCACAACGGGCCGCGACTCCGCCGTGCAGACCCTGACCGCACACTTCGGGCCGAACGGCCCGCTGAACCTCAGCACGCCCTACGAGCCGGCCGGCTTCGACGCTGCCGTGGCGAAGGTCCGCCGCACGCCGCTGGACTCCCCCGACTACGTCCGGAACCTCCAGGCCGCCACCCGGGCGGGGCTGAAGAGCAAGGCCCTGGTGTTCACCTACTCCTCGCCGAACCTCTTCGCCAAGAGCAAGACGATCTCCGGCCTGCCGAAGAACCCGGCCCACATCGACTGGACCGGCGTGACCATCGCCGGCGGCAGCTGACCACCGTCCACCACCGAGGGGAGGCAACCCGATGACGACGACCGCTGCGCCGGTCGCCCCCACCCCCCGCCGCGGCGCCGCCGCGGCCCGGGCCCGGCACACGGCGGGCCGGGTCCTGGCCGCCCTCGCCCGCTCCGTGGCGATCATCGTGCCCGTGTTCCTGGTCGCGACCTTCGTCACCTTCGCGCTGCGGGCGCTGAGCGGGCTCAGCCCGGCACGCATCCAGCTGGGCGAGGACGCGACACCGGAGGCCATCGCCCGCGTCGAGGCCCAGTGGGGGCTCGACCGGCCGTTCCTGGTCCAGTACGGGGACTGGCTCAACGGGATCCTGCACGGGCGGCTCGGCACCAGCTGGGCCAACGGCGCCGACATCTCCACCCTCATCGGTCTCGGCCTGGGCGTCAGCCTCTCGGTCGCGACACTGGCCCTGCTCATCGGCGTGGTCGTCGGATTCGCGCTCGGCACGCTGGCTGCGCTGCGCAGCACCACCTGGATCGACCGCGCGATCACCGGCTTCGTCACGGTCGTCTCGGTGATGCCGGCCTTCGTGGTGGGCATCGTGCTGGTCGTCGTCCTGGCCGTAGGGCTCCACTGGTTCCCCTCCGGCGGCTACGTACCGGCCGAGCAGGGGGTCGGGCCGTGGCTGGCGCACATCACCCTGCCCGCCGTCGCGCTGAGCTTCGACGTGATCGCCGACGTCGCCCGCCAGTTGCGCGCGGGCCTCGTGGCGGCCCACCGCGAGAACTACGTGACGGGCGCGGTGGTCCGGGGACTCGGCCCGCGCCGGATCTTCTTCGGCCACGTCCTGCGCAACGCCCTCGGTCCCGCGCTCGCCACGCTCGGCCTGAAGTTCCCGGCCCTGGTGGGCGCCTCCGTCGTCACCGAATGGATCTTCGGTCTGCAGGGCTTCGGCAGGTTCGCCAACGACGCCGCCCAGGCCGGGGACGTACCCGCCGTCCAGGGCGTCCTCGTGGTGTCGATCGTCCTGGTCGTCTCCTTCAACCTGATCGTCAACCTGGCGCTGGCGCGCGTGACGCCGGCCGCACAACGGGGGGTGTGACCAGGGTGCGACGCGTCCTCGCCCTCACCTCCGGCCGGATCGCCGCGGCCGTCCTGACCGTGATCGCGCTGCTGGCGCTGCTCGGCCCTTGGCTCGCGCCACTCGATCCACTGGCCACCGGCGACAACACCCTTGCCGCCGCCTCGGGCTCGCACTGGCTGGGCACGGACTACCTCGGCCGTGACGTCCTCAGCCGGCTCCTGGACGGCTCCCGGGTCAGTGTGCTCGGCTCACTCGAAGTCGCCCTGACGGCACTGGTCGTGGGCGCGGTGCCCGGCATCCTGTCCGTCTACTGGGGCCGGGTCTTCGAGTGGGCGACCCTGCGCCTGGCCGACACGCTCGTCGCGCTGCCGTTCCTGCTGTTCGCCGTCGCCGTGGTCGCGCTCCTCGGCAATGGCCTCACCCAGGCCATGCTGGTCACCGGTGTGCTGGTGTCACCGCTGTTCTACCGGGTGACCCGCGCCGCCACCCTGGCGGTGGCGCGCTCACCGTACGTGGAGGCGGCGATCGTCTCGGGCGCCTCCACGGCCTGGATCGTACGCCGCCATGTATGGGGCAAGATCCTCCCGCCCGTCGCGGTCGCACTCGCCCAGACCATCGGCGTCGGCTTCGTGATCGTCTCCAGCCTGACCTTCCTCGGCATCGGTGTGCAGCCGCCGGCCCCCACCTGGGGCGGCCTGCTCGCCTCCGACCTGGGCTACCTCAGCCACCAGCCGTGGGCCCCGGTGGCACCCGCGCTGCTGATCACCGCCACCGTCTGGGCCAGCAACCTGCTCGCCGACGCGATCCGCGACGTGTCCGGCGAGGCGGGCCGCGCGCTGCTCGACAGCCGCGGGGCCCGCGCCGGCCGGCCCGGCAGGACCGAACCCGCCCCTACCGGAGGTGCGCGATGACGACCGTGTCCGAAGGCCTGCTCCCCCGACGTGCCCCGGAGGCCGTGCAGGGCGGCCAGGTGTCGCCGCTGCTGTCGCTGCGCGACGTGCGCATCGGCGACCGGTCCGGCGACCGCGAGGTCGTCCACGGGGTGAGCTTCGAGCTCGCACCCGGCAAGGCGGTGGGCATCGTCGGCGAGTCCGGCAGCGGCAAGACCCTCACCTGCCGCGCCGCGCTCGGCATCCTGCCCGCGCACTTCGAGGTCACCGGCGGGTCGATCGAGATCGACGGCACCGACATCGCCACCCTGACACCCGCCCGGTGGAGGGCCCTGCGGGGCAGCACGATCAGCGCCGTCTTCCAGGACCCGGCCTCCTACCTCAACCCGTCGATCCGGGTCGGCGCCCAGATCGCCGAGGTCCTGCGGGCCAAGAAGGGGCAGCGGCGCCGTGCGGCCCGCCGGCAGGCCGTCGAGCTGCTGCGGACGGTGCAACTGCGCGATCCCGAGATGGTCCACGGCAGTTACCCCCACGAGCTGTCCGGGGGAATGCTCCAGCGCGTCCTGATCGCGGCGGCGATCGCCGCGGGCCCGCGGATCCTCATCGCCGACGAGGCCACGACCGCCCTCGACGTCACCGTCCAGGCCGGGATCCTCGACATGCTCGCCGAACTGCGCGAACGGACGGGGCTGGCCCTCGTCGTCGTCTCCCACGACCTGGCGGTGGTCGCCCAGATCTGCGACGAGGTCGTCGTCCTGCGGGACGGCGAGGTGGTCGAGCAGGGCCCGACCCGCACGGTGCTGCACGACCCGCGGCACGAGTACACCCGTCTGCTGATCGCCGAGCACGAGCAGTACGGCCTGGACAGGTTCCGCACCGTGAAGGAGGACGCATGACCGGCGAGCCATCGCCGACGAGGACCACCGCCGCCTCCCACGACGATGCGGAACCCGTCGGCCCCGTACTGGAGATCACCGGCCTCGACGTGCACTACGGTCCGCGCCACCGGCGCCGGCAGGCGCTGCGCGGGGTCGGCCTGACCGTCGCGCCCGGCGAGACCGTCGGCCTCATCGGCGAGACGGGATCCGGCAAGTCCACCCTGGCCCGGACCGTGCTGGGCCTGGTACGCGCCTCGGCGGGTTCGGTCGTCGTCGGCGGGGAGGACGTGACCCGTCACGGCCCGCGGCAGTGGCGCGCCCTGCGCCGCCGCGGCGTCGTGCAGTACGTCTTCCAGGACCCGCTGCGCAGCCTCGACCCGGACCTCACGGTCGAGGAGTCCCTCACCGAACCGCTGCTCCTGCAGGGCGTCCCTCGTGAGGAGGCGGCCGAAAGGGCGCGGGCGTTCCTCCCCCGCGTCCGTCTGCACGGGGAACTCCTGGGCCGGCTGCCCGGGGAGCTGTCCGGCGGCCAGCGCCAGCGGATCGCGGTCGCCCGGGCGCTGGTCACCGGACCGCGCCTGGTCATCCTCGACGAACCGGTGAGCGCCCTCGACGCGGCCAACCGCGTGCAGATCCTGGAGATCCTCAAGGAGCTCCGCGCCTCCGGTGCGGCCCTGGTCTTCATCTCCCACGACCTCGGCTCCGTGGCCGGCGTCTCCGACCGCGTCGCCGTGCTCCACCAGGGCGAACTCGTCGAGACCGGCACCACCCACGACGTCGTCAACCACCCCCGCCACGCCTACACGCGCCTGCTCATCGGCTCCGCTCCCACCCTGCACTCCGCCCCGGCGGACCGGGCCGAACGCGAGGCGCTGCGCGCCCTGCTGCACACCTGACCCCACGACAGAACAGGAACAGCCACCATGTCCCGCAGGATCCACCTCGCGCTCCACCCCTACGGCGTCGGCGGCCCCGGCCAGCACGGCCTGTGGAAGGACGCCCGCGTCGCCAAGAACGCCAGCATCGACATCGACTACTACATCGCGCAGGCCAAGGCTGCCGAACACGCCCTCTTCGACGCCCTCTTCATCGTAGACAGCCAGTTCATCAACGCCACCTACCCGGCCCACTACCTCAACCGGCTGGAGCCGCTGACCCTGCTGTCGGCGGTCGCCACGCACACCCGTCACATCGGCCTGGTCGGCACCGCGAGTTCCACGTACAACTCGCCGTTCAACCTCGCCCGCCGCTTCGGCTCCCTCGACCACATCAGCGGCGGCCGCGCCGGCTGGAACGTCGTGACCAGCTTCGACACCGGGACCTCCAGGAACTTCGGGTTCGAGGAGCACCTGGACTACGCCTCCCGGTACGGCCGGGCCCTGGAGTTCGTGAAGGTCGCCCGGGGCCTGTGGGACTCGTACGAGGACGACGCGTTCCCGGCCGACGTGGAACGGGGCGTCTTCCTCGACCCGGCCAAGCTGCACGCCCTCGACCACGTGGGCGAGCACTTCACGGTCGCCGGCCCCCTCAACCTGTCCCGGTCCCCGCAGGGCCAGCCGGTGATCTTCCAGGCCGGTGTCTCCGAGGAGGGCCGCGACCTGGCCGCCCAGGTGGCCGAGGGCATCTACGCGCCCGGCGGCACGCTCCGGCAGGCGCAGGAGTACTACGCCGACATCAAGGCGCGCACCGCCTCCCACGGCCGCGACCCCGACCACATCAAGATCTTCATCCACGGCGGACCGGTCGTCGCCGCCACCGACGAGGCCGCCCGGCGCCGCGAGCGGGAGATCTTCGAGGAGGACAACGACTTCGACCGCAACCTCGCCCTGCTCGGCCGCTCCTTCGGCGCCTACGACTTCAGCGTGCACGACCTCGACGCACCCTTCCCGGACGTCGCGCACCTCGCCGAGAAGGGCGGACGCACGGGCGCGGCCCGCATCATGGAGCGGGCCAGGACGGAGAACCTGACGCTGCGCCAGGTCGCCCAGTCGGCGAACGAGTTCCGCGCCTCCCCCTTCGTCGGGTCGCCGCGGACCGTCGCCGACACCATCGAGCAGTGGTTCGACGCCGGCACCTTCGACGGCATCAACCTCGCCTTCCGCACCAACGACGAACTCGAGCTCTTCGTCGACGGCGTCGTACCCCTCCTGCAGGAGCGCGGCCTGTTCCGCACCGCGTACGAGGCCGGCACCCTGCGCGGCAACCTCGGCCTGCCGGTGCCCGCCAACCGCCACACCCGCGAGCGTCTGCTCGTGGCCGACTGAGGACGGGACGGGAACAGGTCATGACCACCGAGAGCCCGCGCCTCAGGCTCGGCTTCCTCACCCACGTCCAGGGCCGGGACGACGACCCGGTCCGCACCTACCGCAACGCCCTGGAGCTCTTCGTCGCCGCCGACGAACTCGGCTTCGACACCGGCTGGGTCGCCCAGCACCACGTACCCCTCGGCGGCGGGGGACTCTCCTCGCCCTGGACGTTCCTCGCCCACGCCGCGGCGCACACCACCCGGATCCGGCTCGGCACCGCCGTCACGATCCTGCCACTGGAGGACCCGGTCCGGCTCGCCGAGGACGTCGCCACCGTCGACACCCTCAGCGGGGGCCGCGTCGAGATCGGCGTGGGCAGCGGCTACAACGCCCTGGAGTACGCCGCCTTCGGCCGGGACGTCGGCCGCAAACGCGAGCTGACCAGTGAGCACCTCGGCGTGCTGCGCCGGGCACTGGCCGGTCAGGAGGTCGGGGCTCCCGGCTTCCGTGTCCAGCCGGCAGCCGGCGACTTCGGCGACCGCCTCTGGCAGGGCGCCTTCAGCGCGCAGGGCGCCGCGTACGCGGCGGCCGGCGGGTCGAACCTCCTGCTCAACCGGGCGGCGTACGGCTTCGACTCCCCCACCGACGTCGTGCAGCGCCCGTGGGCGGACGCGTACCTCGACGCCTGGGACCGGCCGCGCCGCCCGCGGATCGGGCTGTCGCGGTTCGTCTTCCCGGCGAAGGACCGGCGGACGGCGCTGCGGCAGATCGGCGAGGACGTCCACCGGGCCGCGCTGCGGATGGCGGAGGGCGGCGCCTTCCCGAAGGGCCTGGACGTGGACGAGGCGTTGCGCCGCTTCCACTCCTTCCACGGGCATCCCGAGGAGATCGTCGCGGCGCTGCGGCAGGAGCGGGTCCTGCCCGTCGCGACCGACCTGATCACTCAGTTCAACCCCGCCGTCCCCGACCACGACGCGGCGCTGCGCGCCCTGGAGCTCATCGCGACCGAGGTGGCGCCGGCCCTCGGCTGGCGGCGCGCCGCCGGGTCCGGGCCCCGGCCCCGCCCCGAGCCGGCAGGAGTCTGACATGACCGAACACGCCACAAGCGGCGCCGGACACACCGACCACCACGGCCCGGAGGGCCTGCTCACCCGCGGCACGGTCGTCGTGGTGCCCGGCCGGGGCGAGACACGGGCGACCTACACCCGCTTCGGGCGGCGGCTGGCCGCCGACGCCTACCGCGTCCGCGTCGTCGATCCCCCGGAGCCGGGCACCGGTGACCTCGCCGGCTCCCTGACCCGGTTCGGCGAACGTCTCGCGGACGCCGTAGGGGGCACCGCCGCGGAGGGTGCGCCGGCCGCCCCCGTCGTCCTGGTGGGCGCCGACTCGGGCGCCGCCGCGCTCGCCGCGCTCCTCGGCGGCCCCGGCCCGGCCGGCGTCGTCCTGCCGGACGGCCTCGTCCTCGCCGGGCTCCCCGGCCGGGCAACCTCCGCCGAGGACGGCGGCTGGGAAGGGGAACTCGACGTCCGCACCTCCTGCCCCGCCCACCGCGACACGCTGACCCGGGACCCGCGCGTACGCCGGGGCTCGCTGGGCGAGGCCGTGCCGGACCGCCTGCTGACCGCCGCGTACGAGGCCGAACTCGCCCTCCCCGCGCTCTTCCTCGTCGGTGACGCCGACCCGCTCGCCGATCACGGCGCACTCGCGCGCACCGCCAAGTCCCAGCGCCGCGCCCGGCTCTCGGTGGTCCGCGGCGCCCACCACGACGTGCTCAACGACCTGCAGCACCGCTCGGTGGCCGCCGAGGTCGTCACCTTCCTGGAGACCCTGCGCAACGGGCTGGTGCCCGTCGTGGCGGTCGAATCCAGCGGCTGGTGACCGCCCCGCGGCCCCGGCCCGTCCGGACACCGCACGTTCTCCCGCCCGCCCGAACCCGGAAGGTCCCCATGGCCGTCATCCTGTCCGTCTCCGGAAGCCCCTCCGCCACCTCCCGCACCGCACGCCTGCTGCGCCACCTGGACGACCGGCTGCGGCTCCAGGGCCACGAGGTCGTCCCCCTGGACGTGCGCACCCTGCCCGCCGACGCCCTGCTCGGCGCCGACGTCCGCCACCCGGCGATCACCGGGGCCGCGGCCCTGTTCCAGCGGGCCGACGGGGTGGTGATCGGCACGCCCGTCTACAAGGCCGCCTACTCGGGTCTGCTGAAGTCGCTGCTGGACCTGCTTCCGCAGTTCGCCCTCGCCGACAAGACCGTGCTGCCGCTGGCCACCGGTGGCACCACGGCCCACGTCCTGGCCATCGACTACGCGCTGCGTCCGGTGCTCAGCTCGATGGGCGCCGCCCACATCGTCCCGGGGTGGTTCACGCTCGACAGGGACCTCACCGTCGCCGACGACGGCACGCTGACCGTCGCGCCCGCCACGGCCGAGGCGCTGACGCAGGTCACCGACCGCTTCTCCGCCGCACTGGGCGGCCGTGCGCCCGTACTGGCACCCACCGGGTGAGCACCGGGTGAGCCTTCCCCCTGGCCGCCCGCGCGCCGCGACCCGCGTCCGGCGATCACATCGAGGGTCCGGTCTCCTCGCACAGGTCGCGGATCGCGGTCACGTGCGGGTGCCAGGGGCGCGTGGCCGGGCCGGTGAGGAACAACCGCCGTTCCACCCGCGGCAGTACGGGCACGAGGATGAGTCCGCCGGGCAGCATGCTCCCTGTCAGGGAAGGGACGACCGCGACACCGAGGCCGGCCTCGACCATGCAGAGCAGCGTGCCGAGTTCGCGGATGTGCTGCGTGGGACGGTACGGAACCCCGGCCAGCGTGTGGAGTTCCCTGAGCTGGCTCTCGGCGCCGGAGGTGGTGGCGAGCAGCGGGTCGTCCAGGAGGTCGGCCAGCTCGATGGACTCCTCACCGGCCAGCGGGTGGTCGCCGCGCATGACGGCCTCGAGCGCGTCGGTCCCGACCGGGACGGCCCCACGGGGCGCCGGGTCCGGGTCGATGAGGATCGCCGCGTCGACCGTGCCGCTCTCCAGCCACTGGGCGATCTCCTCGGCGAAGCCCTCGAAGAGCCTGATCTCGACGTGCGGGGCGTGCTCGCGCCAGAGCTTCAGCAGCCGCGGCAGCAGCCCGTGCGCGGCGGTCGGCGGCACCGCCAGGGTGATCGTGCCCTCGGCGCCGGCGTCCTGCCGGGCGGCCGCCGCGGCGGCGAAGGCCCGGGCCGCGGCGAGGGTGGCGCGTGCGTGCGGCAGCAGCGCGTCGCCCAGGGGCGTGGGCGCGACGGGGGCGGTCCGCCGCACCAGTTCGCCCCGCACGGCACGCTCCAGGGACGCGAGGGAATGCGACACCGAGGACTGGCTCATGCCCAGCGCGGCGGCGGCCGTACCGAAACCCCGGTGGTCCGCGATCGCGACGAAGACGTTCAGTTGCCGCAGGGTCACGTCCATCGGCACCTCGCATCTCGGGATGAATGCCATCGATTTGCCTCATCCTACGGCGCTCGGCCACGCTGGCAGGGTTCCCACCGGACCCGCAGAAGGAGACGCGGCCATGCCGAAGCCGACACCGCTCTCCTATCGGGCGACCGTTCCGGGGGCCGGCGCATGACCGGCCGGGCGGGACGCGCGGAACGGGCCGGCCGGGTCGTCGTCGGCGCGAGCGGTTCCCTGGCCAGCCTCGCGGCGCTGCGCCGCGGCCTCCTCGAGGCCCGGGCCACCGGCCGGCGGCTCCTCGCCGTCATGGCGTGGCAGCCGCCGGAGGGCGAGGTCCTCTACCGCCTGCTGCCCGAGTCCTCCTGGGCGGACGCGTGGGCCAAGGAGGCGGCTCGGCGGCTGGACCGGGCCCTGGACGACGCGCTCGGCGGTGTCCCGCCGGACGTACGGATCGAGCGGTGGGTCGTCATGGGCACCCCGGGGGCGGTGCTGTGCGCCGTCGCGCACGGCGCCGCGGACCTCCTGCTCGTCGGCGCGGCACGCCCCTCGCGGACAGCGCTGGGTCTGCACCGCAGGCCCGTGCAGCGGGCCGTCCTCGCGCACGCGGTGTGCGACGTCCTGATCGTCGGCGGGCCGAGGCTGCTGCCCCGCGAGGCGCGACTCCTGCGCCGCGGCCGCAGGCGCGACGCCCGGCCGGGGGCACGTCAGGACCGGTGCTGAGCCCGGACACCGCGTGCGCGTCCGCGTCGCGGCCCCCCGGACCCGAGGAGGTAACCCCCGTATGACCGAAGGGCCCGGCCCCGTAGCCCACCCCGGCCTCCTCCCCGACCCCCGCAGCGCCCGTGAGTGCCGGACCTGCCGCGGCTGGGGCACGCTGGTCGCCGCTCCCGGCGGCCTCGCCCTGTGCCGGGGCTGCCAGTTCCCCGATCAGCGGTCCGGCCCCGCCGTCCCGTACGCCCCGGAGGCTGCCCCGCGGCGCGCCGCCCGGTACTGCGCGGCCGCACCGGCCGTCCGCCGCACCGCCATCGGGCGCTGAGACCCGGGGCGGCGCCGACCGGACGGGGTCACCCCTCCGGACGCCGTCCCGCGGGGCCTCCCGGCGCGGCTCCGGCCAGGACGCTGCTGTCGACACTTCGGAACAGTCGGCCGTGTCCGAGGGCGTGTGCGCCCTCGGGGGCGAGGCGTGTCACCTCGCAAGTCCCTCGTGGGCGGCCTCGAACGAAGCTCGTGGACTCCTTCCGCCACAGGTCGGTCCCGCTCGGACAGACCCCGAGGACCCCCTGTACCCACGTCTTCACAGGGCAGACCTCGGGGGCCGGCAAGCTGCATGTGCGGTGCCCGTGCGACTCGTGGGGAAGCAAGTTCATCTGGCCTCCACGTGATGGTCGGGAGAAAGTCCGGCCAGTTGTACAGAGTGCCGTTTCGGCGTGACCTCACTGCGCGCCGGAACTCCGCCCGAGTCGGGCCGCACGAAAGATGCACTGCCTTGTCCCTTCTCCGCCTGGGCCGCCTGAGGGCTTCGGTCCGCCCGGCGCTGCGCACCGCGCTGGCAGGAGCCGCACTTGCGATCTGCTCCGCCGTTGCCGGACCGGCTCCTTCCGCATCCGCGCATCCGTTCGGCCCGCCGTCGACGGCTGAGGTGAGCGTCGACGGCTCGCGCCTCGTGATCGCGTGGAACACGGACAAGCTCGACTGGGTGGCGCTCGGCCAGTCGCTCGGAGTGTTCAAGGGGCAGGACGGCGGGAGGAGTCCGTCGAGCCTTTCCTTCGCGCAGCGGCTGCAGGGCTCGCCGGTCGTCCGCGACTACCTGCTCAAGCACCTTGCCGTCGCCCAGGCCGGACGTCCGTGCCACGCAGCGGTCGTCGGGGCCATGGAGAACTTCCTTGCCCGAGGAGCGCAGGTCGCCTTCGACTGCCCGGCTCCCGTGGTCGACGTGGACGTCACGATCAGCGCGCTGACGGATCTCCACCCGGCGTATCGGACCATGCTCACCTCCACCGGCCCCGCTCAGCCCCAGCAGACGCTGTTCACCTCCGCCCGGCCGTCCACGCACCTGCGGTTCACGGCCTCCGGCGGAGGTGTCCGCAGAACGGTCGCGGCCTTCTCCGTCGGCACCTTCGTCGCCGCCCTCGGCATCGGCGGGTTCGTCCTCTGGCGGTCGCGCCGCCGCAAAGCCGCCGGAGTGGGCGGCACTCCCACCTCGGTTCGGCACACGCAGACTGCGCCACGCGAGCAAGCCGCGGCGCCCGCCGACAACGGCACCCCTTCCAGGAGCAACGCATGACAGGGATAGGAAGTCTCGACAACCACCTGCTCGCCCTCTTCGACGGTGGATCCCTCTTCTGGGTCGTCCTGATCGTCGCGCTCGGCGTCGGTGCCGCTCACGCGGTGGCCCCCGGCCACGGCAAGAGCATCACGGCCGCCTACCTGGTGGGGACACGCGGACACTACAAGGACGCGGCACGCCTCGGCGTCATCGTCGCGACGATGCACACCTTCTCGGTACTCGTCCTCGCCCTCCTGTGGGTGGGAGTCAGCAGCACGGCGGTCAGCACGAAGACCGCGACAGCATGGATGCAGGTCGCGGCGGGAGCGGTCGTCGCGATCGTGGGCGCGGGCCTGGTGAACCGGCACCTGCGTGGCCGCGGCCACTCCCACGGGCACTCCCACGGGCACGGTCACTCCCATGAGCACACCGATGGGCATGACCACACCCACGAACATCACACCCACGACGCGGCCGCACAGGACGACAGCGCCCACGCCCACCACCACGTGGAGCAACTGACCAATCCCTGGTCACGCAAGGGACTGGCGGCGCTGGCCCTCTCCGGTGGTCTGCTGCCGTCGCCGTCGGCGTTCCTGATCTTCGTCAGCGGACTGCTGACGGGTCGCGCGCTCGGGGCCCTCGCCATCGTGATCACCTTCGGAGTCGGCATGGCGCTGACGCTCACCGGCGTCGGTGTCGCCACCATCCGCGGATTCTCGCTCGTGGAGCGGCAGTTCCGCGGCCGCACGGCGACCGCCAAGTTGCGCACGTGGACGCCCCTCCTGGCCGGTGTGGCGGTGGTGACGGCGGGCTGCTTCTACATCTTCAGTGCGGTCTCCACGCTGCAGGACGACGGAAACGACAACCTGGTGCCCACCTCCAGCACCGCGAGGGTGCCGTAGGTCTGGTGCGTGTGTAGTCGCCCTCCCCTCTCGGTCACAAGCTGCTCGAACTCGTCGGCCTCCCGGGCCCCGCACGGCCGGTCGGTGGTCCGGTCGCTGCCCGGGCACCTCCGTCCGAAGGAACGCGGACGCCCCCGGACCGGTCGGCGTGGTCCGGGGGCGTCGGTATCGGGCGGGATCCCGAAGAAGAGGGCTCAGTCGGCGTGCGGTTCCGCGGGACGCAGGTTCGCCGTCCACTTCTCCTCGATGCGGCCGAACTTCCACACCAGCACGGCGACGAGCCAGGTGGCAAAGAACAGCCCGACGATGACGAAGCCGATGATGTTGAGGTCGAGGCCGGAGACCCGGTCCCAGAACGCGCCGTGCAGGCCGGCCTTGTCGGCGATCAGGCCGAGGAGTTCGACGGTGCCGATGATGAGGGCGACGGCGACCGACAGTCCGGTGATGGTGAGGTTGTAGTAGACCTTCCGGACGGGCTTGGAGAAGGCCCATTCGTAGGCGAAGTTCATGAACGAGCCGTCGATGGTGTCCAGCAGCGACATGCCGGCCGCGAAGAGCACCGGCAGGCAGAGGATCGCGTACCAGGGCAGCCCCGAGGCGGCGCCGGACCCTGCGAGGACGAGCAGGGCGACCTCGGTGGCGGTGTCGAAGCCCAGTCCGAAGAGCAGGCCGAGCGGGTACATCTGCCAGGGCTTGGTGATGGACTTCATCAGCCGGCCGAGCAGCCGGTTCATGAAGCCGCGGTTGTTCAGCTGCTCCTCCAGGGCGGCCTCGTCGAAGTGGCCGGAGCGCATCTGGCGGAAGACCTTCCAGATCCCGGCCAGGATCAGCAGGTTGATGACGGCGATGAGGTAGAGGAACGTGCCGGAGACGGTCGTGCCGATCCAGCCGGTGACGTTGTGCAGCCCGGAGTCGTCGTTCTCCACCGGCCCCGCGAGCGCCTTGACGCCCAGCGACAGCAGGAACGCCAGCCCGAAGACGATCGAGGAGTGTCCGAGGGAGAACCAGAAGCCGACCGAGAGCGGCCGCCGCCCTTCGCCCATCAGTTTGCGGGTGGTGTTGTCGATGGCCGCGATGTGGTCGGCGTCGAAGGCGTGCCGCATGCCGAGGGTGTAGGCGGTCACGCCGATGCCGACTCCGAAGGACTTCGTGCCGAGGTTGTAGTGCTCCGGGGCGACGACGGCCACCAGAGTGAACCAGCCGATCACGTGCAGGCCGACGACGAAGGCCGCCATGCCCCCCACGCGGGCCCATTCCTGGCGGCTGAGCGCGTGGCGGACGCGGTGGAGCAGGGGCTGGGCCGCCGGTACGGCGGGTGGAGCGGTGGACATGAGCGCCTCTTTCTGGACATGCCTGCCGACATGTCAAATTAGGCGCGAGCGAAAATTACCTGCAATCTCTTTGCAGTTAACAGTGCTCATAAGGCAATGAAGTGGTCAAGGGGAAGGCGGGCATGAGGCCGACGGCAGCAACGAGGGACGCATGGAACGCGAACCGCCCGAGCGGGCATGAGGCCAACGTGTTGCGAGCGTACGGACTGCGGTGCACCCGGCCCCGGCTCAGCCTCCTGGCCCTGCTCCGCGACCACGGCGGACACCTGACCGCGAACCAGATCCGCGGCCACTTGGCCGACCGGGGCGTGAGCGTCGACATCACGACGGTCTACCGGACCCTGGAAACCCTCACCGACCGGGGCGTGGTGAGCATGACCCACGGCCCCGCCACCACCGTCTACTGCCTCACCCGCAGCTCACACCATCACGCCACCTGCAGCCGCTGCGGATCCGTCACCGAGCAGGATGCAGAGCGCCTGACGACCGCGATGCGCGCCGCCGAGGAGGCCACCGGCTTCCGGCTCGACGCGGAGGACGGCCTCATGCTGCGCGGCCTGTGCCCCGATTGCCGCACGGGCGGGGCCGGCCAGGGCCGGCGGGTTGCCGGTTGGAAAGACGATCACCCCGCGGGAAGGACCGCACCCGGGACCGCGGGCACGACGACTCCGAAGGCTGACGGGCCGACCCCGCCTGAAGGACATACTGCTGCACTAATGTAGCTGTTGCAAGTTCTTCGCAATAACGACGTAGGCTGACCGTGGCTCAACCGATCACATCGCCTGAAAGGGGTTGTGCCTGATGGGCACGTACTCGCTTCCCGATATGCCCTACGACTACGCCGCACTGGAGCCCGCGATCACCGGGCAGATCCTCGAGCTCCACCACGCCAAGCACCACGCCGCCTACGTCAAGGGCGCCAACGACACCCTCGAGCAGATCGCCGAGATCCGGGACAAGGACCAGCTCACCCCGACCGGCCTGGTCGGCCTGGAGAAGACCTTCGCCTTCAACCTCTCCGGCCACGTCCTGCACTCGATCTTCTGGCAGAACCTCTCCCCCGACGGCGGCGACCGCCCCGACGGCGCCCTCGCGGATGCCATCGACGAACACCTCGGCGGCTTCGAGGCCTTCAAGAAGCAGCTCACCGTCGCCACCGCCTCCGTCCAGGGCTCCGGCTGGGGCGTGCTGGCCTGGGAACCCCTCGGCAAGCGCCTGATCGTCGAGCAGGTCTACGACCACCACGGCAACGTCGGCCAGGGCACCACCCCGCTCCTGGTCTTCGACGCCTGGGAGCACGCCTACTACCTCCAGTACAAGAACGTCCGCCCCGACTACGTCACCAAGCTCTGGGACCTCGTCAACTGGAACGACGTCATCTCCCGCTTCGAGGCGGCGAAGGCCGCGTCCGGCGTCTGACGCACGGCGCGCATCCGGCCCCGCCCGCACAGCAGGCGGGGCCCCCGCGCCGGCGGGCACGGCCACGCCTCCGCCCCGGCCGATGCGACCACGTGCCATCGCCGCGGCCGCTCCCACCCCGTGGGATCCGGCCGAACCGACAGGGCGTCACCACCCCGCGGTTCGCGCCGCGCCCGGCCCGCGTCCCGCACCCTCACCCGCACCCGCACCCGCACGGACCGGGGTGTTCCGGTCACGCCATGCGGACGATCTTCGCCGTTTGTTCACCTGTGCGCCCGATTGCGCTGGTCCGGTGGCGAGATGATCGCCTTTCCGACCGTTAGCGCAACGGAGAGACGATGCTCCCCAAGAGAACCTACGCCGCGCTCACGACCGCGGCTGTCGCTGCCGGCACGCTGGTGGCCGCGAGCCCGGCGAGTGCCCACCACCCGCAGGTGACGCCGACCTTCCAGCGCACCGCGACCTACCCGGTCTTCCAGAACCGCCCGGCGGGCGAGGACCCGGCCACCGCGACCGTCGCCGAGATCTCGGCGGTCAGCGAGGACGGCCGCACCCTGGTCTACACCGACGCCCTGGCGCGCCGGATCGGCTTCCTCGACATCACCAGGCCGGGCAGCCCGCGCGGGCTGGGCACGCTGTCGCTGGCCGAACTCGGCGACACCGAGGACGAGCCGACCTCCGTGGCCGTGGTCGGCCAGTACGTGCTGGTCGTGGTGAACACCAGCAGCGGCTACTCCACGCCTTCCGGACGCCTCGACGTCATATCCCTGCGCGACCGCGAGCGGGTCACCAGCATCGACCTGGGCGGCCAGCCGGACTCCATCACCATCACCAAGGACAAGCGGTACGCCGCCATCGCGATCGAGAACGAGCGCGACGAGGAGGCGACCCCGCCCGGCGGCGAGGAGGGCGACCT
This sequence comes from Streptomyces sp. NPDC058864, assembly GCF_042742985.1. Taxonomy (NCBI): domain Bacteria; kingdom Bacillati; phylum Actinomycetota; class Actinomycetes; order Kitasatosporales; family Streptomycetaceae; genus Streptomyces; species Streptomyces sp. NPDC058864. Next base: position 3,264 of record NZ_JBHYMQ010000044.1, on the reverse strand, counting down.
GCCCCAGGCCCCGGCCGGCTTCGTGCAGATCGTCGACCTCAAGGGCGCCTCACCGCAGCACTGGCGCACCCGGGCCGTGCCGCTGACCCGGCCCGACGGCGGCGCGCTGCCCGTGCTGACCGCCGCCGGGATCGTCGAGCCCACCGACCCGGAGCCGGAGTACGTCGCGGTCAACGGCCGCGACCAGCTGGTCGTGACGCTGCAGGAGAACAACGGGCTCGTCCTGGTGGACCTGCCGACGGGCCGCATCACCAAGGCCTTCAGCGCCGGCACGGCCACCGTCCGCGGCATCGACACCGTCAAGGACGGCGTCATCGACCAGACCGGCTCGATCACCGATGTGCGCCGCGAGCCCGACGCCGTCAACTGGATCGACGACCGCTACTTCGCGACCGCCAACGAGGGCGACTGGAAGGGCGGCACGCGCGGCTGGACCGTCTTCGACAGCCGCACCGGCAAGGTCGTCTGGGACGCGGGCAACAGCTTCGAGCGCCTGGCCGTCCGCTACGGCCTGCACAACGAGGACCGCGCGGGCAAGAAGGGCACCGAGCCGGAGGGCGTGGTCGTCGCCACGTTCCACGGAGTGCGGTACGCCTTCGTGGGCTCCGAGCGCAGCAACTTCGTCGCCGTCTACGACGTCAGCCGCCCGACCGCCCCGGTCTTCCGCCAGATGCTGGCCACCACCAACGGCCCCGAGGGGCTGCTGCCGATCCCGTCGCGCGACATGCTCGCGGTCTCCAGCGAGGAGGACGACGCCTCGGTCAACGTGCGGGCCTCGGTGAGCCTGTTCCAGCTGGGCAAGGGCACGCCGTCGTTCCCCGGCATCGTCTCGGCCCCGGACTCCACCGGCGCGCCGATCGGCTGGGGCGCGCTCGGCGCGCTGTCCGCCGTCCCCGGCAGGCCGCACGAGCTGTACACGGTCACCGACGCGGCGTACTCCGTCACCAGGATCATGACCATCGACACCTCGCGGAAGCCGGCGGTCATCACCCGGGCCCTGACCGTCAAGGACGCCGACGGCAAGCCGGTCGGCTACGACGCCGAGGGCATCCACGCCCGTCCCCAGGGCGGCTTCTGGCTCGCCGTCGAGGGCGCGACCGGCGACGGCAACAAGCTGGTCCGGCTCGACCGCGACGGCGTGACCCGCCAGGTCGTCCCGCTCCCGGCGGACGTCGCCGCGGGCCTGGCGAAGCAGGGATTCGAGGGCGTCACCGCCACCACCGACCGGGACGGCCGCGAGGTGGTCTGGGCCACCCTGCAGCGCGAGGTCAAGGGCGACCCGGCCGGGGTCGTCAGGATCGGCCGCTACGACGTCCAGTCGGGCACCTGGAGTTGGTTCGGCTACCGGATCGGCACCACCGACACCCCGGGCGACTGGATCGGCCTGTCCGAGATCACGGCGGTCGGCGACAAGCTCGCCCTGATCGAGCGGGACAAGCTCAACGGCCCCTCCGCGAAGATCAAGCGCGTGTACACGGTCGACATGCCCAAGTCCGCCGCCCCGTCGGGCCCGCTCCAGGTGCTGCCCAAGAAGCCGGCCCACGACGTGCTGCCCGACCTGCGGGCGACGAACGGGTGGACCCAGGAGAAGCTCGAGGGCCTCACCGTCGGCGGCGACGGCCACGTCTACGCCGTGACCGACAACGACGGCCTGGCCGACGCCACCGGCGAGACGGTCTTCCTGGACCTCGGTTCCGGCAAGAAGGTCTTCGGGAAGCGCTGATCCTCCGCGCCGACCTCACCCGTACGGCCGCCGGTTCCCCGGCGGCCGTACGCGTCAGTTGCGTGCGAGCTCGGCCGGCGGGTCGGAGTGCCGGGGCGTCCACCCCGGTTCGGCGGCGGCACGGGCCGGGGACGGCCAGGACCCGTCGCGCCCGCCGTGATGCCGTGCGGGTGTCAGCGGGGTTCCGGTGGCGCTTCCGGCCGGCGCGCGACGAAGACGAATTCCCGGCCGGGCCGGTCCGGGGCGTCCCGTACATGGTCCACGACGTACCCCTGCGCGGCGAGTGCCTCCTCGACCTCCTCCCGCCCGCGGAACCGCAGGGTCGAGGTCGAGGTCAGCACCTCCCGGCCCGCGCCGAGAACGTAGGTCCAGCGGAAGGTCACCAGCGGCCCGCTGACGTCGAGCAGTTCGACCCAGTGCTCCACCGGCCCGGTGCCGGACACGTCCACGACCCGGTGCGACGCCTCGCGGTTCCAGCCCTCCCATGCGCGCGCGGCCGGGTCCCGCGTCTCGAACACCAGGCGGCCCCCGGGCCGCAGCGCCTCGTAAGCCCCCCGCAGGGTCCGCCGCCACGCCCCGGGATCGACGATCGCCTGGGCGACGTTGGCCGTCATCGTCGCCAGGTCCACGCGCAGCGGCGGAAGGGCCGTGGCGTCCCCCTGGATCCAATGCACGCGCGCGCTCCCCCGCTTGGCCCGGGCGACGTCGAGGACCGCACGGGCCGGGTCGACGGCGAAGACCTCGATGCCGAGCCCGGCCAGCCGCAGGGCGAACACCCCCGTGCCGCAACCGATGTCCAGCACGCGGCGCGCGTCGAACTCCCGCACCAGGGCGGTGTACGCGTCCAGGTCCCCGCGGTCGGGGTCGAGGTCGTCGTACAGCGCGGCCAGGCGCGGGTTCCGGAACTCCTCGTCAGCCATGCGGGTGACGCTACCCCGGGGAGACCCACGTCACATCCGTGTCCGCGTCACGTTTCCGGCGGCCCGTCCGTCATGGCTGCACAACCGTCACCACGCAGGAGGAGCCCACGATGGAAGCCCGTGTGAACCTGTTCGGCAACGCGCTCGCGCTCAAGTTCTTCAAGCACATCAATTCCGCGGGCAGGGTGCCGGCGGAGTCGGGCCTGCCGGCCGCGACCCAGGAACTGGTGAAGATCCGCGCCAGCCAGATCAACGGCTGCGCCTTCTGCGCCGACATGCACACCAAGGAGGCCGCCGCGGCCGGCGAGACCTCGGTGCGCCTGAACCTGATCGCCACCTGGCGCGAGGCCACCGTCTTCGACGACGCCGAGCGCGCCGCCCTCGAACTCACCGAGCAGGGCACCCGCATCGCCGACGGCGCCGGCGGCGTCACGGACGAGGTCTGGGCGAACGCCGCCAAGCACTTCGACGAGGACCAGCTCGTCGCCCTGATCGGTCTCATCGCCGTCATCAACGCCTACAACCGCATCAACGTGATCAACCGTCAGCCCGCCGGCGACTACCAGCCCGGCCAGTTCGGCTGAGTCCGGGCTCCCGGTCACGGACGGCCCGGTACCCGGC
>NZ_JBHYMQ010000043.1:0-68345 GCF_042742985.1 Streptomyces sp. NPDC058864 | reverse complement strand
CGGCCCGGCAAATCCGCGAGCGCTGAGGACGTGCGCCGGCGCGCCACCGACCCACAGACGGACAGAGCGCAGACCCGCACTGACCGCACCGGGGCAACGGGAGGGCGGGCGGGAAAAGAACCCCAACCGCAACCACAACCCACCCGCACACAACAGCCCCGTCACGCCGCACGACGCTCCACCGCAACCGCCGCCCCCGCGACGCACCCCGACGCCACGACCCCGAGCGGCACAAGCATCCACCCCGCCACCCCGACCACCACCACCCCGCCCGCGAGCAGCAGCGTCCCCGCGGGATCACCGACGCAGCGCCGCACGGCGCGGCCGGCGACACCGCGGCCCCCCTCCCCGGGCCGCCAGAGCGCCGCGGCGCGAAGCCCCGTCACCGCGAGCACGACCGCCGCGAGCACGCTGACCGCGGTGAGCGCTCCCCCGCCGGGCAGCACCCCGCTGCGGGCCACGGCGAGGTCGAGCCCGAGGAGCGCGAGCCCGGCCCACCACAGCAGCGTCCAGCTCCAGCCGGCCCGGGTCGCGGCGACCGCCTCCGCCGCGAAGTCGCGCCATGTGGACCGCTCCCCCTCCAGATGACGCCGCACGTGCCCGCAGGCCGCCGCGAACGCGGGCAGCGCGGTGACCAGCGGCAGCGCCGCGAGGACCAGCCACACCCCGGTCAGCAGGCACTCGGCGAACAGCGCGAACGACCCCGACAGCGGGGCGGCCCCGTGACGACGGACGGCGTCCCGGGCCGTGGCCGTGCGCCTCACCCCTTGAGCCCCGAGGTGGCGGCGCCCTCGACGAGGTGGCGCTGGAAGGCGAGGAAGAAGAGCAGGACCGGCAGCAGGGCGACCAGCGACATGGCGACCATGCCGCCGTAGTCGGCCACGCTGTCCTGGTCGATGAACATCTTCAGCCCGAGCGAGACGGTGTACTTGTCGGGCTCGTTCAGGTACAGCAGCGGCCCGATGAAATCGTTCCAGGACCATATGAACGTGAAGATGGCACTCGTGATGAGTGCGGGGCGGCACAAAGGGAGCACGATGCTCCAGAAGATACGCGGATGTCCGCAGCCGTCGATGCGCGCGGCCTCGTCCAATTCCCGGGGGAGATTGCGCATGAATTGCACCATGAGAAAGACGAAGAACGCGTCCGCGGCGAGGTATTTACCGAGCAGCAGCGGAACGTACGTGTTGATCAGGCCGAGTTTCTGGAAGAGCACGTACTGCGGGATGATGAGCACCTGGAACGGCAGCAGCAGCGTCGAGATCATCACCGCGAAGAGCAGGTTGCGCCCGGCGAAGCGGATACGGGCGAAGGCGTAGGCCGCCAGCGAGCAGGAGACGAGCACGCCCGCCACCGAACCGAGCGCCAGGACGAGCGAGTTGGTGAAGAAGGTGGAGACGGGGATGTCGGCGATGCCGCGGGTCAGCCGGCGGTAGTTGTCGGCGATGGGCCGGCCGGGCAGCAGTTCGAGGCTGCCGACGATCTCGTCGCCCGGCTTGAACGAGGCCCCGACCAGCCACACCACCGGGTAGAGGATGACCGCGAGCAGGGCCAGGGCGCCCGCGTGCCAGGCGACGGTGCGCGCCGTGCGGCGGCGGGCGGTGACGGCGGGGGTCATCGGGCGTCCGCCCCTTCCTCGTAGTGGACCCAGCCGCGCTGGGTGCGGAACAGCACCGCGGTCAGCAGGCCGATGCCCAGCATCAGCATCCAGGCCATGGCGGACGCATAGCCCATGCGGAGGTTGCGGAAGCCCTGTTCGTACAGGTACCAGGTGTAGACGAGCAGGGAGTCGGCCGGACCGCCGGCCCCGCCGCCGCTGCCGCCGAGGACCACCGCCGAGGTGAAGACCTGGAAGGAGTGGATGAGTTCGAGCAGCAGGTTGAAGAAGAGCACCGGGGAGATCATCGGCAGCGTGATGGAGCGGAACCGCCGCCACGCTCCGGCGCCGTCGACCGCCGCCGCCTCGTACAGCTCCCTGGGCACCTGCTTCAGCCCCGCCAGGAAGATGACCATCGGGGCGCCGAACTGCCAGACGGTCAGGGTGGCGAGGGTGGGCAGCGACCAGTCCGGGTCGCCGGTCCAGCCGCCGACGTCCCAGCCGGCGAAGCGCATCGCGCGGTCCACGACGGCGTCGTCCTGGAAGACCGAGCGCCACACGATGCCGATGCTGACGCTCGCCCCGATCAGCGACGGGGCGTAGAAGGCGGAGCGGTAGAAGCCCTGCCCGCGGCGCGGCCTGACCAGCAGCAGTGCCACACCGAGTGCCGCGGCGAGCTTGAGGGGCGTGCCGACCAGCACGTACTCCAGGGTCACCCGCACCGAGTGCCACCAGCGGTCGTCGGCGAACATGTCGCGGAAGTTCCGCAGCCCGATCCACTTCGGGGAGTCGAAGAGGTTGTAGTCGGTGAAGGCCAGGTAGAGCGAGACCAGCATCGGACCCAGCGTCAGCAGCAGGACGCCGGCGCACCACGGGGTGAGGAACAGGTAGCCGGCCAGGGTCTCCCGGCGTCCCCAATGCCGGCCGGCGACGGCCCGGGGGCCTTCCGGGGAAGGCGTCTTGGTGCGGGTCACGGGACGTCCCCTCAGGAGCCGAGCGCGGTCTTCGCCTCGCCGAAGAACTGCGTGACGGCGTCGTCGACCGAGGTCTTGCCCAGGGCGACTTCGCCGTAGATCCGCAGGAAGGCCGCCTCCGCGACGTCGGCACCGGCCGGGTGCGGGGTGATCGGCTCGATGACACCGGTCACGGACTTCTCGTAGGCGGCGATCTGAGCGTCGACGCCGGCCGGTTCGTACGCGTCGAACTGGGCGTTGGTGGGCAGGACGCCGCGGTTGTAGCCCATGATCTTCCCGACCTCGGGGTCGTGGACCATGAAGTCGATGAACTCCGCCACCTCTTCGGGGTGTTCGGTGCGGGCGGAGCCGCTGAGCATGAGCGAGGAGATGTACTGGCCGGTCCTGGCGCCGTCGGTGGTCGGGACCGGGGCCAGGGCGAGCTCGGTGTCCGTCTCGGCGGCGTAGCGGACGATGAAGTTGTCCCAGGTGAACTCGGCGGCGGAGAGGTCGCCGCTGACCGAGGACTTGGGCTTGATCTGCTCGCTCTTCTTGGCCGGGACCAGGTCGCCCGCCCTGTTGTCGGCGTAGTGGTCGCCCCACCACTGCCTCAGGTCGGCCTCGGTGAAGCCGAGCTTCTTGTCGGCGGTGAAGAAGGCCTTGCCGTTCTGGCGGAGGTAGAGGTCGTACAGGTACATGACCCCGCCGTTGTCGCTGGCGCCGTAGAGGTCGCCCTCGGCGGCACTGATCTTGTGGACGGCAGTGCCGAAATCGTCCCACGTCCAGCCCGCGGCGGGCGTGACGCCGACACGTTCGAAGGCCTCGGGGTTGTAGACGAGGGCGAAGGTGTTGCCTCCGACGGGCACGCCGAGCAGCTTGCCGTCGACCTCGCCCGCCTTCTCCAGGCCCGCCCGGAAGTCGTCCATGCCGAGGTTGCCCGCCTCGACCTGTGCGTTCAGGTCGAGCAGCAGGTTCTTCTCGCCGTACTTGCGCAGGAACGCGACGGAGTTCTGGAAGACGTCGGGGGCGTTGCCGCCGGCGGCCTGGGTGTTGAACTTGCTCCAGAAGTCGGCGTACTCGGCGAAGTCGGTCTTGACCTTGATGTGCGGGTGGTCCTTCTCGAAGAGCTTGATCGTCTTCCGGATCAGCTCGGCCCGGTCCTGGGCGCCCCACCACGAGTAGCGGATGGTCACGGTCCCGCCGTCCGGGTCGCCGCCGGCCCCGCAGCCGGCCGCCAGCAGCGCCAGCGCGGCGAGCGCGGCCCCGGCCGCCCTGAGGCCCCGCGGCCCGTGCGCACTCCGTCGAACGCTCACGACATGCCCCCTCCGGGCAGACGCCACCCCGCGCCTCGCGGAGGGCCTGAAACGATTAAGGCAAGCGCTTGCCGAGAAACCGTAGGGAGACCCCGACAAGGCGTCAATGGTTACGACGGGAGAATGATGGAAAGCGCTTCCCAAGGCACCCCGGGCGCACCCGCACACACGACGAGGGCCCGGAAGCCGCTGTCGGCTTCCGGGCCCTCGGTCCGGGTGGGCGATACTGGGATCGAACCAGTGACCCCTTCGGTGTGAACGAAGTGCTCTCCCGCTGAGCTAATCGCCCCGGTGCGGGAACAACATTACCGCATGTCAGCGGGTGCCCCCGACCATCGTGGACGGCGCACCCTCAGTGCAGGTCGGCCTTCCACGGCATCACGAAGCCGAACCGCCAGACGTAGTACCCCAGCAGCACGCCGATGATCACCAGGCCGATGACGGTCAGCGTCACGTTCCGCCGCCGCACCTTCGGGTCGAGTGCCTTCTGTGCCGCCTCGGTCACCTTCCGCTTCGTCCAGCGGAGCACCAGCTGGGCCCAGACGAACTCGGTCGCCCAGACCGCCATGCCGGCGAAGATCACCACCCAGCCGGGTCCCGGCAGCGGGAGCAGGACCACGCCCGCCCCGACGATCGCCAGACCGACCAGGAAGACCCCGACCTGCCAGCTCACGTGCAGCGCGCGGGAGCGCCGGATGAAACGCGGCGCCCTCGACCCCAGCGGGCGCTCGGAGCCCTCGGGCTCCCCGTCCCCGCCGTCCCCGTTGTCGACGGTCGCGGGATCCATGGCCACGGCCACCTCCCGCTCGTCACTCTCCGCAGTCATGCTGCCAAACTTACCCGAAGCAGCTTCGTCACCGGAATGGCTCGCCGGGGAGGAAAAGAACTCGGCCGGACGAGGTACCGGAACCCTCACAAACCCGTCAGAGGGGTTTACAACGTCCCCGCAGGTGGCATGTCGATTTCGCCGACGTGCGAATCCCCGAGCGCACACTGAGCGAAAGGCCCTGGCGCTTATGAACACCACGGTCAGCTGCGAGCTGCACCTGCGCCTCGTTGTGTCGAGCGAATCGTCACTGCCCGTACCCGCGGGCTTGCGGTACGACACGGCCGATCCCTACGCCGTGCACGCCACCTTCCACACCGGTGCCGAGGAGACAGTCGAATGGGTGTTCGCCCGCGACCTGCTCGCCGAAGGCCTGCACCGGCCCACCGGCACCGGCGACGTCCGGGTCTGGCCGTCCCGCAGTCACGGCCAGGGCGTCGTGTGCATCGCCCTCAGCTCTCCGGAGGGGGAGGCGCTGCTCGAAGCCCCTGCGCGGGCCCTGGAGTCGTTCCTCAAGCGGACCGACGCCGCGGTGCCCCCCGGCACCGAACACCGCCATTTCGACCTGGACACCGAGCTCTCGCACATCCTCGCCGAGAGCTGAGTCCACCGACCGTCCGTCGCCGTACGCATCTCGGGGGTACGGCGCGGACCCGACCTGCCGGAGCCGTCGTCGGGGAGCAGCACGCTCCACGACGACGGCTCTCGCGCTACAGTCACCGGAACGCCCGACCCACCAGGCCAGGGAGAGAGCGATCCCGTGCTGATCAACCATGACACCAGGTGCGCACTCGACTGCGTGGTGGATCTCATCAACACCACACCGGAGAGTGACGGCCGCGAGGGTCTGGCCGACCTCGCGGCGCTGCGCGCCTTCGTGGAGCGCAACGAGGTCAGCGAGGTGGGCACGCTCGACGAGGACGACCTCGTCGCGGTGCGCGCCGTGCGGCAGCTCTTCGCCCAGGTCTTCTCCGCGCCCGGCACGCCGGAGGCCGCGGCCCTGATCAACTCGCTCGTCGCCGAGGCCGGCACCACCCCCCGGCTCACCGACCACGACGGCTACGACTGGCACGTCCACTACTTCGCCCCGGGCGCCTCCCTCGCCGAGCACCTGGCCGCCGACTGCGGGATGGCCCTGGCGTTCCTCCTCGTCGCCGGGGAGCGGGAGCGGCTGCGCCGCTGCGACGCCCCGGACTGCCGGCGCGCCTTCGTCGACCTGTCGCGGAACCGCTCGCGGCGCTACTGCGACAGCCGCACCTGCGGCAACCGGCTCCACGTCGCCGCGTACCGGGCACGCCGCCGCGAGGCCGTCGCCGTACCGGCTCAGAACGGCCAGAGGTCGTAGAGCCCGCCCAGGGCGAGCAATCCTCCGATCACGGTCAGGAACAGCATCAGCGGCGGCTGGGAGAGCGCGAACAGGCAACCGCGTGGCTCGTCGTCGTCTGCTTCGGCTTCCATGGCCTTACGGTGTGCTCGGAGGGACGCGAACTCGTACAACCGTACGCCCCCGGGCACGCCAAATCCCGCTCAGGGGGCGGTAGTTGAAGTCCGCCAGGGCGATGATGACGTAACGCCGCCACCCCCTGCCACCAACACGCCGCTCAGATGCCCCTGCGCTTGAGGATCTCCTCGATCTCACCGAATTCGGCCAGGTCGGGATCGGTCTTCGCCGCCTTCTGGACCGGTTTCTTCCCCTGCGCCAGGGCCGGCGCCCCCGCGCCCGGCGCGACCGCCCGGCCCGGCTTCCCCTCCGGGACGCCCTTGCGGCTCCCGGCCACCCGCGCCAGGACGTAGAGCACCACCGACAGGGCGAGCACGGCGAAGCCCGCCCACACCGACGGCTTGAACACCAGGTCCGCGGCCCAGCCGGCGACGGCCCGGACGACGGTCCCGGCCAGCGACACCAGGCCCGTCATGTACAGGCCGACGGGCAGCAGCGCCGCCGCCGCGATCATCGTCGCCCTGCGGAACCTGCGCCGGTAGGCGGTGAGCAGGGCGATCGCCAGGCCCGCCGCGGACAGTGCGACACACACGGTCGAGGTCAGCATGCGGAGCTCCTCCGGAGTGGTCTGCTGGCTCCATCGTGCACCCGCCGTGCGCCCGCGGGCCACGGCCCGGCACCAACCTCAGGGTGATCTCCGGGGCCGCTCCTCCCCTGGTGGGAGACTGGCCCCATGAACGAAGCGACTCCCCGCACCGTCGTCCTCGAGTACTGGTGCGAACTCCAGTGCCCCGACTGCGCCGCCGCCCTGACCGACCTGCACGCCCTGCGCGAGCGCTACGGCGACGCCCTGGAGATCCAGCTGCGGCACTTCCCCCTGGAGAAGCACAAGCACTCCTACGCCGCCGCCCAGGCCGCGGAGGAGGCCTTCGCCCAGGGCCGCGGCTGGGAGTACGCCGAGGCGGTCCTCGCCCGCACGGAGGAACTGGGCGAACGGGGCGAGGCCCTGCTGGTCGAGATCGCGGCCGACCTGGGGCTCGACGCGGAGGAGGTCGACACCGCGCTGGTCGACGGCCGCCACCTCCTCGTCGTCGACGCCGACCACGCCGAGGGCAAGGCCATCGGCATCACCGGCACCCCCACCTACGTCATCTCCGGCGAACGCCTCGACGGCGGCACGTCCCAGGACGGCCTCCGCGCCCGCATCGAGTCCCTCGCGGACGCGGCCCTGGGCGAGTAACCGACATCCCGGCGTATGCACGCCGGGATGCACCCACCCTCCGCCGGCCGTCGGCCGGGAGGTGCCTCATGCCTTGCGCCGAAGGCTTAGGGAGGGCTGGAGGGCGGGAGGGCCGGGGACGTCCGCCGCAGGCACAAACACCCCGCACACAACAACCAGCGGCAACCCCCACACCGGGCACTCACACAAGCGGCTTCGCCAGATGCACCTCCGTCACCTCGTACCCCAGCGCCGCGTAGAGCCCCTCCGCCGCCTCGTTCCCGGCGAAGACGTTCAGCCCCAGCCACCGGAGCCCCGCCGCCACGCACTCCCGCTCCGCGACGAGCATGAGCGTGCGCCCGTGACCCCGGCCCCGGTGCCGCTCGGCGACACGAACGTCGAAGACGAACCCCGTGTCCTCGTCCCGGCGCCCCACCCACAGCTCCCCCACCGCCCCTGCCTGCCCGACCGCCAGCACCCTCACCACGGCACCCGCCGTCGACAGCCCCTCCGGCAGCGCGGCCCGCTCGTCCGCCTCGGCCTTGGCGAGGGCCTGCGCCTCCGGCACGCCGCTCCGCGTCCAGGACCGTACGTACTCGTCCCGCCTGCGGGCCGCCCACCCCGGGTACTCCGCCTCCGTCATGGGCCGCACGACGCTGCCCCTCGGCAGGGCCGGCGGCACGTCGGGCAGCGCCTTGACCATGTTCCGGTTGCGGACGACGTACCCCAGCACGCCGGCGAGCCGGAGCGCCGCCGCGTCCTGCGTCCGCACCGAGACCTCGATGCGGCGGCAGCCCCATCCCCGCAGGACCTCCTCCGCGGCGAGGGCCGCGACCGTGCCGCGGCCGCGGCGCTGCTGGTCGTGGTCGATCCGCAGCGCGACGATGCGCCCGGCCTCCGGCCCGAACCGGGCGTCGGTGGACAGGGTGGTCTCCCCCACCGGACGCCCGTTGACGCATACATGAAAGCGACGGGCGCGTACTCCGCCGCGCCAGCGCTGCTCGGGCTCGGCCGGGCGCAGGGTGGTGGTCATGGTGTGGAGTTCTACCGGGTAGCCGCGGTCACGTCACGGGTTCGGCCATCCCGACCTCAGGGGTTCGGGTGCTCCGCCGACCGCTCCGCGAACACCCGCATCGCCTTGGCCGTGACCGGGCCGGGGTGGGCACCGGTGGCCAGCTCGCGGTCGTCGACCCGGTGGACGCCCTGGACGTCGCGGAGCGAGGACGTCACGAAGATCTCCTCCGCCTCCGCGAGCACCTCGAACGGCAGGTCGGCCTCCTCGGCGCCGGCCCACTCCACGACCAGTTCCCGGGTGATCCCCGCGAGGCAGCCGGAGGCGAGCGGCGGGGTGAGCAGCTTGCCCCCGAGGACGACGAACACATTGGAGCCCGTGCCCTCGCAGAGGCGTCCCTGCGTGTTGGCGAACAGCGCCTCGGAGGCGCCGTGCCGGTGGGCGCGGGCCAGGGCCACGACGTTCTCCCCGTACGAGGTGGTCTTGAGCCCGGCGAGGGCGCCCTTCTCGTTGCGGGTCCAGGGGACGGTGACGACGGCCGTCGTGTCCGGGCGCACGCTCGCCGCGCCGAGGGCGACGACCAGGGTGGGGCCGGTGGTGCCGCGTTCGGAGCCGAGCGGCGAGGTGCCGCCGGTGTACGTGACGCGGAGCCGGCCGTGGGGCGCCGGGTTGGCGGCGAGGACGGCCTCGCAGGCGTGGCGCACCTCGTCCAGGTCGGGCTCGGGCAGGCCGAGGCCGCGCGCGGAGCGGGCCAGCCGCCGCAGGTGGCGGTCCATCGCGAAGGCGGTGCCGCCGGTGGCCTTGAGCGTCTCGAAGACGCCGTCCCCCACGGTCAGGCCGTGGTCCATGACGGACACGGACGCCTCGTCGGTCTCGCGCAGCGCGCCGTTGACCCAGATCGCGCCTGCGGTGGTCGTGCTCACGGTGTCACTCTGCCCCATGGTTCCGTTCGCCTTCGCTCGAGTCGTACGTACCCGACGCTACCGCCAGCAGCCGGGAGGCCTTCAGTTCCGTCTCGTCCCACTCCCGCTCGGGATCGGAGCCCCAGGTGATCCCGGCGCCGGTGCCGAAGCGCAGCACGGGGCCGCCGGGGGCGGCGCGGTCGATCCAGAAGGTGCGGATGCCCACGGCGAGCTCGCCGGTGCCGCGGTCGGCGTCGACCCAGCCGATGCCGCCGCAGTAGGGGCCGCGGGGGGCGGTCTCCAGTTCGGCGATGATGCGCAGGGCGCTGGACTTGGGCGCGCCGGTGACGGAGCCCGGCGGGAACGCGGCGTCCAGCAGTGCGGCCCAGCCGGCGCCCTCGCGCAGTTCGCCGCGCACGGTGGAGACGAGGTGGACCAGGCCGGGGTGCTTCTCCACGACGCAGAGGTCGGGGACGGTGACCGTGCCGGTGGCGCAGACCTGTCCGAGGTCGTTGCGGACCAGGTCGACGATCATGACGTTCTCGGCGTGGTCCTTCGGCAGCAGGTCGGCCTCGGTGCGGCCGGTGCCCTTGATGGGCCCGGACTCGACCACGTCACCGCGGCGGCGCAGGAAGAGTTCGGGGGACGCGCCGGCCACCTCTATGCCGTGCGCGGGCAACCGGACCGTCCCGGCGTGCGGGGCGGGGTTGCCGCGGGCGAGGACCGCGGCGAGGGCGTCGACGTCGGCGTCCGGGTCGGGCAGCGGCGCGGTGAGCACCCGGCAGAGGTTCGCCTGGTAGACCTCGCCGGCCGCGATGTACTCGCGCACGCGGCGCACCCCGGCGATGTACCCGGCGCGGTCCAGCGAGGACGTCCAGTCGCCGCGGGCGGGGCCCTTCCAGGGCCGGCGGGGGGCCGCCGCGGCAGGTTCGGGCCGTACGTTCCCGAAGCGCGCGCAGACCGTGTCGCCCTCGAAGCCGGCGACCACCGCCCAGAAGCCGGAGGAGTCCAGCGCGGCCGGGTCGGTGGTGACATCCCGCAGGTCGGAGGCGAGGAGGCCGCCGAATCTGGCGAGGGGCTCGAGGTCGGGCACGGGGCTTCCCAGGTCGGTCCGGTGGGGCGAGTGCGAGTCTAAGTCGGCGGCGACGGGCGAGATGCGCTGGTCACCGACCCGGCACGCTGCGGAAACGCGTTTTGGTGGCGGAGCCGTAATCCGCTAGAGTTCAACTCGTCGCCGGGACGCGGAAGCGCACCGGCGGAGGTCCCGCCCGGGTGCGAGCTCCGGGGGAGACGCTGCGGACGTGGCTCAGTTGGTAGAGCATCACCTTGCCAAGGTGAGGGTCGCGAGTTCGAATCTCGTCGTCCGCTCGAAGTGGGGGTCACCGCCCCCGCGCTGGTGGAGTGGCCGAGAGGCGAGGCAACGGCCTGCAAAGCCGTCTACACGGGTTCAAATCCCGTCTCCACCTCTGAGGACGATTAGCTCAGCGGGAGAGCGCTTCCCTGACACGGAAGAGGTCACTGGTTCAATCCCAGTATCGTCCACTGGGCCCGGAAGGGCCTTCCCCGGGGCTTCGGCACGGGGGACCCGAGCGCGATTAGCTCAGCGGGAGAGCGCTTCCCTGACACGGAAGAGGTCACTGGTTCAATCCCAGTATCGCGCACGCTGCATCAGTACCACCCGTAGTACCGAGGACGATTAGCTCAGCGGGAGAGCGCTTCCCTGACACGGAAGAGGTCACTGGTTCAATCCCAGTATCGTCCACCAGCACCCGAGGGCCGGAGCGTTCGCTCCGGCCCTCGGCCGTTTCACGACGAGAAGAGCATGCGGGCCCAGCTCTGCTGCTTGTGGTGGCCGTGGTGACCGCCGTGGTGGCCGCCGTGCGGCGCACCCCAGGCCGGCGCGGCGTGCTGCTGCGGGTACGCCTGCGGGTAACCCGCGGGCGGCGGGGCGGGCTGGGCGTACTGCCCCTCCATGCGGGTCAGGGCCTCGAGCTCCCCGTAGTCCAGGAAGATCCCACGGCAGTTGCCGCACTGCTCGATCTGGACGCCGCTGCGGGTGTACGTCTGCATCGGGCCATGACACTTGGGACAGAGCATCGTCGGCTCATCTCCTCGCTCGCGCCGGCCGGGGGTCTTCCCCCGGCGTAGAACTGCACTTTACTTCCGCGATTCGGCGGCACGTGTCGAGGACGGCCTGTTCCGTCCCGTCCAGCGCGCGCCCCTCCTGCGCGGCTTTGGCGACCGCGATGGCCGCGGTCTGCACCGCCAACGCCCGTGCGGCCACGTCCAGATGCGGCCACGGGTCGCCGTCCGGGGGGACGGCGGGGCCGCCGCCGGCGCGGTAAGCGCCGAGGAAGCGGCCCCAGTCGGCGGGGTCGAGCAGCCCGGCGGCGAACCACATCGCCGGCCGGGCCAGGTCCCAGGCGGGCTCGCCGAGCCCGAGGTCGTCCACGTCGATGAGGCACCACGGCCCGTCGGGCGCGGGGTGGCGCACCAGTTGGCCCATGTGCAGGTCGCCGTGGCACAGCAGTTGCCGCGGCTGCGGGGCCTCGCCGCGTGCCCAGGGCGGCAGCCCGTGCCAGGCGGCGAGCACCGCCGGGTCGCCGGGTCCGGCGGCGAGCATCCGGGCGAGCGCGCGGGCCGCCCTGAGGGGGCCGCGCATCTGCGGCGGCGGGCCGGGCAGCCGGGCCGGCGGCACGGTGTGCAGCCGCGCCAGGAGCGCGCCGGCCTCGGCCCAGGGCGCGGAGTCCGGATCGCCGTGGTCGACCGGCTCGCCGAGGGGCCACAGGCTCACGGTGCGGCCGAGGAGCACGGTGCTCAGCACGCCCCCGTGGTCGGGCAGCGGCGCCGGGGGCAGCAGGACGCCGTCCAGCAGCGGATCGGCCGCAACGCGCAGTCGCAGGGCGAGTTCCGCGGGATCGGTGCCCGGGGCGTGGGCCTTCGCGACGAGGCGGCCGCCGCGGACGACGGTGACGTCGGGCCGTTCGGCGAGCACGGCAGGCCGCGCCTGGCCGGGCACACGCGAGGCCGCTGCCGCGACCGCCCCCAGGGCGTGCGTCAGCGGTTCTCCGCTGCTGGTCACTTCCTCCCCCACCGCCCGTGTCACCGGCCCACTGTGCGGCAGCGCGCCGCCCACTGGCAATGCCGGGTGTGATGCCCGGGTACCGCCACAGGTACCCGGGCATTCATGCCGTCCGCCGTACCCCCGTCCCCACGGGGTTGGTTCACCGGTCCTCGCGGTCCCGGACCGCTCTTCCGGGGCCGCGGGGCGTCTGTCAGCGCCCCATCAGACCGGCTACGGACGACGCCTGTGTGACCACCGCGTCCCAGCCTCCGAAGGCCACCGCGAGCAGCACCGCGAGCGGCAGCACCATCGCCACCGCCACCAGCGGATGCCGGGTGCCCGACGGGCGTATGCCGATGGCGGCGATCCTGCTGCCGCGCGCCGGCCGCACCGTACGGCTCACCGTGTTCGCCATGGCCCTCTCCCGGGTCGTGCTCCGTGATCGTGCACAGTTGTCGGGGCGGCGGGCGTTTGACCTCGGGGGACGAGTGCTCCGCCCGCCGCTTGACCTCAACACTAGGCGCGGCGCGGGCGGCGGTCGTCATGCCTTCGTACCGCTTCCCCGGCCTCCCCGAGGATGACTCCGGGAGCGGCCGCGTACTCCCCTGGGTGGAGGGATCCGGCCGCACCCCCGGGACATCCCCGAGGGGATCTCCCGGGCGGGCGCGGCCGGGGCCCGTCAGGCCCGCTCCTCTTCCTCCGCGTCGGCGGTCGGCACGGGCTGCTCGACCAGGGCCAGGACCCGGGTGGCCATGAAGCGCGCGGTGCGCACCACGGAGCCGGACCGGGTGACTTCGCTCACTTCCACCACCCCTCGGCGGACCGCCGTCTCCACCCTGCGGCCCGCCCTGGTGGCGACCACTTCGTACGTCCTTGTCGTGTCGCCGGCGTCGACGACTATCTCCACACGATCACCCTTCATGGCGTCAATCCCCCTTGTCCGACGGACTGTTGACGGCATGACGAAATCCCGGGCCGTCAGCGGCCGGAATTTTCCCCACCCTTCAAGGATCCCATCCGGCACTGACAATCCGCCGCCCCGCGCGGGCGCGGCCTCGCGGCGCGACGGTCGGTCAGTCCGTAAGCTGTCGGGGTCAGACTGGCCAGGCAGGCAGCGGGGATGGACGACATGGCGATGATGCGGCTCCGGCGCGAGGACCCGCGTGTCGTCGGCTCGTTCCGGCTGCACCGGCGGCTGGGCGCCGGCGGCATGGGCGTCGTCTACCTGGGCGCCGACAAGCGCGGCCAGCGGGTCGCGCTGAAGGTGATCCGCCCCGAACTGGCCGAGGACCAGGAGTTCCGCTCCCGCTTCGCCCGCGAGGTGTCCGCGGCGAGACGCATCCGCGGCGGCTGCACGGCCCGGCTGGTCGCCGCCGACCTGGAGGCGGACCGCCCGTGGTTCGCCACGCAGTACGTCCCCGGGCCCTCGCTGCACGACAAGGTCGCCCGGGACGGCATGCTGGCTGCGGCCGAGACCGCGTCCATCGGCGCCGCCCTGGCGGAGGGACTCGTCGCCGTCCACGAGGCCGGGGTCGTCCACCGCGACCTGAAGCCCTCCAACATCCTGCTGTCGCCCAAGGGCCCCCGGATCATCGACTTCGGCATCGCCTGGTCCACCGGCGCGAGCACCCTCACCCACGTGGGCACCGCCGTCGGCTCCCCCGGCTTCCTCGCGCCGGAGCAGGTGCGCGGTGCCGCGGTCACCCCGGCCACCGACGTCTTCGCCTTCGGCGCGACGCTGGCGTACGCGGCGATGGGCGACTCCCCCTTCGGGCAGGGCAGTTCGGAGGTCATGCTCTACCGGGTCGTCCACGAGGAGCCGGACCTCACCGGTGTGCCGGACTCGCTGGCCCCGCTGGTGTACGCCTGCCTCGCCAAGGACCCGGAGCAGCGGCCCAGCACCGTCCAGCTCTCCGAGCGGCTGGCCGAGATCGCCGCCCGTGAGGCCCGCGGCCTCGGCGCGGCGCCCGGCCGGCGCGACATCGTGCCCAAGGCGTCCGGTCCGCGCATGGAGCGGCCCACGGGACCGCGGGCGCAGGTGTACGCGGAGCAGCAGACCGAGCGGCGGACGGCACCCGGCACACCGGTGGCGCCGCGCACCCCGGCGTCCCCCCGTACGCCCGCCGCGCCGCGCACCCCGGCCCGGACCCCCTCCGGCCGCACCCCGGCCGCCCGCACGCCCACCGGTCGCCGCCCCGTCGGTGCCGACCGCAGGCTGCTGCGGCAGCGGCTCATCGTCTTCGTCACCGTGACCCTCCTCGTCGCGCTCGGCATCGCGGCCGCCCAGGGCTGCCAGGGCCCCAGCCGCGGCCTCGGCCTGCTGCCCGGGGTCGGCGCCGCCGACCCGGCGTCGCCGCACACGCCGTAGTCCCGGCCGCAGGGCCGGCGGACCACCGCCCCCAGCGCGCGTACTCACCGAAACACCCGCCGTGCCTGACGCCCGTCCACGGTGCGCCGCGGCATGCCCCGATACCCCGTGACGGCTGCGCGTGCCCACGCTCGGGCCGGTGCTCCTCACCCCATGACGCCATGAGCCATGTTTGTCATTGACTGACAAGCGTGTCTATAGTCGCCAGGCAGGGGGGCAGGATCTGGCGCAGCGAGGAGCAGCGAATGGACACCACCACCGCCGGCGAACCCGGCACCCCGTACTGGGCACAGCTGGGATCGCCCGACCCGCAGGCCGCGGCCGCGTTCTACGGCGCGCTGTTCGGCTGGGAGTTCACCGAGGACCCCGCACACGGCCCCGGCCACCGGACGGCCCGGCTGAGGGGGCTGCCCGTAGCCGGCCTCGGGCCGGTCGGTGACCTGCCGCGGCCGGGCTGGACGGCCTGCTTCGCCGTGGACGACGCCGACAAGGCCGCCGCCGCGGTCGTCGCCGCCGGTGGCACCGTCCTCGGCAGGACGCACGGCAGCGCCGCGAGCGGCAGGGAGCACCTCTGCGCGGACCCGAGCGGCGCGCACTTCGCCGTCCGGGAACCCGACGCCCGGCAGGCCCCCTCGGCCGCGGCAGGGCCCGGCGGCTTCGCCATGGCCGAACTCATCACCGACGACGTCGACGCCAGTGCCGCCTTCTACGGCGCGCTGTTCGGCTGGACGACCGGCGACCCCGCCGGACCACTGGGCCGCCGAGAGTGGCGGCTCGGCGGCGCGCCCGTCTCGCTGCTGCTCCCCCGCCCTCCGGCGATGCCGCTGGAGATGCCGCCCTACTGGGACGCCTACTTCACCGTCGCCGACGTCTCCGCCGCGGCCACCCGCGCGGCCTCGGCGGGCGGCACCCTGCTCATGCCGCCCACCGCCATCGGCACCGCGAGCATCGCGGTCCTCCTCGACCCGGCGGGTGCCGTCTTCACCCTCGTCGAGCCGCGGGCATGACCGCGTACCAAGGAGGTAGCACCATGTCCGTCAGGGGAAAGACCGGCATCGTGACCGGCGCCGGCTCCGGGCTCGGCGAGGCGGGGGCCAGGCGGCTCGCCCGCGAGGGAGCCAGGATCGTCGTGGCCGACGTCGACGGGGCCGCCGCCGAGCGCGTCACCGACGCGATCATCCGCGCGGGGGGCGAGGCCGCGCCGTACGAGGTCGACGTCGTGTCCTTCACGGACACCCGGCGGCTCGTGGAGTTCGCCGTCGCCACCTTCGGCGGCCTCGACATCGCGTTCAACAACGCCGGCGTGACCC
The DNA here is from genome assembly GCF_042742985.1 of Streptomyces sp. NPDC058864. Classification (NCBI taxonomy): domain Bacteria; kingdom Bacillati; phylum Actinomycetota; class Actinomycetes; order Kitasatosporales; family Streptomycetaceae; genus Streptomyces; species Streptomyces sp. NPDC058864. Next base: position 52,340 of record NZ_JBHYMQ010000043.1, on the reverse strand, counting down.
CACGGCCGGCCGACGCCCACGAGATCGATCCGGCGGACTGGCTGCGCGTGATCGACGTCAACCTGACCGGGGTCTTCACCTGCATGCAGGCCGAGCTCGCCCACTTCGCGGCGCACGGCGGCGGCGCCATCGTCAACATGGCCTCCACCGCGGGGGTCATGGCGCACGCCGGGCGGGCCGCGTACGCCGCGTCCAAGCACGGTGTCGTCGGCCTCACGCGGTCCGCTGCCGTGGAGTACGCCCGGCGCGGCATCCGCGTCAACGCCGTCGCGCCCGGCCCGATCGACGCACCGTCGGCTCGGGCACTCCCCCCGGAGGTCCGCGCCGCGATCGCCGCGAAGACCGCGATGAACCGCACCGGCGGCGTGGAGGACGTCGCCGCGGTGGTGAACTTCCTGCTGTCGGACGAGGCGTCCTTCGTCACCGGCTCGGTGTACGAGGTCAACGGCGGGCAGACCCAGCTGTGAGTGACGGACCACGACAGATCCGTCCCTCCGCGCCAGAGGTTTCCGGCTTGGCTACGCTGAACCCATGAGCAGCACGGATCCCCTGCGGTCGGGCCTTCGCGAACTGACCCGCCAGTCGGTGAGGACGCAGATCGCCGACCGCGCGATGAAGTTGTTCATCGAGCACGGCTTCGAGAAGACGACCATCGAGCAGATCGCGGCGGAGATCGGCATGTCCGGGCGGAGCGTCTCGCGCTACTTCGCCAGCAAGGAGGACATGGTCGTCGGCAACCTCACCGCGATCGGGCAGGGCATCGCCGACCGCCTGGCGGCACGCCCCGCCGCCGAAGCCCCGTGGGAGGCGCTGCGCCGGGCCCTCGACGAGCACGTGGCCGCGCTCGACCGCGACCCGGACGGCACGCTGCTCGCCACCTCCGTGATGCTCGCCGGCACGCCCGCGCTTCAGGGGGCGCTGGCGAGGAAGCACCGGGAGTGGCTGGACCTGCTCGTACCGCTCGTGGCGGCGCGCCTCGAAGGGGACGGCGGCGAGCACCGCGAACTGCGGGCGCGCGCCCTCGCCGTGACGGTGCTGTCCTGCCTCAACGCCGCCGTGGGGGCGTGGACGGAAAGCGGCGGCACCGAGCGGGTCGACGCCCTCGTCGACGCGGCGCTGGGCGCGGTGCGGGATGCCGCGGGGGCGCGGCGCTAGCGGCGCGCGGCGTTTCCGGGGCCCGTACGTCGTGGTTGCGGTTGGTTGTTGTGTGCGGGTGCGTTTGTGGTTGCGGTTGGGGTTCTTTTCCCGCCCGCCCGCCCGTGGCCCCGGTCGGTCAGTGACCGCCTCGCTGCGTGTTTTGGGGGTCGGTGGCGCGCCGGCGCACGTCCTCAGCGCTCGCGGATTTGCCGGGCCGTTGCGTCACCGGCATCACCGCTCGTCGCTTCCGGGCGCACCCCGCCACACCCCCTCCCGTCGTGTGGGCGCATGACGGCCGGAGGGGGGTGAGTAAGGCACTCGCGGCAACCCCGGACCGATTCATCGCCCACCCTCCGGCCGTCTCCCGCCCGCCCGCCCTCCCCCGTCCTTGGGCCGGGCCGGCCAGAGGGGGCGAGGAGGCAATCCGGGGTCACCCCGGACTCCTTCATCCCCCACCACCGGGCTTTGGTCGCTCGCGATACGGAGGGGGTGGGGGAGTTGGGGGCACCCCCGGCCGAAGACTGGGGGAGGGTGGGCGTTCTGGACGCTGACGTGTATTTGTTGTGCGGCAGAGCGGTGCCGAACCCGGATTGCCCGCCATGCACATAAATATGCGGTACAGAATGCCCACCCCGGAGGCCCCGCCCCCGGCCCACCCACGAACAGAGCGCAGACCCGCACCAACCGTCCCGGGGCACCGGGAGGGCGGCGGGAAAAAACCCAACCGCAACCACAAACGACCCGCACACGACCACCGGGCGCGTCCGCGGACCCCGGGCAGGAACGCGGCACGCGCACGCGAGGGGGTGACGGATGCACGTCCCGTGGGTTAATTTCTAAGCGCTTGCTTAGGGTACCCACACGCGGAGGGACGCATTCGCATGACGGTCACACCGGAGGTGCTGCGCGAGCGCGTGCGCGCGCTGCTGGCCTCTCACGATCCGGCGGCGACGGACCGCCCGGACTTCCTGCGGGCCCGGTTCGACGGCGGCCTGGCGTGGGTGCACTACCCGGAGGGCCTCGGCGGCCTGGGCGCGCCACGCGCCCTGCAGGGGGTCGTGGACGCCGAACTGGCCGCCGTCTCGGCGCCGGACAACGAGCCGCGCAGGATCGGCATCGGCCTCGGGATGGCGGCCCCCACCGTGCTCCGGTACGGCACCGAGGAGCAGAAGGCCCGCTTCCTGCGCCCGCTGTGGACCGGGGAGGAGGTCTGGTGCCAGCTGTTCAGCGAGCCCGGCGCCGGCTCGGACCTGGCGGGCCTGCGCACCAGGGCCGTGCGCGACGGCGACGACTGGATCGTCACGGGCCAGAAGGTGTGGACGTCCAACGCCCACAACGCGCGCTGGGCGATCCTCATCGCGCGCACCGACCCGGACGTCCCCAAGCACCAGGGCATCACGTACTTCGTGTGCGACATGACGGCCCCGGGCGTCGAGGTGCGGCCGCTGCGGCAGATCACGGGTGAGGCCGAGTTCAACGAGGTCTTCCTCACGGACGTGCGGATCCCCGACGCCCAGCGCCTCGGCGAGGTCGGCGACGGCTGGCGGGTGGCGCAGACGACGCTGATGAACGAGCGGGTCGCCATCGGTGGCTCCGCGCTCCCCCGCGAGGGCGGGATGATCGGCACCGTCGCCGCGACGTGGCGCGAGCGGCCCGGGCTGCGCACGCCGGACCTGCACGACCGTCTGCTGCGGCTGTGGGTGGACGCCGAGGTCACCCGCCTCACCGGCGAACGGCTGCGGCAGCAGCTCGCCCTGGGCGCCCCGGGTCCCGAGGGCTCGGGCATGAAGCTGGCGTTCGCCTCGCTCAACCAGCGCGTCAGCGGCCTGGAGGTCGAGCTGCTGGGCGAGGACGGACTGCGCTACGGCGACTGGACGATGACCCGCCCGGAGGTCGTCGACTTCTACGGCCGCGACGCCGGTTACCGCTATCTGCGCGCCAAGGGCAACTCGATCGAGGGCGGTACGTCCGAGATCCTCCGCAACATCATCTCCGAGCGTGTCCTCGGCCTGCCCTCCGAGCCCCGTACGGACAAGGACGTTCCCTGGAAGGACCTGCCGCGATGAGCTCCGACCTGCTCTACTCCGACGTCGAGAACGACCTGCGCGCCGCGGTGCGCGGTCTGCTCACCGACCGGTGCGCCCCGGCGGACGTCCTGGCGCGCTGCGAGGGCGAGGAGCCGTACGACGCCGCGCTGTGGCGGACCCTGAGCCGGGAGGTGGGGGTCGCCGGGCTGCTGGTGCCGGAGAAGCTCGGCGGCCAGGGAGCCTCCGCGCGGGAGGCCGCGGTCGTACTGGAGGAGCTGGGGGCCTTCGTGGCGCCCGTGCCCTTCCTCGGCAGCGCCGTGCTGGCCACGACGGCCTTGCTGGCGGCCGGCACCGCGGAGGCCGACGCCCTCGTGGCGCGCCTCGCGGAGGGCGAGGCGACCGCCGCGCTGGCCGTGCCGCTGCCCTCGGCACCGGGCGCGGACGTGTCCCAGGGGGTGCGGGCCGACGCGGACGGCGTCCTCGGCGGGCGCGTGACCAGCGTCGCCGACGCGACCGCCGCGGACGTGCTGATCGTGCCGGCCACCGGCCCCGACGGGCCCGGGCTCTACGAGGTGCGGACGGACGCACCCGGAGTCGCCCTGTCCGTGCCGGTGCCGCTCGACCTGACCCGGCCGATCGCGGACGTCTCCTTCGACGGGGCGGCGGCCCGCCGGCTCGCCGGGCCCGGGACCGCCGCGGCGGCCGTGGAACGGGCGCTGCTGACGGGGGCGGGGCTGCTGGCCTCGGAGCAACTGGGCCTGGCCCAGTGGTGCCTGGACGAGACGGTGGCGTACCTGAAGGAGCGTCACCAGTTCGGCCGGATCGTGGGCTCCTTCCAGTCCCTCAAGCACCGGCTCGCGGACCTGTGGCTGGAGGTCGTCCAGTCCCGTGCCGCCGCGCGCAACGCCGCCGACGCGCTCGCGGGCGAGAGCGCGGACGCCCCGGTCGCGGTCGCCGTGGCGCAGGCGTTCTGCGCACCGGTCGCGGTGCGGGCCGCGGAGGAGTGCGTCCAGCTGCACGGCGGCATCGGCATGACCTGGGAGCACCCGGCCCACCTGCGGCTGAAGCGCGCCAAGGCCGACGAGATCGCCCTGGGCACGCCCGGCCGCCACCGGGCCGCCCTCGCCGCGCTGGTGGACCTGCCGGCCGCGGCGGGCTGAGTCAGTCCCGGGGGCGGCCGGTGGCCACCGCGTAGAACGCGACGGCGGCGGCCGCCCCCACGTTCAGCGAGTCCACCCCGTGCGCCATGGGGATGCGCACCCACTCGTCGGCGGCGACCAGGGCTCGGGTCGACAGGCCGTCGCCCTCGGCGCCGAGCATCAGCGCCGCGCGTTCCAGCCGGTACGGGGCGGCCTCGTCGATGTCGGCGGCCTTCTCGTCCGGGGTCAGCGCGAGCAGCTTGAAGCCGGCCTCCCGCACCGCCTCCAGGTCCCGGGGCCAGTTCTCCAGCCGGGCGTACGGGACGGAGAAGACGGCGCCCATCGAGACCTTGACCGACCTGCGGTACAGCGGGTCGGCGCAGTCCGGGGAGAGCAGGACGGCGTCCATGCCGAGCGCGGCGGCACTGCGGAAGATGGCGCCGATGTTGGTGTGGTCGTTGACCGACTCCATGACGACGATGCGTCGCGCGTCGCCCAGCAGGTCCGCGGCGTCGGGCAGTTGCCTGCGCTGCATCGAGGCGAGGGCGCCGCGGTGCACGTGGTAGCCGGTCACCTGCTCGGCGAGCTCCGGCCTGACCGCGTAGACCGGCGCCGGGACCTCGTCGATCACGTCCCGCATGACGTCGACCCACTTGGCCGACAGCAGCATGGAGCGCATGCGGTAACCCGCCTGCCGGGCACGCCGGATGACCTTCTCGCCCTCCGCGATGAACAGCCCCTCCGCGGGCTCGCGGCGCCGGCGCAGCTCCACGTCGGTCAGGGACGTGTAGTCGCGCAGGCGCGGGTCGTCGGGATCGTCGATGGTGATGAGCTCAGCCACAGGGTGATACTGCCTTGTCCGAAGTGCGGTGCCAACGGCACCGACGTCACTGGTTACCGCCGGTCACGCGATCGCCCACGGCGACGACCTCGCCGATGACGATCACCGCGGGCGGCCGGATGCCCTCCGCCGCAACCCGCTCCCCCACCGTCGCGAGCGTCGCGTCGACCCGGCGCTGGGCCGCGGTCGTGCCCTCCTGGATCACGGCGACGGGGGTGTCCGCGCCCCGGCCGTGCTCGACGAGCGCCGCCGCGATCGGGCCGATCCGCTCCACGGCCATCAGCAGCACCAACGTGCCGCGCAGCCGGGCGAGGGCCGCCCAGTCCACGAGTGAGCGCGGATCCTCCGGGGCCACATGACCGCTGACCACGGTGAACTCGTGCGCCACACCCCGGTGCGTGACCGGGATGCCGGCGGCGGCCGGAACGCTGATGGAACTGGAGATCCCCGGCACGACGGTGCACGCGATGCCCGCCTCCGCGAGCGCCTCCGCCTCCTCCATGCCGCGCCCGAACACGTACGGGTCCCCGCCCTTGAGCCGCACGACCGCCTTGCCGGCCTTCGCGTGCTCGATCAGCGCCGCGTTGATCGCCTCCTGGGCCATCGCCCGGCCGTACGGGATCTTCGCGGCGTCGATCACCTCGACGTGCGGCGGCAGTTCGTCGAGGAGGTCGCGCGGGCCGAGGCGGTCGGCGATGACGACATCCGCCTCCGCGAGCAGCCGGCGGCCGCGCACGGTGATCAGGTCCGGGTCCCCCGGGCCGCCGCCGACCAGCGCCACACCCGCGGTCCTCCCCCGGTGCTGCGGCGCCGCGAGCGAGCCGTCGCGCAGGCCCTCCACGATCGCGTCCCGCACGGCCGCGGACCGCCGCGGGTCCCGGCCCGTGAGGACGGCGACCGTCACGCCCTCGGTACGGCCGGTCGCCGGCGTCCACGCGGTCGCCGCCTCGGCGTCGTCGCTGCGCACGCACCACACCCGGCGCTCCTCCGCCTCCGCGGAGGCCGCGGCGTTCGCCTCGGGGTCGGTGGTGGCGATCAGCGCGTACCAGGCGTCGGCCAGGTCGCCGGGCCGGTAACGGCGGCGCTCCCAGCGGATCTCGCCCGCGGCAGCCATCGCGTCCACGGACGGCGTCGCGGACGGCGAGACCAGGACGACGTCGGCGCCGGCCGCGACCAGCGGGGGCAGCCGGCGCTGGGCGACCTGACCGCCGCCCAGGACGACCACGCGCCGGCCCGCGAGGCGCAGTCCGACGGGGTAGGCGGGCGGGTCGTTGCGGTCCTCGGCGGCAGTCATGGCGGTGCGGCTCCTAGCGTGTGCCTCGCGGCGGGTGCCTCGCGGCGCGACGGGGGTGGGGTTGCGGGGCGACCCTGCCCCGCCCCAACCCTACGGTGCGGGGTGGTTGTGGTGCAGCGCCCAAGATCACACCGGCGGTGGGCTTGCCGTTGTTGTTGTGCGCGGGTCCGTTGTGGTTGCGGTTGGGGTTCTTTTCCCCGCCCGCCCGCCCGTTGCCCCGGGGACGGTTGGTGCGGGTCTCGCCGGGTTTCGTTGGTGGGCCGGGGGCGGGGCCTCCGGGGTGGGCATTCTGTACCGCATATTTATGTGCATGGCGGGCAATCCGGATAGGTGCCGCTCTGCCGCACAACAAATACACGTCAGCGTCCAGAACGCCCACCCCTCCGACCCCACCCCCTCCGTATCGCGAGCGACCAACGCCCGGTGGGGGGTCAGTAGGGCATGTGCGGCAACCCCGGATTGCCCCTTCACCCCCCACCGGCCGTCATGCGCCCACTCAACAGGAGGGGGTGTGGCGGGGTGCGCCCGGAAGCGACGAGCGGTGATGCCGGTGACGCAACGGCCCGGCGAATCCGCGAGCGCTGAGGACGTGCGCCGGCGCGCCACCGACCCAGGCACACGGGTGCGAGGCGGTCACTGACCGCACCGGGACCACGGGCGGGCGGCGGGGAAACCGCCCGCCGCAGGCGCAACGGACCCGCACCCGGAGAACGGGCGCGGGCGGGGGAAGACCCCCGCCCGCTCCGACGTGCCTAGCGTAGGTCAGGACTTCTCGGTGACCCCGGCCGAGTCGAACGTCGCCACCTCGTGCATCGCGCGCGCAGCGCTCTGCACCAGCGGCAGCGCCAGCAGCGCACCCGTGCCCTCGCCGAGCCGCAGGTCGAGCTCTACCAGCGGCCGCAGGCCCAGCTTCGTCAGGGCCGCGCGGTGGCCGGGCTCCGCGCTGCGGTGGCCGGCGATGCAGGCCGCGAGGACCTCCGGGGCGATGGCCCGGGCCACCAGGGCAGCCGCGCCCGCGCTGACGCCGTCGAGGATGACCGGGGTCCGCAGGGAGGCCGCGCCAAGCAGCAGGCCGACCATGGCCGCGTGCTCGAGGCCGCCGATCGCCGCGAGGACCTCGATCGGGTCGGACGGGTCGGGCTGGTGGAGTTCGAGGGCGCGCCGGACGACGTCGATCTTGCGGGCGTGCATCTCGTCGTTGATGCCGGTGCCGCGCCCGGTGACCTCCGCCGGGTCGACCCCGGTGTAGACGGAGATCAGGGCAGCGGAGACGGTGGTGTTGGCGACCCCCATCTCCCCCGTGAGCAGCGCCTTGTTGCCCGCTGCGACGAGGTCGCGGGCGGTCTCGATGCCGACCTCGATCGCGCGCAGCACCTCTTCGCGCGTCATGGCGGGCCCGGCGGTCATGTCCGCGGTGCCGGGGCGGACCTTGCGGGGCAGCAGGCCGGGGGTGCTGGGCAGGTCGGAGGCGACGCCGACGTCCACCACGCACACCTCGGCGCCCACCTGGTTGGCGAAGGCGTTGCACACGGCCCCGCCGCCCAGGAAGTTGGCGACCATCTGGCCGGTGACCTCCTGGGGCCAGGCGGTGACGCCCTGGGCGTGCACCCCGTGGTCCCCGGCGAAGATCGCGACTGCCGCGGGCTCGGGGATCGGCGGCGGGCACTGCCGGGACAGTCCGCTGAGCTGCGCGGAGATGATCTCCAGCATGCCGAGCGCGCCGGCCGGCTTGGTCATCCGCTTCTGCCGCTCCCAGGCCTCGCCGAGCGCCTTGGCGTCCAGCGGCCGGATGCCGCGCAGGGTCTCCTCCAGGAGGTCGTGCGGCTCCTCGCCGGGCAGGGCCCGGTTGCCGTACTCCTCCTCGTGGACGACCCAGGACAGCGGGCGCCGCTTGGACCAGCCGGACTGCACCAGTTCGGGGTCCTCGGGGAACTCGTCGACGTAGCCGACGCAGAGGTACGCGACGACCTCGAGGTGCTCGGGCAGCCCGAGTTCGCGGACCATCTCGCGCTCGTCGAAGAAGCTGACCCAGCCGACGCCGAGGCCCTCGGCGCGGGCGGCGAGCCAGAGGTTCTCCACGGCGAGCGCCGACGAGTACGGCGCCATCTGCGGCTGCGTGTAGCGGCCCAGAGTGTGGCGGCCGCCGCGGGTGGGGTCGGCGGTGACGACGATGTTGACCGGGGTGTCGAGGATCGCCTCGATCTTCAGCTCGCGGAACTGCTTGGCGCGGCCCTTGGGGAGGGACTTGGCGTACGCGTCGCGCTGCTGCGTGGCGAGTTCGTGCATCCGCTCCCGGGTCTTGGCGGAGCGGATGACGACGAAGTCCCACGGCTGGGAGTGGCCGACGCTCGGCGCGGTGTGCGCCGCCTCCAGCACGCGGATCAGCACCTCGTGCGGGATCGGGTCCTTGCGGAAGCCGTTGCGGATGTCCCGGCGCTCGCGGATGACACGGTGCACGGCGTCCCGTACGGCAGGGTCGTAGCCCTCGGCGGCGGGCAGCAGCGCCGGGTCCTCCTCCTCGGCGGGCGCCGGCGCCTCGGGCTGCTCGGACGCCTGGGGCTCCTCGGCCTCCTCGGGCGCCGCGACGACCTCGGCCTCGGGCTGCGACTCGACGGCGGCGGCGACCGGGGGCTCTTCCTGCACGACCGCGGCAGGGGCGGGCTCCACGACCGGCTCGACGACGACGGGCGTCTCGAACACGGGCTCGGGCTCGGGCTCCAGGGCGGGCGCGGAATCGACGACCGGCTCGGGCGCCATGGCCGGCTCCGCCACTGCGACGGGCTCCACCACCGCGACCGGCTCGGGCGCCGCGACCACGACGGGCTCGGGCACCACGACGGGCTCCGGCACCGCGACCGGCTCGGGCACCTCGGGTACAACCGGCGCCACGGGCACCTCGGCGGCCGGCTCCATGCCGAACGGCAGCGGCTCGTCCGGGGTTTCCAGCGGCGACACGGGCGCGGCCACCGGCTCGGGCACGACGGCCACCGGCTCGGTCTCGGGCACGACGACCGGCTCGGGCGCCGGCGCCTCGGACGAGGCCTCGTCGCGAGGGATGTCCAGGTACTCCGGCCCCGTCGTGGGCGGCCCGGACTGGCGCATGGGCGCCGGGACCGGCTGGGGCGCGGGGGTCGGGGTGGCCGGACCGCGGTCGGCCAGGGAGCGCACGATGCCGCCGCCGTTGGACGGGTCCGGGATCGGGGGGCCCATGTGGAGGGGGCGGCGCGGCGGTACGGGAGCAGCCGGGGCGGCCTCCTGCACCTGTGCCTGCGCGGGCACATGGGGCTGCGGGGCGGGCTCGGCCTCGACGACCGGCTCGGGCACCGCGACCGGCTCCGGCACCGCGACCGGCTCCGCCGACACGGGCACCGGCTGCTCCGGCACGGCCTGCTCCGTCGGCGCCTGCTCCGGGACCGGCGTCCCCGGTGCGACCGGCACCTCGGTGCGGACCGCGGAGTAGTCGAGGGAGACGGAGTCGCGGCCGCCGCTCTCGTGGGCGTCGTGCTCGATGCCCGCGGGCGCCACGGGCATTCCGTGGAGGGTGTGCTCGACCGGCACGGCGGTGGGGGCGGGGGCCTGCGCCGGGACCGGCGCGGGCGGGGTCACGGGTGCCGGGGCCGGAACGGGTGCGGCGACCTGGACCGGCTGCGGCGGCACGGGCTGCGGGTCCGCCCAGGACCCCTGCAGACCCGGCATCAGCAGCATCTCCTCGTCCTCGTCGACCGGCAGGGGGCCGGACGGCTGGTCGAGGTAGCGGTACTCGGGAGGAACCGGCGCGGTGAGCGGATCGACGTCCCACGAGGGGACGGACTGCTGCTGCGCGCCACTGCCGGGAAGGTCGGCGTGCGGCTGCAGAACCGCTTCTTCGCCTGCGTTCTCCGGCAGTCCCTCACCCGGGACCTGGCCGGTGTCAGTCATGCGTGCCCCTCGCCCATCGGTTTCGCTCCTTCCATCGCTGCGCCGAGCACTGCCCACAGAGAGAACGAGCGTGGGCGACAACCGGCACGACGACGGCGATTGACCGGTACTGACCAATACTGATCAGCCCTCACTCGACGTCAATGCGCGACAACGGCACAGCGGTCCGTCAGCCTACCGTGCGTGTGCCCGCGGGTGCTCAGGGGGGTTCACCTCAAACCGGTGCCAATACGGGCGCAACCCACCCGCTCACCTGCGGTGTCCGAGGAGCGCGAAGACCACCGTGCGCTCCCGCTCGGACCACTCGTCGTCCAGCTCGACTGCCTGCAACAACGCGCATTCCACGGTGTATCCGCCCTCGTCGAGGGCGCGGCTGACGGCTTCGGCCTCGTCCCGGTTCGCCGCGCTCGCGGCGATTCGCTCCGGCCGGCGCGCGGCGCAGGCGGCCACGACCTCCGGTCCGCCGCCGCCGATGCGCACGATGTCCGGTTCCGGAAGGTCCTCCAGCACGTGCGGCGCCCGGCCGTGGACGACCCGCACCTGCACCCCGAAGTCCCGTGCGGTGTCCTCGATCCGTTCGCACGCCGCGGCCTCGGCCTCCACCGCGATGACGGCCGCGCCGAAGCGCGCCGCCTCCACGGCGACGGCGCCGCCGCCGGCGCCGATGTCCCAGAGCAGGTCCCCCGCCCGCGGCCCGAGCCGGGCCAGTTGCAGGGCGCGCAGGTGGGCCGGGCCGTCCTCGGGGGCGTAGCGCTCGGCGGGCAGCGCCCATCCCCGTACGCGGTCGGCCGAGGCGTGCTCGCCGCCCGCCAGCCAGCCGGACTGGGCGGCGACCGGGACGGGCCCGGCGGCCGGGGCGGCACCGACGACGAGGACCACGTTGGGGTCCCGCCAGGTGTGGTCGGCCACCTTGTCGGAGGTGAGGACCGTGACCTGCTCGTGCTCGGTGCCGAGGGCCTCGCAGATCACGAAGGTGCGGTGCTCGTCGCCGAGCAGCAGGGCGAGTTCGGCCGGTCCGGCGCCCGGCGCGGTCAGCACGGCGACCTTGGGGTGGGCCCGGCAGATGTTGACGGCCCTGCGCAGGGTGCGGGTGTGCGCGACGACCACCCGGGCGTCGTCCCACGCCATCCCGGCCCGCGCGAAGGCCTGGGCGACCGAGGAGACGCCGGGGACGACCTCGACCTCCAGCCCGTGCTCGGGGGCCCGCAGGGCGCGGACGACGCCGAAGAAGCCGGGGTCGCCGTCGGCGAGGACGACCGCCGTGCCGCGGTGCCGCGCGATGCGGCGGGCGGCCAGGTCGATGCTGCCCAGTACGATCCGCTCGGCGTCCTCCGGCACGAAGGGCAGCGCCAGGTGGTGCCTGGTCCCGGCCACCAGGGTGGCGGCCGACAGCGCGGAGCGCGCCGCCTCGTTTGGTGGTGAGCCGTCCCACCCGATCACGGTGACACGGTCGGCCATCGTCGTCCTGCCTTCTGGGCGCGTCGCAGTGTGGTGCCGGGGTGAGGTGATCCCGGGGTGTGCACAGTACCCCGGCCAGGATCTTGCGCTAGCGGGTGCTCACTGCCAGTCGGCGTACGCCGCGTAGTCGGAGCCGTCGGTGGACTCCTCCGCGAGGCCGTCGAGGTCCTCCGGGAGCAGGCTCCACACGATCAGGTCGGTGCGGATCTCCTCCCAGCGGCCGCCGGGCTCCCCGTCGGGCCGGTGGCGGACCAGACCGGCGTTGCGCAGCACACCCTCGCTGATGCAGCCGATCTTCTGCGCGACCTGCTGCGAGGCGGCGTTGTCGGCGGCGGTGCGCAGCTCCAGCCGCTCGAACTTCTGGTCGTCGAAGAGCCACTGGGCGGCGGCCTGCACGGCCTCGGCGGCGTAGCCCTCGCCGCGCGCCCAGGGGGCGATCATGTACCCGGCCTCGCTGCTGCGGATGCGCCAGTCGGTGCGCTGCAGGTGGACGGTGCCGACCAGCCGCTGGGTGAGGAACTCGGTGACGGCCAGCACGATGCCGTGGCCCTCCGCGCGCTCGGCGGGGGCGAACTCGGCGACGAAGGAGCGGGCGTCCGCCTCGGTGTACGGATGCGGCACGGAGGTCCAGGCGATCACGGACTCGTCGTTCATCATCTCCGCCAGGGCGGGGATGTCGCACTCCTCGTACGTGCGCAGCACCAGCCGCTCCGTACTGATGGAGATCTCCGGGAAGCTGGTCATTCGACGCTCCGTAGCCAGGGCATGTGTGAAGTGCACAGCATGCAGCATCCACCGGTTCACCCGCAGGACCGGGTCGTCGCGGGGCCTGCGCGGCCGTCGCCCCAGGGTACGTCCAACCATCCGCACGACGGGAGCAGTTGGCGTGCTGTTCCCCGGCTTTTCCGCAGGTCCGCTACTCCTGTGGTCATGGGGTCCTGCTAGCGTCTGCCCGCGTGACGGTGCACCACGCAGCAGGAGTCGGATATCAGCGGGCCGCGGGTGTGTACGAGCGGTCGCGGCCCTCGTACCCCATGGCGGCCCTGGCCGAGTTGGCGGACGCGCTGCCCCTCGAGGCGGGCCGTACGGTGGTCGACCTGGGTGCCGGCACCGGCAAGTTCACGCGCCTGCTGGCCCTGACGGGCGCGGAGGTGATCGCGGTCGAGCCGGTGGCGGAGATGCGGGAGCGGCTCGCGGAGCTGCTGCCGGGGGTGCGGGTGACGGCCGGGACGGCCGAGGACACGGGCCTGCCGGACGGGTGCGCGGACGCGGTGGTGGCGGCGCAGTCCTGGCACTGGTTCCAGGAGGAGGAGGCGCTGGCGGAGGTCGAGCGCCTGCTGCGGCCGGGCGGTTCGCTGGCGCTGGTGTGGAACACCTACGACACCTCCGTCCCGTGGGTGCGCGACTACCAGGACATCGTCTTCCGGCTGGCGCCGCGTGACCTGCCGAGCCCGCTGGACGGCGGCTGGCGCAAGGCCTTCACCGACCGCGCGGGCTGGTCGCGGGTGCACGAGCGGCACTGGCCGAACCTGCACTCGACGACGGTCTCGGACGTGGTGGAGCGGATGACCTCCTCGAGCCACATCGCGGTGATGGGCCCGGCGGAGCAGGAGCGGGTGCGGGCCGAGGTGGAGGCGGTGCTGGCCATGGCCGGGCACGACGCCAGGCGCGGCAGGGACGCCGTCGAGATGCCGTACACCACGGACGTGTACTGGGTGCGGCGCCGCTGAGCGGTCACCCCGGCTGTCGGTGGGGCCCTGTTGAATGGGTGCATGGACGCGGACCTGCTCGGGGACCTCTGCCTCGGCTTCAACGGCGCCGTGGCGGAGAACCCCTTCCCGCGTGACCCGGAGGTGACCGTCTTCAAGGTCGGCGGGAGGATCTTCGCCCTCAGTGCGCTGGGGGGCGAGCCGCTGAAGGTGAGCCTGAAGTGCGACCCCGACCTCGCGGTGCGGCTGCGGGCGGAGCACGCGGCGATCGTGCCGGGATGGCACCTGAACAAGCGCCACTGGAACACGGTGACGCTGGACGGTTCGCTGCCCGACCCGATGGTGCGGGAGCTGGTCGAGGACTCGTACGACCTGGTGGTGGCGCGGCTGCCGCGCGCGGAGCGGCTGCGCCTGGACTGGCCGGGGGAGGCGGGGGACGGGGCGCGGTGACGCGCTGCCCGGCCCCCGCCGGGGCCCGGTGGGTCAGAAGGAGGGGATGACGGAGCCGGCGTACTTGTCCTCGATGAACTTCTTCACCTCGGGCGAGGTGAGCAGCTTCTCGAGCTTCAGCACGCGCGGGTCCTTCTCGTTGCCCTCCTTGACGGCGAGGAAGTTGCCGTAGGGGTTGTTGTCGGCGGACTCCAGCACCAGGGCGTCCTGGGCGGGCTTGAGGCCGGCGGAGATCGCGTAGTTGCCGTTGATCACGGCGGCGTCGACGTCCTGGAGGGAGCGCGGCAGCTGGGCCGCCTCGAGCTCCTTGAACTTGAGGTTCCTGGGGTTGCCGGTGATGTCGGCGGGGGTGGCCTCGTTGCCGACGCCGTCCTTGAGGGTGATCAGGCCGTTCGCGGCGAGCAGCTTGAGGCCGCGGGCCTCGTTCACCGCGTCGTTGGCGACGGCTATCGTGGCACCGTTCTTGATCGCGTCGGCGGACTTCAGCTTGTCGGAGTACAGGCCCAGCGGCTCCAGGTGCACCGTGACGACGGGCACGATGTGGGTGCCCTTCTTCTTGTTGAAGTCGTCCAGGTAGGGCTGGTTCTGGAAGTAGTTCGCGTCGACGGAGCCGTCCTCGGTGGCGGTGTTCGGCGTCACGTAGTCGCTGAACTCCTTCACCTCGAGCTTGAGCCCGGCCTTGGCCGCCAGGTTGTCCTTGACGAAGTTCAGGATCTCCGCGTGCGGGACGGGGCTCGCGGCGACGACGAGGGGATCGCTCGCGCTGTCCTTCTTGGATCCGGAGTCCGCGCCGCAGGCGGTCAGGCCGAGGGTGAGCCCCGCGGCGACGAGGACGGCGGTCGTGATCTTGACGGTGGTACGCACGAAAAGTGCCTTTCTGGAACGGTGTTGCCTTGCGGTGTCAGGAGGCTTCGGTGGTCGCGGCCGGGCGCGGCAGGCGCAGCCGGGGCGCGGTGGAGGTGCGGCCGCGGTGCGAGGCGGCGCGGGCGGCGAGGTCGCCGGCGAGCTGGACGACGGTCACGATGACGATCAGCACGCCGATCGTGACGAGCATCAGCGAGGTCTCGAAACGCTGGTAGCCGTAGCGGATGGCGAGGTCGCCGAGGCCGCCGCCGCCGATGGTGCCGGCCATGGCGGAGTAGCCGATGAGCGCGATCACCGTGGTGGTGAGCCCGGCGATCAGGGAGGGCAGCGATTCGGGCAGCAGGGCCTTGCGGACGACGGTCCAGGTGCTGCCGCCCATGGCCTGGACGGCTTCGACGAGTCCGCCGTCGACCTCGCGGACGGCGGTCTCCACCAGCCGCGCGAGGAACGGGATGGCGCCGATGGAGAGCGGGACGACCATCGCCTCGGCGCCGATGGTGGTGCCGATCACCCAGCGGGTGAAGGGCAGCACGGAGATCATCAGGATGAGGAAGGGCAGTGAGCGGCCGAGGTTCACGACCACGCCGACGGCCTTGTTGACCGAGGCGTTGCGCAGCAGTCCGCCGCGGTCGGTCAGCACCAGCAGGACACCCAGCGGCAGTCCGCCGGCCACCGCGATCAGCGTGGACCAGCCGACCATGATCAGGGTTTCCCAACAGGCCTGCGACAGCAGCGGCTGCATCTGCGACCAGCTCACTTCGCGCCCTCCTTGACCAGCTCGTCCGTGCCGGCCGGGGCGACGTCGACCTGGAGGCCCTTCTCACGGAGGAAACCGATCGGCACCACGTTGTCCTCGAAGGCGCCGGGCAGCTCGATCCGCATCCGGCCGACCTGGCGGCCGCCGATGGTCTCCAGGGCGGCGCCGAGCACGGAGATGTCGATGTTGTAGGTGCGGGAGAGCTGGGAGATGACGGGCTCGGTGGCGGCCTCGCCGTGGAAGGTGAGGTCGACCACGGTGCGGCCCTCGCCGGACGGCTCGCCGCCGACCGGGAAGAGTTCGTGGGCCAGTTCGGAGCCGGGCGTGGCGAGCAGGTCGGTGACCTTGCCGGATTCCACGATGCGGCCTCCCTTCATCAGCGCGGCGGAGTCGCAGACGGCCTTGACCACGTCCATCTCGTGGGTGATGAGCAGGACGGTCAGGCCGAGCTGCCGGTTGAGGTCGCGCAGCAGCTGCAGGATCGAGCGGGTGGTCTCGGGGTCGAGCGCCGAGGTGGCCTCGTCGGAGAGCAGCACCTTGGGGTCGCCGGCCAGGGAGCGGGCGATGCCGACCCGCTGCTTCTGGCCGCCGGACAGCTGCGCGGGGTAGGCGCGGGCCTTGTCGGCCAGGCCCACCAGGTCGAGCAGTTCGAGGGCCTTGCGGCGGCGCTCGCGGCCGGAGACACCGAGGATCTCCAGGGGCAGCTCGACGTTGTCCCGGACGGTGCGCGAGGACAGCAGGTTGAAGTGCTGGAAGACCATGCCGATGCCGGTGCGGGCGGTCCGCAGCGCGGAGCCCGCGCGGTCGGAGCGGCCGGCGAGCGCGGTCAGGTCGCGGCCGGCCACCTCGACCGTGCCCGACGTGGGCCGCTCCAGCAGGTTGACGCAGCGGATGAGCGTGCTCTTGCCCGCGCCGCTGCGTCCGACGACGCCGTACACCTCACCCTCGCGGACGTGCAGGTCGACGCCGTCGAGGGCCACCGTCTCCCGGTCGCGGGAACGGTAGACCTTGGTCAGGCCCGTTGTGGTGATCACTGGATTTCCGTCACTGTCGAGTGCGCGGCGGACGAAAGCCGCACACGGGGTGTATGGACCGCGGACATGGCATGGCTCCGCCCCTGGAAGGGGGTGCGGGAGCAGGTCAGCAGTGGGTGCCGGGCGGCTGGGGGTCGTGCGCCAGCCGGCAGCGGCGGAAAGTCTGCTGCGGTTCCGTGTGCATGGGGGTGTGCGGTCCGTTGCTGGAGGGGCGGGTCTCGCTTCGGGGCGCGGGACTCAGATGGCGTGGGCCCTCAGCGTGCACACATTCGACACATACGACGAACACCGGGCGTCATCGCCTCGGTCGCGCGGCAGCGGCGGTTCGTCGTGGTCATGAGCCCCAGTAAAGCAGACCCCCGCGCGGCGTACCAATATCCGGTCCCCGAGTCCGGAATGTGGACACCCGGGGGGGCCGGGACCCGGTGGTACCGGCCCGTAATAGAGTCGCGGCATGCTCGACGCGCTCACGATCGTGGTCTCGGCCACGGCGCTGCTCCTGGCCTCCTGGTGCGGCTTCGCGGCCTTCCGCGACCAGCCCACCAAGGACTGGCACTTCATCGGCATGGCCCTGGTGGCGGTGCTGGCGCTCGTCCAGCTGGTGATAGGTGTGGTCAAGCTCACCGGCGGCGAGAAGCCGGTGGACGGCACGACGATCTTCGTGGCGTACCTGATCGGCGCGGCCTGCACCGTCCCGGCGGCGGGCTTCATGTCGCTGACGGAGCGCACGCGCTGGGGTTCGGCGATCGTGGCCGCCGGCGGGGTGATCCTGGCCGTGCTCGAGGTGCGGCTCCACGACATCTGGGGAGGCGTCAGTGCCTGAGTCCGCGAAGGACGCCGGCGCGCCGGCCGCCGCCGGGAGCGGGATCGGCCGCGGGCCGGGCCGGCTGCTGCTGTCCCTGTACGGCGTCTTCACCGTCGCCGCGCTCTCCCGCGCGATCGTGCAGATCAGCACGCAGTTCGACGAGGCGCCGCTGGCCTATCTGCTCTCCCTGCTGGCGGGCGTCGTCTACGCGGTGATCACGGTGGCCCTGTGGCGGGGCGGCGAGGGCGCACGGAAGGTGGCGCTGGTCAGCTGCGCGCTGGAGCTGGTCGGCGTGCTGACGGTGGGCACGCTGACACTGGTCGACTCCGGGGCGTTCCCCGATCAGACCGTGTGGTCCGACTACGGCATGGGCTATCTGTTCCTGCCCGTCGTCGTGCCGGTGACCGGCCTGCTGTGGCTGCGCCGGCAGGCGCGGCCACAGCAGGCTGCGTGATCCTGACGCGGGCTCAGGCGCTCGCGGCGTAGGTCTCGGGCCGGGCGGCCGGCTTCTCCATGTGCACCAGGCTCAGCTGCCGGGTGACCGGTTCGACGCTGCCCACCTGCGCGTAGCCCAGCTTGCGGTAGAGCCGGAGGTTGAACTCGCTGCGGTGCCCGGTGAAGAGCCGGTACCGCTTGGCCTCGCTCTCCGCGGCCAGGCGCTCCTCGATGGCCCGCAGCAGACGGCCGCCGAGTCCGTGCCGCTGCATGCGGGGGTGGACGATCAGCTTGGCGATCCGCGCGGTGCCGTCCTCGTCCACGGAACCGCGGACCGAACCCACCACCTCCTCGCCCAGCCGGGCCACCACCACGATCCCGCCCGCGAGTTCGGCGCGGAGCGCCTCGAGGGTCTGGGTCAGCGGTTCTATGCCGTAGTCCCCGTACAGTGCGGCTTCGTCCTGGTAGCAGAGGTACTGCAGTTTGAGGATCTTCTCGGCGTCGTCGCCGGTAGCCGCAGAGATGGTCACGCTCATGCCCATGTGCGCTGGCCTCTCCTTCGAGTCCGCCCGGGCCGCGGGGGGTGAGGGTGCGGCCGCGGGACGTTGCCCTGAATCGTTTCCGGAAGGCGGCGCGGCCGTGCACAAGCGTCCATACGCCGACTGTTTACGGTGCATTACCCCGTCGTACGGGTGATGCAACCCCGGTTGCGAGGATCGTACGCAGGCAACTCAGGCACCGGGAACGCATCGGCCCGAGGCTGCCCTGTGAGATTCCCAACTCCCGGGAGATTTCCCGGTAAGTGGGGTCGGAACGGGAGATCAGGGCGGATACCAGCTCCGGGCAGCGCCCGGGCAGCCGGTGCGCGGCGGCCAGCAGGGTGCGGCGCTGCTCGGCGGCGAGCACCTGCTGCTCGGTGCTCGGCAGGGCCTCGGCGGCGGGATGACGGCCGGGGCCGTACGGCGTCTCCCGGCGGGCCCGGCGCACGGCAAGGCGGGCCTCGGCCCGCACCGCACGGCGCAGCCAGCGGGCGGGGTCGGCGGGCGGCTCGGGGAGCTCCAGCAGCCGCAGCCACACCGACTGTTCGAGGTCGGCCGCCTCGATGCAGGAGGGGACGGACTCGGCCGCGGCCTCCGCGGCGAGCAGCGGGCGGATGGTGGTGAGTTCTTCGTGTCGTACGCGCGGGGTCATGCCCGCCGGGACACCCGTGCCGCGCCGGGTGGTTGCCCCCTGGTGGGGGAACCACCCGTGCGCGGGAGGGGGATCACCTCGTGTTGACGGTCACTTCCGGCCGACGAAGTCCGCGCGGGCCAGGAGCGCGGTGTCGCAGTTGTCGGAGAAGATGCCGTCGATGCCCTGCTCGAAGTAGACCTTGAAGGCGCCGAAGGCGTCACCGTAGGCGTTGGGGTCCGTGCCGACCCGGAAGTCGGCGGGCAGGAAGCTGTTCTCGTTGCGCATCGTGTAGGGGTGCAGGATCAGCCCGGCCTTGTGGGCGTCGCGCACCAGCGTGGTGGGCGTGCCGAGCTTGCCGGCCGCGTCACGCGGGATGATCAGGTTCAGGGTGGGGCCGATGCCCTGCGCGAAGCCGGCGATCCACTTCAGGCCGGCCGGGGTGACCAGGTCGGCGACCGTGCGCGGGTCCCCGGCGGCGACGAAGTCGTACGGACGGGTGGTCGCCGCGTCCAGCAGGACGACCTTGGGGTTGCCCAGGCCGAGCGCGCCGAGCCGCTGGATGCTGCCGGGCTCGAAGGACTGCAGGAACAGCGGGGAGTTGCGCTTGTCACGGCCGTAGCGGCGCAGCAGCTTGGCGAGCCGCTCCTCCAGGCCCAGGCCGATGCCGCGGAAGTAGGTGGGGTGCTTGGTCTCGACGTGCAGCCAGACCGCCTTGCCGCGCTTGCGGCCCTGCTCGTCGGCCCAGCGCAGCACCTCCTCGAAGGTGGGCACCTCCCAGTGGCCGTTGTAGAGGGTGTTGCGCTGCCGCTGCGCGGGCAGGCGCTCGACCGCCCGCAGCGTCTTCAGCTCGGCGAGGGTGAAGTCCTCGGTGAACCAGCCGGTGGTGGCGACACCGTCGATGGTCTTGGTGGTCCGGCGGGAGGCGAACTCGGGGTGGTCGGCGACGTCCGTCGTGCCGCCGATCTCCGGCTCGTGGCGGCAGACGAGGTGGCCGTCCCTGGTGGGGACGACGTCCTGCTCGATGACGTCGGCGCCGAGGTCCAGGGCGAGCTGGTACGAGCCCAGGGTGTGCTCGGGGCGGTAGCCGCTCGCACCGCGGTGGCCCACGACGGTCGGGACGGGCAGGGGGAGGACGGGGACGGAACCGTGCGAGGAGCCGTGCGAGGAGCCGTGCGAGGAGTTCCGCTCGCCGGCCACGGCGGTGCCCGCGCCGCCGAGCACGGTGACGCCGGCGCCGAGCGCCGCGGCCCCGATCAGTGCCCGGCGCCCGGGCCCCCTGCCCTGCTCCCGGCCGCCCTGCTGCTCGTGCGTCATGTGCGCTCCCTCGTGTCGGCCGAACGTACGTCCGGATCCTGCCAAGCGACGCGCGCATCGTAGGCGGGCCCGTGTTGCCCTGGAGCGGCGAGCGACGGAACGTGACGGAAACGCACGTCAACAATGCGTACCGGTCGTGTGAACCCGGTGTGCGTGTCGCGACGTGGCGGAAGTATCGTCCTCGGCGGGGGAGGCGCACACTGGTGAGCGAAACCCCGCGGGCGTCCGGCCGGACTCCCGCCGACCACGACCGGAGGACCCGTTGTTCCGCATCATCCTCAAGGCACTGCTCGGAGTACTGATGCGCGTACTGTTCCGCCCCCGGGTCGAGGGAGCGGAGCACATCCCGGGCGACGGCCCCGTGATCCTCGCCGGCAACCACGTCACCTTCATCGACTCGATGTTCCTGTCACTGGTCGTGAGGCGTCAGGTCTTCTTCATCGGCAAGGACGAGTACGTCACCACCCCCGGGATCAAGGGCCGGCTGATGGCGGCCTTCTTCACCTCCGTCGGCATGATCCCCGTGGACCGCGACGGCGGGCACGGCGGCGTCGCCGCCCTCATGACCGGTCGTCGCATCCTCGACGAGGGCCGGGTCTTCGGCATCTACCCCGAGGGCACCCGCTCCCCCGACGGCCGTCTCTACCGCGGCCGTACGGGCGTGTCGCGGCTGGCGCTGATGACCGGGGCGCCGGTCGTCCCGTTCGCGATGGTCGACACCGACCGCATCCAGCCCGGCGGCGCCGGCGTCCCGCGGGTGCACCGCTTCACCGTGCGCTTCGGCAAGCCGCTGGAGTTCTCCCGCTACGAGGGCATGGACCGCGACCGCTACGTGCTGCGCGCCGTCACCGACGAGGTGATGAGCCATGTGATGCGGCTGTCCGGCCAGGAGTACGTCGACATCTACGCCACCAAGGCGAAGGCGTCCAAGGCCACGGACCACGCGACGGCGGCGTAGGGCCCGTCGTCGAAGTCCCTCCCCCAGGCACGGCACTCCCCCTGCCTTCGGCCCGGGGGAGTGCCGGATCGTCCGAGCAGCCCACTATGAGGACGACTCACCGCCGTGCGATGCACCGCACTGGGGGCACCTCCCAGCGCACGCCCGGGGAGCCGCTGGGCCCGCCCTCCGGGCAGCGGGGGGCACCCCCGGCCGAAGGCTTGGGGAGCTCATGTGACGACGGGCCCTGGGCCCCGTCGCCGAAGTCCCTCCCCAGCCTTCGGCCGGGGGGGGCGCCCCCACCCCGCGCCCTCTCCCCCTCACAGGCGCGGCATCCGGCCGACCGGCCCGTTGCCGGCGGGTGTCCGCGCCGGGGTGAGCGCCACCTCGCCGCGCGGGCCGCGGGAGATCTGGCCGATGCTCGCCGACAGGTCGGCCTCCATCCCGCCGGGCAGTTTCAGCCGGATCAGCACCGGCAGCAGGAACCCCACCGCGATCAGCCCGGCCAGCACCGGGGTCAGCGTCGTCAGCATCACGGCGGTGACGTGGTGCTTCCACAGGAAGTCCACCCAGGCCGCGCCGAGCACGGCGGTCGCCACCAGTACCAGGACCGCGCTGCTCAGCCGGCTCCCCCGGGCGGCCCGGGAGTCCTCCTCCAGCAGCCGCAGCGCCCGCTCCGCGTCCTGGTGCGCCGGGTCGAGACGGCGGCAGCGGGTCAGGAAACGCTGGGCCCGGCGCCGGTGGAGCAGCTTCAGCCGGACGTCGACGGTCTGCGTGCCCAGGCGCTGCTCCACGACCCCCGCCACGAAGTGCGGTTCGGCCTCGCGCTCGGCCAGCCGGATGGCGGTCCGCGCCTCCTGGCCGGCGTCGCGGTAGCGGTCGGCGTTCTGCTCGGCGTCGCCGGCCTGCACCAGCAGGCGCGCGAGGGCGAGCCGCAGTTGCCACTGCGGCTGGTCCCGCACCCCGCGGCGGCCCAGCACCCGCCGCAGCTCCTCCTCGGCGGCGCCGAGGTCGCCGGCGCCCTCCGCCAGCGCCACCGCGAGCCCGAGGGCCGCGCTGCCGCTGTCCGGGTCCACCGCGACGGCCCGGCGGAACTCGCCCGCCGCCTCCGCCATCGTGGCCCCGCCCCCGCCCTCCCGGGCCCGGTGCAGCGCGAGGCTGCCCAGTTCGACGTGGGCCTGCACGTCGTACCAGTCCAGCTCCACGGCCCGGCGCAGCACGGTCTCGGCCTCCCCGTACCGGCCCAGCTGCACATGGAGCGCGCCCAGTTCGGTGTGGGAGCGCCCGTACGGGTCGAGTTCCACGGCGCGGGTGAAGTGCCGCTCGGCGGCGGCCGGTTCCCCGCGCCGGTGCGCGATCAGTCCGAGGCAGGTGTGGGCGGCCGCGCTGCGCGGGTCCTCACGACCGACGGCACGGCAGTGGGCGGCCGCCTCGGCGAGGAGCCCGTCCGCCTCGGGGCCGTCTGGGCCGAGGTCCGCCAGACGCACCAGCGACCAGGCGCGGCCGATCCGGAAGTCGTGGTCGTGCGGCCAGTCCCGCAGGACCTCCGCGAAGGCGTCCGCCGCGTCCGGCGGACGCTGGTCCATCAGCGCGACCCAGCCGGTCGCGGCCCGGGCCTCCGCCCGCCCGAGGGGGCCGGCCGCGGACTCCAGCAGTTCGTCCAGGACCTGCCGGGCCGCGGTGTGGTCGCCGCGCTCCGCGTGCACCGCCGCCAGCTGGAACCGCAGCGACGTCAGGTGCGGGCGGCCGCGGGTGAACTCCTCGGCGCAGCGCTCGGCCTCGTCCAGGCTGCCGCATTCGCGCAGTGCGGTGGCCCGCTGGTCGTGGGCGGCCACGCTGTACGGGGCATCGGCCAGGGCGCGTTCGCACTGGGCCAGGGCCTCGTCGTACCGGTGCTGCTCGCACAGCACGGCGGCCAGCCGGCACCGTACGGACACCGCGCCCGGGACCCTGCCGAGCAGCGCCTCCGCCGCCTGTTCCGCCTCCTCGAAACGGCCCAGCGCGGCGAGGGTGTCGATCAGCAGCCGGCAGGCCCACTCGTGCTCCGGGTCGAGCTGCAGGGCGCGCCTGAGGTGCGGGAGCGCGTCCTCCCGGCGGTAGGTGTCGGCGAGCACCTGGGCGGTCGCGACGTGCGCGGCGGCGATCTCCGGATGGCCGTGGCGCGCCTGGCGCGCGACGGCCTCCGCTTCGTTCCACCGCCGCAGCGCGCACAGCACCTCCACCTTGAAGGTCAGCGTGCGCACGCGGTCGGGCCGCAGGGCCAGGGCGTGGTCGACGCTCGCGAGGCACTCCTCGTCCCTGTCCTGGTCCCAGAGGCAGTACGCGAGATCGACGTGGGCGTCCACCTCCTCCGGGTGACGGCCGATGTAGCCGCGCAGCACCTCCTGCGCCTCGTTCCAGTTCCGCGAACGACGCAGGAGCCAGGCGAGGAGGCCCGCGGCGTCGGCGTTGCCGCCGGTCAGCTCGTCGGCGCGCCGGGCGAAGGGCAGGCCGTCGTGCGGCCGTTCCATCGCCGAGTACAGCCGTCCGGCGGCGATCAGCACCTCGGGGTCGTCGGGCCGGAGTCCGACGGCATGCTCGGCGGCGCTCTCGGCCTCTTCCCACCGCCCGAGCGTCCGCAGGACGGAGAGCCTGCCCAGCAGTGCGTCGCGGTGGTCCGGCTCACGGCGCAGCGCCTCCTCGTACGCCTCGCACTCCTCGGCACGGCGGTCCTGCTCGCCGAGGCACGTGGCGAGCAGGCAGGGGCCCGCCGCCGAACGGGGCGACGCGGCGGCGGCCCGGCGCGCGGCCGACTCGGCCGCCGTCCACTCCTGAAGACCCGCGTGCGCCAGGGCGAGCACGTGCAGGCCGCCCGTGGCGTCCGGGTGCAGGCGCAGACATTCCTCCGCCGCGGTCAGAGCCGCTTCGTGCTCCTCCGCTCCGAGGTGCATCCAGGCCCGCTGAACGGCCACTTCGTCCGCCGGCACACCATGGCGGGCGGCCTCCTCCAGGGCGGCGGCGGCCTCGCTCCACCGTTCCGCCCCGCGGAGGCCGTCCAGACGCGCCAAGTGGGCCTCCGTGGAGGTCATGTCGAGCCGCAGGGCGTGATCGATCGCCGCGAGCGCCTCGTCGTCGCGCTCCGCGGCGAACAGGACCTTCGCGAGGAGCACGTGGGCGTCCGGATCGTCGGCGGCGTCCTGTGCTCCCTGCCGGGCCCCGGCCTCGGCGTCGGTCAGGCGCCCGAGCATCTCCAGCGACTGGACGCGCAGTCTGGCGGCGAGGCGGCGCCCCGGTTCCGCGCGCAGTGAGGCCTCGAACTCCCCCAGGGCCCGGACGTACATCTGCCGCCCGTAGGAGAGGCAGCCTTCCTGTTCGAGGAGGAATCCCTCGAGCCGCCCCGTGGTGTCGTCCGCGCGCAGCGAGGCGATCAGTCGCCCTGCCTCGTCCCAGCGGTGGGCCGAGCGCAGCAGGGCCAGGACCTCCTCCACGAGGACGGTGTCGCCGGGCGCGATCTGCCTGGCGCGCGTCAGGACGGCGAGCGCCTCGTCCTGCCGGGCGGCCGTGCACAGGGCACGGGCGAGGGTGGTGAGCGCCGCGGGTTCTGCGGGGCGCAGGGCGGCGCCGCGCTCGGCCGTCGTGATCGCCCCCGCCACGTCGCCGGTGCACAGCAGCAGCTCGGCCCGGGCGGAGAGCCCCCATTCGTCGGTGGGGTTGAGCTCCAGGACCTCCTCGGTGCGCGCCAGGGCGCCTTCGATTGATCCGTCGGCCAGTTCGGCGGCGGCCAGTTCCAGCCTGATGCCCGGGGAGTACCGGCACATCCGCGCCGCGTGCCGTCCCGTGGAGAGGGCCCCCTCGAGGTCGCCGCGCTGCCGCTGCGCCTGGGCCTTGCACCCCCATGCGTCGGTCCAGCGCGGTTCGATCGCCAGCGCCCGGTCGCAGGCCGCGATCGCCTCGTCCCATCGCCGGAGGTCCAGGAGGCAACGGACGTGTTCGACGTGCGCGTCGGGCCGGCGACCGTACCTGCCCACGAGGCGCTCGGCGGCCTCCAGGGCGGCCTGGTCGGCCCCGCGGCCGCTCTCGTAGCGGACCTCCGCCGTCATCACGGCGATGTCGTCGCGGTCCAGGGAACGGGCGGAGACCAGCTTGGCGCGGGCGAGGTCGGTCTCGCCCCGGCTCGCCGCGATCCGTACGGCCGCGCAGCGGACCTCGACGGGGTCGGCGAGACCGCGCTCGGCGTCCTCCAGGCCCCGCAGCGCGGCCGCGGTGTCGCCCAGATCGGCACGCGTCCACGCGGCGCCGATCCAGCCCTCCGCGTGGCGCGGTCCGACGGCGGTGGCCCGCTCGAAGGCCGCCAGTGCCTCGTCCCAGCGGCATGCGTGGTGGTGGAGCCAGCCCAGCGCGGTGTGGACGTCCACGGCCTCCGGGAGGCGCGCCGCGGCCGCCGTGCCCTCGGCCAGGGCCTCGTCGTGGCGGCCCATGCGGTCGAGGGTCGCCACGCGCCATCCTGCCGCCCGGCCGCATCGCGGGTCGTGGCGCAGGGCGGTGGCGAACTCCGCGAGGGCCGCGGCGTGTTCGTACTGCCGCAGCAGCGACCGGCCGCGTGCGACGTGCAACCGGGCCGTCCGCTCCGGGTCGCCGTCCGCCCGGGCGAGTTCGGCGCCGATGAGGGCCTCGGCCTCCTCGTAGCGGCAGTCGAGGATGTAGTCCCTCAGGACGGCCAGGACGTCGGTGTCCTGACCGGACTGTGCGTCCGTGCTCATGGCGCTCCCTCCCCCGCGGCGGGTACCGGCAGCATACGGAAGTACAACCCGGCGGCGCGCAGGCCGTGTTGGCGTCGCCGCAACCCGTGGACCCGCACGGCGCGTCCTCGCCGGTGACGGATCCACCGGGGGCGGGGGGACGTGTGCAGTACATCGAGGTCACGGAACTGGCGGGGGTACGGTCGGCGCTCATCCGTTTCCGCAGCCGCGGGACGGCGCTGGTCTTCGAGCTCTACCCGATGATCCATCTGGCGGAGCCGGCGTTCTACGAGGAGGTGACGGCCCGT
Source organism: Streptomyces sp. NPDC058864 (assembly GCF_042742985.1). NCBI lineage: Bacteria > Bacillati > Actinomycetota > Actinomycetes > Kitasatosporales > Streptomycetaceae > Streptomyces > Streptomyces sp. NPDC058864. The sequence goes on along the minus strand of NZ_JBHYMQ010000043.1, from coordinate 26,022 downwards.
CTGCGCGCCTCCTGCGACCTCGTGATCGCCGAGGGCATCCGGGGCGGTACGGCGGCCCGTGCGCTCACGCGGTCGTACCGCAGCCTCTCCGGCCACGAGCGGCTCGGCCTGGTCGTCCAGGACATCGACTTCGCCACGCTGGGCGTACCGGTGATGTGCCCGGACATGAGCGGTGAGGAGTTCGACGACCGGTGGCGGCGGCTGCCGCTCAAGGAGCGGGCGGCGCTGGCCGCGCTCGTCCCCGCCTACGTCGCGGGCATGCGGCTGCTCGGCACGCGCCGGTTCCTCGCCCGGCACCTGCAGTTGGAGGACCTGCCGGTGGACGACGAGGACACGGATCTCCAGGCGGACGATCTGGTGCTGCATCAGCGCGACCGCCTGCTGATCGACGCGGTGACGCGTCTGCACCACGCCCGGGCCGGCCGTGCCGAGCCGTTCACGGCGGGGATCCTGTACGGCGCGGCGCACATGCGCGCGGTCACCACGGCGCTGATGGACCTGGGCTACCGGCCCGCCGGATCGCAGTGGCTCACGGTCTTCTCCCTCGACGACCCCGGCGCCGCCTGACCCGGTACGGCTCGGGGACGCGGTCCGGCCCTCGGGAGCAGGACGCGTCCGGCCCGGCGGCTGGCGCGGCGCCGGTGCTCGCGGAGGGTTCCTTCGCGCCGGGCGTCGGCGGCGTGGCCGGGGATCCGGTCGTCCTCCTCGCAGAAGGCGTCCATCGCCCGCCGGCCGAAGGCGACCCCCGCCGAACACCTCGGCGCGACACGCCACTTCACCCCGCCGCCGAAACCCTCAGTGGCCCACCGCGGAGACCCGGCCCTCCACGAGCCGCTGGCCGCGCAGCAGGCGCCAGGCGGCGGTGGCGGCCAGCAGCAGGACGGCGCCGCCGGCGCCGGACGCGGCGCGCAGGCCGTCGGTGAAGGCGGCGGGGTCGGCCGAGGCCGGGCCGCCGGAGATGCCGGTGACGACGGAGCCCAGGAGGGCGATGCCGAGGGCGGCGCCGAGTTCGTAGGCGGTCTCGGAGACACCGGAGGCGGCACCGGCCTGCTGCGGCGGGACGCTGGAGAGGATGACGTCGGCCGTGACGGTGAACGACAGCCCGGCTCCCGCGCCGACGACCAGCAGGGCGGCGCCGAGGAAGAGGTAGCCCGTGCCGGGGCGCAGGGCCAGCAGCGCGAGCAGGGCGAGGCCGGTGGCGACGAGGCCGCCGGCGACGGCGACGCGTACCGACCAGCGGCGCGCGACGGCGCCGGCGGCGAGTCCGGTGGCGGCGGCGCCCAGGGTCGCGGGGAGTTCGCACAGGCCCGCCTGGAGCGGGGTGCGGCCCTGGACGATCTGGAGGAACTGGGAGAGGAAGAAGACGCTCCCGGCGAGCCCGAGCACGGTGAGCAGGTCGGCCAGCACCGCGCCGGAGAAGCCGCGGTGCCGGAAGAGCCGCATGTCCAGCAGCGGCTTGGGCAGCGCGAGTTGCCTGCGGACGAAGGTGTGGAGGCAGACCGCGCCGAGCAGCCCGGCGCCGGCCGCGCCGAGGCCGGGGCCGTGCACGGCGAGCTGCTTGACGGCGTAGACGACGCCGAACATGCCGAGCAGCGAGAGCAGGACGCTCAGCGGGTCCCAGGGGCCGGGCGCGGGGTCGCGGGACTCGGGCAGCAGCCGGCCGCCGACGACGAGCAGCAGGGCCATGACGGGCAGGTTGATGAGGAAGACCGAGCCCCACCAGAAGTGCTCGAGGAGGACACCGCCGACGACCGGGCCGAGGGCCGCGCCGGCGGTCGAGACGGCGCCCCAGACGCCGATGGCGAAGCTCCGCTCGCGCGGGTCGGGGAAGAGGGTGCGGATCAGCGCGAGCGTGGACGGCATGAGGGTGGCGCCCGCGACGCCCATGAGGGCGCGGGCGGTGATGAGCATGCCGGGGCTCGTGGCGTACGCGGCGAGGACGGAGAGCGCACCGAAGGCCGCCGTGCCGGTGAGCAGCAGCCGCTTGCGGCCGACGCGGTCGCCGAGGCCGCCCATGGAGACGAGCAGTCCGGCGATGACGAAGGAGTAGACGTCGCCTATCCACAGCAGCTGGGTGGAGGTGGGCCGCAGGTCCGCGCTGAGGAAGGGCACGGCGAGGCCGAGCACGGTGGCGTCGACGGCGATGAGCAGCAGCGCGAGGGTGAGGACGCCGAGGGCGAGCCAGCGGGCGGGGTGGCCGCGGTCGTCGTGGCGCGGGGTCGTGGCGGGTGCGGCGGTGGTCATGAGCCGCTCCGGGGCTCGCGCAGCATGCCGCCGAGCAGCAGTCCGGTGACCATGCGGGCGGAGTCGAGGCGGGCCATGCGGCCGTCCTGGACGGACCAGGCCGAGGCGGCGATGAGCGCGTACAGCGCCTCGACGAGCCAGGCGGGGGTCAGGTCGTAGCGGAAGGCGCCGGTTTCCTGGCCGCGCCGGAAGAGTGCGGCGACCCGGGCGTCGATGCGTGCCCAGCCGTCGTTGATCTCGGCGAAGTCGTAGATCTGGTTCTCGCCGTAGAGGAAGGCCAGGAAGCCGGAGACGGGCACGGCCTCGTTGATGAGCCGGCGGACGGCCTCGACGGGGTCGCCCTCCTCGATGCGCGCCGCGTCCAGCCGTTCCTCGGTCTGCTCGATGCCGAGCATGCCGAGGGCCCGCACCAGCGCGTCCCGGCCGGGGAAGTGCCGGTGGAGGGTGGCGCGGCTGACGCCGGCGGCCTTGGCGATCTCGTCCATGGAGGCGGTGGCACGCCGCGACAGCAGGTCGGCCGCGTCCCGCAGGACCTGCTCACGATCGAAGCTCATGAGACAAGATTAACCCATGTGAGACATTGATGTCTCATTCGAGAGGACGAAGAAGCCCGGCCGGGTGGACGGACCCGGCCGGGCTCCCCGCTCGCGGGATCAGCTCTTGGCCTGCGCCCACGCCAGCTGGACGGCGAGGTCCCGCTTGACCTCGGCGAGCTGGACGACCACCGCCGACGGCGCGGTCCCGCCGCGGCCGTCACGGGCGGCCAGCGCGCCGTGGACGTCGAGCACCGAGCGCACCTCGGCGGTGAGATGGGGCGAGATCTTCGCGAACTGCTCGTCGGTGAGCTGGTCCAGCTCGATGCCCTCGGCCTCGCAGACCTTGACGCACTCCCCCGCGGCCTCGTGCGCGACGCGGAAGGGCACCCCCTGCTTCACCAGCCACTCGGCGATGTCCGTGGCGAGCGAGAAGCCTGCCGGGGCCAGTTCCTCCATGCGCTGCCGGTTGACGGTGAGCGTGGCCATCATGCCCGTGAAGGCGGGCAGCAGGACCTCGAGGGTGTCGCAGGAGTCGAAGACCGGCTCCTTGTCCTCCTGGAGGTCCCGGTTGTACGCCAGGGGCAGCGCCTTCAGCGTGGCGAGCAGCCCGGTCAGGTTGCCGATGAGCCGGCCGGACTTGCCGCGCGCGAGTTCGGCGATGTCCGGGTTCTTCTTCTGCGGCATGATCGACGAGCCGGTGGAGAAGGCGTCGTGGAGGGTGACGAAGGAGAACTCCTTCGTGTTCCAGATGATGACCTCCTCCGCGATCCGCGAGAGGTCGACGCCGATCATGGCGGTGATGAAGGCGAACTCGGCGACGAAGTCCCGCGAGGCGGTGCCGTCGATGGAGTTGGCCACCGAGCCGTGCTCGAAGCCGAGATCCTTGGCGACCGCCTCCGGGTCCAGCCCGAGCGAGGAGCCGGCCAGCGCGCCGGAGCCGTACGGCGAGACGGCGGTGCGCGCGTCCCACTGCCGCAGCCGCTCGGCGTCCCGGGACAGCGCCTGGACGTGGGCGAGCACGTGGTGGGCGAAGAGCACCGGCTGCGCGTGCTGCAGATGGGTGCGGCCGGGCATGGCGACGTCGATGTGCGTCTCGGCGAGCCGCACCAGGGCGTGCTGCAGCTCGGCGATCAGGCCGCCGATGGTCCGGGCGTGGTCGCGCAGGTACATCCGGAAGAGGGTGGCGACCTGGTCGTTGCGCGACCGGCCGGCGCGCAGCTTGCCGCCGAGCTCGGGGCCGAGCCGCTCCAGCAGGCCGCGTTCCAGGGCGGTGTGGACGTCCTCGTCGGCGATGGTCCCGGTGAAGGAACCGTCGGCGACGTCGGACTCCAGCTGGTCGAGGCCGGCGAGCATGCGGGTCAGCTCGACGTCGCTGAGCAGGCCGGCCTTGTGCAGCACGCGCGCGTGGGCGCGGGAGCCCGCGATGTCGTACGGCGCGAGCCGCCAGTCGAAGTGGACGGACGCGGAGAGTTTGGCCAGCGCCTCCGCGGGACCGTCGGCGAAACGCCCGCCCCAGAGCCGGACGTCGCCGCTGTTGGTGCTCACTGCTCTGCTCGCTTCCGTCGGGGGTGGATGTGCGGCCGCCTCCCCGCCCGGACGGGCGAGGAGGCGGGCTGCCGTGATCGAGGCTACTGACTAGGCCAGGTCGCGCTTGGCCGCGATCTTCGACGACATGCCGAAGATCTCGATGAAGCCCTTGGAGAGGGACTGGTCGAACGTGTCGCCGGTGTCGTACGTCGCCAGGTTGAAGTCGTACAGGGACTCGGCGGACTTGCGGCCGGTGACGACGGCGCGGCCGCCGTGCAGCGTCATCCGGATGTCGCCGGTGACGTGCTGGTTGGCCTCCTCGATGAAGCCGTCCAGGGCCCGCTTGAGCGGGGAGAACCACAGGCCGTCGTAGACCAGCTCGCCCCAGCGCTGCTCGACCTGCCGCTTGTAGCGGGCGAGTTCACGCTCGACGGTGACGTTCTCCAGCTCCTGGTGGGCGGTGATCAGGGCGATCGCGCCCGGAGCCTCGTACACCTCACGGGACTTGATGCCGACGAGCCGGTCCTCGACCATGTCGATCCGGCCGATGCCCTGGGCACCCGCGCGCTCGTTGAGCTGCTGGATGGCCTGCAGCACGGTGACCGGCTTGCCGTCGACGGCGACCGGGACGCCCTGCTCGAAGGTGATGATCACCTCGTCGGCCTCGCGGGCCGTGGCCGGGTTCTGGGTGTACTCGTAGACGTCCTCGATCGGGGCGTTCCAGATGTCCTCGAGGAAGCCGGTCTCGACGGCACGGCCGAAGACGTTCTGGTCGATCGAGTAGGGGGACTTCTTGGTGGTCGCGATCGGGAGGTTCTTCTCCTCGCAGAACGCGATCGCCTTGTCCCGGGTCATCGCGTAGTCGCGGACCGGCGCGATGCAGGTCAGCTCGGGGGCGAGGGAGGAGATGCCGGCCTCGAAGCGGACCTGGTCGTTGCCCTTGCCGGTGCAGCCGTGGGCGACGATCGAGGCACCGTGCTTCTTGGCGGCGGCCACCAGGTGCTTGACGATGGTCGGCCGGGAGAGCGCGGAGACCAGCGGGTAGCGGTCCATGTAGAGGGCGTTGGCCTTGATCGCCGGGAGGCAGTACTCGTCGGCGAACTCGTCCCTGGCGTCGGCGACCTCGGCCTCCACCGCGCCGCAGGCGAGCGCCCGCTTGCGGATGACGTCCAGGTCCTCGCCGCCCTGGCCGACGTCCACGGCCACCGCGATGACCTCGGCGCCGGTCTCCTCGGCGATCCATCCGATGGCGACGGAGGTGTCCAGTCCGCCCGAGTAGGCGAGTACGACGCGCTCGGTCACGGGTCTCTCCTTTGGTGCGCGAGGTCGAGTGCGTATGGCGGCGGTGATGATGCATACGCTGTTGGGTATAAGTATGCACTCCTCTGCATGCTTCGTCAATCGGCCGCGTCGTCGCAGGTCACAGGCGTGTCGGCGACTCCCCGCGACTCCCCGCGGCAGCCGCGCCGAGAACACCGCGGCCGCCCCGGCACAGCCGCTCCCCGGTGAGTGCGGCCGCATCGCGACACCGCACGCAACACGGGGAGAGACCGGGCTTTGAACAGCGGCACGGGTCCTTCCGTACTCATGCGCATGGCGGCCACGACCACGATGATCCACAACAGCAGGGCGGGCAGGCGGCAGGCCATGCGCCGGATCCGGCCCCGCCGTTCCCCCGCGATCCCGCTGCTCCTCCTGGCCTGGGCGGGCGCCGCCGGGGTCGTGTGGCTGTGGTGGGGCAACACCCCCTACATCCAGCCGACCACGGCCGGCCGGCTCACCGCCGCGGGCCGGATCACCGGCCTGCTCGGCGGCTACGCCATCGCCCTGGTCGTCCTGCAGATGGCCCGGGTCCCCGCGCTGGAACGGCGGGTGGGCAGCGACCGGGTCGCCCGCTGGCACGCGATGAGCGGCCGCTACGCCGTCTCCCTGGTCGTCGCGCACGTCGCGCTGATCCTGTGGGGCTACTCCGAGCAGTCCGGGCAGCCGGTCGTGCAGCAGTCGGTCGCGGTCGTCATGGACTATCCGCGGATGATCGAGGCGACCGCCGGCACCGTGCTGCTGCTGGTCGTCGGCTTCGTCTCGGCGGGCGTGCTGCGCCGCCGGCTGCGCTACGAGACCTGGTACTACGTCCACCTGCTGACCTACGCCGCGGTCTACCTGACCTTCTGGCACCAGCTCGCCACCGGCGCCGAGTTCGCGGGCAGCGCCGCCGCGCGCGGCATCTGGTACGCGCTGTACGGCTCGGTGACGGCGCTGGTGCTCTGGTACCGGGTGCTGGTGCCCGTGCGGCTCAACATGAGGCACCGCATGCGGGTCGCGGAGACCGTCGAGGAGGCACCGGGCGTGGTCTCGGTGCTCATCACGGGACGCAGGCTGCACCGGCTCGGCGCCGAGCCCGGCCAGTTCTTCCGCTGGCGCTTCCTCGCCGAGGGGATGCGCTGGAGCGCCAACCCGTACTCCCTGTCGGCGCCGCCGCGCCCCGACCTGCTGCGGATCACCGTCAAGGCGGTGGGCGGCCACAGCTCCGCGCTGGCCTCGCTCGAGCCCGGCACGCGGGTGTGGGCCGAGGGCCCGTACGGCGCCATGACGGCCTCCCGCCGCCGCGGCGGCAAGGTGCTGCTGCTGGCGGGCGGCGCCGGGATCACGCCGCTGCGGGCGCTGTTCGAGACGCTGCCGGCCGCGCCCGGCGACCTCACGCTGCTGTACCGGGCCCGCAGCAGGCAGGACCTCGCGCTGTGGGCCGAGCTGGAGGAGATCGCGGCCGAGCGCGGCGCACGCCTGGTGTACGCGGTGAACGGACCCGACGGCGCCCGCCCGGAGATCACCGCCCAGGGACTGCGGCGGATGCTGCCCGACATCGACCGGCACGACGTGTACCTGTGCGGCCCGCCGGGGCTGGCCGAGGAGTCGTACTCCGCGCTGCGCGAGGCGGGAGTGCCCGAACGCCGTATCCACCACGAGTCCTTCGAGATGTGAGGTCCGAGTGAAGAAGAAGCACCCGCTGCGCCGGATCCTCCTGAGCAGCGTGACGACCGTCTCCGGGGTCGTGCTGCTGCTCGCCCTGAAGCCGACCACCGCACCCTTCACCTCGCAGGCCGGCGCGCCGGCGCAGCAGTTGCCGCCGGTCTCGGCGGCCCCCTCGCCCGCCGGTCCCGACCCGTCGGTGCCGGTCGCCTCGGACCCGGCGGACGGCGGCGGCTCCGGCGGTGCGCGCAACCCTGGGAAGCAGCAGGGGAAGCAGGGCGGCGTGCCCGCGCGGAAGACCGTCACCGGGGACGTGGCGCAGACCGGCTACGGACCCGTCCAGGTCGAGATCACGGTCGACGGCGGGCGGATCGTCTCGGCCGCCGCCGTCCAGGCGCCCGCCGGCACGCCCACCAGCGACCAGCTCACCGCCACCGCCGTGCCGGAGCTCAACCAGGCCGCGGTCACCGCCCAGAGCGCGCAGATCGACACCGTCTCCGGTGCCTCCTTCACCAGCGAGGGCTACCGGAAGTCGCTGCAGAGCGCCCTGGACAAGGCCGGTGCCTGACGATGTCCGAGAACCCGCCGCGCCTGCGGCACGTGGAGCACTGCATGGGGACGGTGTTCTCCTTCGACGTGCGCGGCGCCCGCGACCCGCGCGTCCGGACCGCCCTGGACGCGGCGGTGGCGGGCCTGCACCGGGCCGACGCGGTGTTCTCCACCTTCCGCGCCGACAGCGAGGTCAGCCGGCTGGGCCGCGGTGAACTCGCCCTCGCGGATTGCTCCCCCGAGGTGCGGGAGGTCCTCGGGCTGTGCGAGGACGCCGAGCGCCGCACCGACGGCTGGTTCACCCCGCGCTACGCGGGCCCCGGCACCCCGCTCGACCCCACCGGCCTCGTCAAGGGCTGGGCGGTGGAGCGGGCCGTCCGGACGATCGCGGCCGCGGGTGCCGGGAAGGTCTGCCTCAACGGCGGCGGCGACGTGCAGCTGACCGGCGGCCCTTGGCGGGTCGGCATCGCCGACCCGCTGCGGCCCGGTGGGCTCGCCACCGTCGTCGAGGCGGACGGCGAACTGGCCGTCGCCACCTCCGGGCCCGCCGAGCGCGGCTGCCACGTCCTCGACCCGCGCACGGGGGCCCCGCCCGCCGGGGGACTGGCGTCCCTCACCGTGGTGTGCCCCTCCCTCACCGAGGCGGACACCTGGGCGACGGCCGGGTACGCCATGGGCGACCGGGCCCGCGCGTGGCTGGAAGCGCTCCCCGATCTGGAGGCCTTCGCCGTCGCCGCCGACGGCACGACCTGGCACACCACGGGATTCGGGCGATTCGTCGCGAAGTTGAGCGCTTGACGATCAGCTGTTCCAGGTGGCAAGAATTCGTCACATGGATCTGCAACTGAACGGCAAGGTCGTGCTGGTCACCGGAGGGTCCGACGGGCTCGGCGCGGCCCTTGTCCGGCGGCTCGCCGACGAGGGCGCCAAGGTGGCGCTGTGCGGACGTGACCCCGAGCGCATCGAGCACGTGGTGAAGGAGATGGGCGCCACCGGTGCCGACGTGCTGGGCGTGCCGGCCGACGTCACCCGTCCCGAGGACCTCGAGCGCTTCGTCGCCGCCGCCGACGGGCGCTGGGGACGGATCGACGCCGTGGTCAACAACGCGGGCCGCAGCGCGGCCGGGTTCTTCGAGCGCCAGGACGACTCGGTGTGGGAGGAGGACCTGCAGCTGAAGCTGCACGCCGCGGTACGGCTGACCCGGCTGGCCCTCCCCCACCTGCGCGCCGCGGGGGGCGGCGGCGTGGTCAACACCCTCGCCGTGTCGGCCAAGGCCCCCGGCGCGGGCAGCACCCCGACCTCGGTCTCCCGCGCGGCGGGCCTCGCCCTGACCAAGGCGCTGTCCAAGGAGCTCGGGCCCGACAACATCCGGGTCAACGCCGTCCTCGTCGGACTGGTGGAGAGCGGCCAGTGGACCCGGCAGGCCGAGGAGCGCGGGATCGCCGTCGAGGAGCTGTACGCCACGATGGGCCGCGACTCCGGCATCCCCCTGGGCCGGGTGGGCCGCGCCGAGGAGTTCGCTGACCTGGTCGCCTTCCTGCTGTCCGACCGGGCCGGTTACGTGACCGGCACCGGCATCAACTTCGACGGCGGCCTCAGCCCCGTCGTCTGACCGGGCCCCGGGCCCCGGACCGGATTCCGGGGCCTAGCTGCCCGCGGCCAGGCGCAGCAGGTGGTCGGCGACCGCCTGCCCGCCGGCCGGGTCGCGGCTGATCAGCATGACCGTGTCGTCGCCCGCGATCGTGCCGAGGATGTCGTACACCTCGGCCTGGTCGATCGCCGACGCGAAGAACTGCGCGGCGCCCGGTGGGGTGCGGACGACGACGAGGTTGGCCGAGGCCTCCGCGGAGATCAGCAGCTCACCGGCGAGGCGGCGCATCCGCTCCTCCTTCACCGACTCCCCGAGCGGCGCCATGGGGGTGCGGAATCCGCCCTCGCTGGGCACGGCGTAGATGAGTTCGCCGTTGTTGGTGCGGATCTTCACCGCGCCCAGTTCGTCGAGGTCGCGGGAGAGCGTCGCCTGGGTGACGCTCAGCCCGTCGTCCGAGAGCAGCTTGGCGAGCTGGCTCTGGGACCGCACAGGCTGCCGGTTCAGGATGTCCACGATCCGCCGGTGGCGTGCCATCCGGGTCTGCGGTACTGCGGCGGCTCCCCCGCCGGCCTGCTGCTGCGCCTCGGTCATCGTCGTGTCATTCTCCAAATCGCGGTTCCTCTGCGGCGTGTACGGCGTCGAGGACACCCGGCAGCGCCCCCAGGAACGCGTCCACCTCGGCGTCACCGAGGATCAGCGGCGGGGCGAGCCGCACCGTGTCGGGTACGGCGGCGTTCACCAGGAGTCCGGCGTCCTGAGCCGCCTTCTGCACCTGCGCGGAGAGCGGCTCGGTGAGCACGATACCCAGCAGGAGGCCCGCACCGCGCACGTGATCGACCAGAGGGTGGCCCAGCGCCTCGACACCTTGGCGCAGTTTCTCGCCCTGGCGCTTGACGTTCTCCAGCACGCCCTCCTGGGCGATGGTGTCCAGGACGGCGAGCGCCGCCGCGCAGGCCACCGGGTTGCCGCCGAAGGTGGTGCCGTGCTGACCGGGGGTCAGCAGGTCGGCGGCGGGGCCGAAGGCGAGGGTGGCGCCGATGGGCAGTCCGCCGCCGAGCGCCTTGGCGAGGGTGACGACGTCCGGCTCGACGCCCTGCGCCTGGTGCTCGAACCAGTGGCCGGTGCGGCCGATGCCGGTCTGCACCTCGTCCATGACGAGCAGGGTGCCCGTGGCACGGGTGATCTCCCGTGCGGCGGCCAGGTACCCGGCGGGCGGCACGATGACGCCGTTCTCGCCCTGGACGGGCTCGAGCATCACCAGCGCGGTCTCCTCGGTGACGGCGGCGCGCAACGCGTCGGCGTCGCCGTACGGCACATGGGTGACGTCGCCGGGCAGCGGGCGGAAGGACTCCTGCTTCTTGGGCTGCCCGGTGAGCGCGAGCGCGCCCATGGTGCGGCCGTGGAAGCCGCCGTCGGTGGCCACCATGTGGGTACGGCCCGTCAGCCGGCCGATTTTGAAGGCGGCTTCGTTGGCCTCGGCGCCGGAGTTGCAGAACAGCACGCGACCGGGGCGGCCGGACAGCTGCAGCAGCCGCTCGGCGAGGGCGACCGTGGGCTCGGCGATGAAGAAGTTGGAGACGTGGCCGAGGGTCGCGATTTGCTCGGAGACGGCACGGACGACCGCGGGATGGGCGGTGCCGAGGGCGTTGACGGCGATGCCGCCGAGGAAGTCCAGGTACTCCTTGCCGTCGGCGTCCCAGTACCGCGCGCCCTCACCGCGGACCAGCGGCAGCCGCGGGGTGCCGTAGTTGTCCATCAGGGCGCCCTGCCAGCGCCGTGTGAGCGCCTCGTTCCCCTGGTTTCCGGTGCCGGTCATGCCCGTCCCCCTCCGTTCTGCGATGTGGCGCCGCCCGCCGCGTTGACGGTGTCGGGCAGCACCATCGTGCCGATTCCCTCGTCGGTGAAGATCTCCAGCAGGATCGAGTGCTGGACCCGCCCGTCGATGACCCGGGCGGTGCGGACGCCGTTGCGCACCGCGTGCAGGCACCCCTCCATCTTGGGCACCATGCCGCTGGACAGCTCGGGCAGCAGCTTCTCCAGCTCGCTGGCGGTGAGCCGGCTGATCACCTCGTCGCTGTTCGGCCAGTCCTCGTACAGGCCCTCGACGTCGGTGAGGACCATCAGGGTCTCGGCGCCGAGCGCGGCCGCGAGCGCCGCCGCGGCGGTGTCGGCGTTGACGTTGTAGATGTGGCCGTCGTCGGCGCTGCGGGCGATGGAGGAGACGACCGGGATGCGGCCGTCGTCCAGCAGGGCCCGGATGGCGCCGGTGTCGATCTCGGTGATCTGCCCGACCCGGCCGATGTCGACGGCCTCGCCGTCGATCATCGGGCGGTGCCGGGTCGCGCTGATGGTGTGGGCGTCCTCGCCGGTCAGCCCGACGGCGAGCGGGCCGTGCTGGTTGAGCAGGTTGACCAGCTCGCGCTGCACCTGCCCGGCGAGCACCATCCGGACGACGTCCATGGCCTCCGGTGTGGTGACCCGCAGCCCCGCCTTGAACTCGCTGACCAGCCCCTGCTTGTCGAGCTGCGCGCTGATCTGCGGGCCGCCGCCGTGCACCACGACCGGCTTGAGGCCGGCGTGCCGCAGGAAGACGACGTCCTGGGCGAAGGCCGCCTTCAGCTCCTCGTCGACCATCGCGTTGCCGCCGAACTTGATGACGACGGTCTTGCCGTGGTGCCGGGTCAGCCAGGGCAGCGCCTCGATCAGGATCTGCGCCTTGGGCAGGGCGGTGTGCTTGCGGGCGCTCATGAGCTGTAGGCGCTGTTCTCGTGGACGTACTCGGCGGTCAGGTCGTTGGTCCAGATGGTCGCGGTCTCAGTGCCGGCGGCGAGGTCGGCGGTGATCCGGACCTCGCGGTAGCGCATGTCGACCAGTTCCCGGTCCTCGCCGACGGAGCCGGACTTGCAGACCCACACGCCGTTGATCGCGACGTTGAGGCGGTCCGGCTCGAAGGCTGCGGAGGTGGTGCCGATCGCCGAGAGCACCCGGCCCCAGTTGGGGTCCTCGCCGTGGATGGCGCACTTGAGGAGGTTGTTGCGGGCGATGGAGCGGCCCACCTCGACGGCGTCGTCCTCGGTCGCGGCGTTGATCACCTCGATCTTGATGTCCTTGGAGGCGCCCTCGGCGTCCCGGATCAGCTGCCGGGCGAGGTCGGCGCAGACCTCCTCGACGGCGGCGGCGAAGGGCTCCGGTGCGGGGGTGACGCCCGACGCGCCGGAGGCGAGCAGCAGCACCGTGTCGTTGGTCGACATGCAGCCGTCGGAGTCGGCCCGGTCGAAGGTGGTGCGGGTGGCGGCGCGCAGCGCCTCGTCCAGGGCGGCGGCGTCCAGGTCGGCGTCGGTGGTGAGGACGACCAGCATGGTGGCCAGGCCCGGGGCGAGCATGCCCGCGCCCTTGGCCATGCCGCCGACGGTCCAGCCCTCGCCCTCGTGCACGGCGGTCTTGTGGACGGTGTCGGTGGTCTTGATGGCGATGGCGGCCTTCTCGCCGCCGTGCGCGGAGAGTTCGGCCGCAGCCTTGGCGACGCCCGGCAGCAGCTTGTCCATCGGCAGCCGGACGCCGATCAGCCCGGTGGAGCAGACGGCGACCTCCCCCGCGCTCTGCCCGAGGGCGTCGGCGACCGCCTCGGCGGTGGCGTGGGTGTCCTGGAAGCCCAGGGGGCCCGTACAGGCGTTGGCACCACCGGAGTTGAGGACGACGGCGGAGACCTGGCCGCCCTTGAGGACCTGTTCCGACCACAGGACGGGGGCGGCCTTGACGCGGTTGGAGGTGAAGACGCCGGCCGCGGCGAGCCGCGGACCGTTGTTCACCACGAGGGCGAGGTCCGGGTTGCCGTTCTCCTTGATCCCGGCGGCGATGCCCGCCGCCGTGAATCCCTGTGCTGCCGTGACGCTCACTGTGTCGTCTCCTTGTCCGCTTCTGGGCCGACGCACCGCAGGGGCGCGGCCTTCGCCGTGATGTCGGTGTGCGACCCGGTCACCGGGGCCGTGCCGTGCGTGTCGGCGCCCGTGTCGCAGGGCGTGGCCCGGGTGAGCAGTTCCGCGACGGCGCGGCGGGCGCGGGTGGCCGGGCGGGGGGTCATGGCGCGACGCCCGCGGTGCTCAGACCCAGCCCCTCGGGGAGGCCGAGCGCGATGTTCATGCTCTGCACGGCGCCGCCGGCGGTCCCCTTGGTGAGGTTGTCGATGGCGCTGACGACGACGACCCGGCCGGCGGCCTCGTCGTGGGCCACCTGGATCAGCGCGGCGTTCGAGCCGTACACGGCGGCGGTGGCGGGCCACTGGCCCTCCGGCAGCAGGTGCACGAACGGCTCGTCGGCCAGCGCCTTCTCGTAGGCGGCCCGAAGGGCGTCGCCGGTGGTGCCGGGCCTGGCCTTGGCGCTGCAGGTGGCGAGGATGCCGCGCGGCATCGGCGCCAGCGTGGGGGTGAAGGAGACGGTGACCCGCTCGCCGGCCACGGCGGAGAGGTTCTGGATCATCTCGGGGGTGTGCCGGTGCCCGCCGCCGACGCCGTACGGGGTCATGCTGCCCATGACCTCGCTGCCCAGCAGGTGCGGCTTGGCCGCCTTGCCCGCACCGGAGGTGCCGGACGCGGCGACGATCACGGCCTCGGGCTCCACCAGGCCCGCCGCGTACGCGGGGAAGAGGGCCAGCGAGACCGCGGTGGGGTAGCAACCGGGCACCGCGATGCGCTTGGACCCCGCCAGCGCGGCGCGGGCACCCGGCAGTTCCGGGAGGCCGTACGGCCACGTGCCGGCGTGCGGGGAGCCGTAGAACCTCTCCCAGTCCGCAGCGTCCTCGAGCCGGAAGTCGGCGCCGCAGTCCACGACGAGCGCCGTGTCGCCGAGCTGCTCGGCGACGGCGGCCGACTGCCCGTGCGGCAGCGCGAGGAAGACGACGTCGTGACCGGCCAGCGCCTGCGCGCTCGTGGCCTCCAGGACGCGGTCCGCCAGCGGCAGCAGGTGCGGCTGCAGTCCGCCGAGGCGCTGCCCTGCGTTGGAGTTCCCGGTGAGCGCGCCGATCTCGATCTCGGGGTGGTTCAGCAACAGGCGCAGGATCTCCCCGCCCGCGTACCCGCTCGCTCCCGCCACCGCTGCCCGGAATGCCATGGACCCTCCTCGTCGATGGCATGAATATACAGCCATCGGAACTTTTATGCAAAGATTTGACGCCCGCCGCCCCGGGACGCGGTGGGCGCCGCGGAGCCCGGCGAGTCTCGGCGCCCCGGTTGGCGCGCGGCCCTCCGCCCGGTGGCGGCCGCGCGCCGCCCGGCGAACACTGGGCGAACTCTCCGCAGGTCAGCCCAGCAGGGCCACGGCCTCGCGGAAGTCGTCGCAGGCCTCTCCATACTGCCTGGCGGCGAGCAGGAACATCGACCGGTCGGTCAGCGCCCGGCCCAGCGCCTCCTGCCCCCGCCGGGCGCCGGGCAGGGCGGCGAGGCGGCGGGCGAGCGTGACGCCCTCGGCGAAGAGCGGCCGGAGCGGTTTCAGGATGCGGTGGGTACGGCGCTCCCAGCACAGCGCCGAGCGGACGGTCAGCCTGCGGTGGGCGGCGACCAGCGCGGGAAGGTGCCGCCCGGGCTCGGCCGCGGCCGCCCCGGCGAGCGCGGCGGCCTCCGCCTCCAGGCCGGGGAGCTCCGCGACGTAGGCCCGGGAGACGTCCGGCGACCAGTGCATCATGTCCCAGCCGTACGGCGGCGCCGGTGCGCCCGGGGCACCCGCCGGTTCCAGCGCCCTGCCGGACAGCGCGTACAGCGTGGTCCACCACGAGAGGATGTTGCTCCAGCTCCTGCGCTCCCCTGTCAGGTCGAGTTCCGTGAGGAGCGTCAGCGCCTCCCTCCGGGCCGCGGCGGCCTCGGCGGGACGCCCGCCCTCGTCCAGCATCTGGGAGTGCCGCACGAGGGTCCACGTCAGGATGGCCAGCGGCTCGCCGTCCTCGTCGACCCGGCGGCGCAGGAAGTCCAGCAGCGGCGCGAGGGCGTCCAGCGCCGCGTCGCGCATCCCCGCGGCCTCCAGTGCGGCGACCCACGCGACCGTGTACCAGAAGGAGACGTCGTCCTCGCCGTCCGAGCTCCCGCCCCGGACGAGCCCCTCGCAGATCTCCGCGGCCTCCCGGTGGCGCCCCTCCTCGGCCAGAACGACGGCGAGCCGCCCGTGCCCGTACACCGGGCTCGGCACCTGCCCCAGCTCGAACCCCCGGCGCCCGGCCGCCGCCATCTCCTCGCACACCGCCAGACCCTCGGCGCGCCGCCCCGCCGAGTGCAACCCGCGCTCGTACGTCCCGAGGGCGTCGACGAGGACTTTCGCGCGCCCCGGCTCGGCCGGGTCGATCCGGCGCGCCGCGGCCGCCGCCTCCTCGTGCAGGGCCAGCCGCTCCTGCGGCCGGTCCCGGAACTGCTCGTCGTAGCCGTGCGAGATCAGCGCCTCCGACAGTTTCGGCAGATACGACAACGGGCTCACCTCCGCCAGCACCCGGTACGCCGTGACCTTCTGACGCGCGGTGAGCCGGCCGGATCCCAGCAGCATGGTCCGTGCCCGCAGCACCGCGTCCTGATCGAATCCCCCAGTGACATCCATGACGGGGATTCTGGAAGCCGCCCCAACTCCCCAACAAGGCCTGTGAGCTGTGCGTTCCGTCCTACAAAAAGTGCGGCCGGACTGTCATGATGGAGATGTCATCACCCGGTCAGGAACGCCGGCGGGGCTTTCCGCGCTTCGCGGTGGGGCGAGGCGTCTTCGCGGACGCACGGCCGGACGACTTGGCGGCGGCGGGCTTGCGCCGCGCCGCCCCTTCGTCCGAGCGCTGCTTCTTAGGCTGCGCCTGGGGCTGGGTACGGCCGCGGGTGCTGTTGACGGTGCGGCCGCGCACGATGCCGATGAAGTCCTCGACCCGGTCGGTCGTGGTGTCCTCGCGCCACGACAGGGCCACCCGCGACTGCGGTGCGTCGACGACCGTGCGGTAGGTGAGGTCCTTGCGGTGGTGGAGGCGCGCCAGCGACTGCGGGACGACCAGCAGCCCCACGCCCGCCGCGACGAGCTCGATCGCGTCGGCGGTCGTGGCCGGGCGCTCGATCGCGGGCCGCCCCGGGAGCTCGTCCCAGTCCAGGGTGTCGTCGAGGGGGTGGAACACGACTTCGTCGGCCAGGTCCGCCACCGACACCTCCTCGGCCGCCGCCACGAGGTGGTCCTTGGGGACGACGACGACCGTCGTCTCCGTGTAGAGGGGGATCGCGCTGAGGTCCGTCCGGTCGATCGGCAGCCGCACGAAGCCCGCGTCGGCGTCGAGGCCGCGGAGCTTCCCCGGAGCCTCGGCGGCCGGGACCATGACGAGCTCCAGCGGGACGTCCGGCAGCCGCTCCTGCCAGATCCGCACCCATTTGGCGGGGGTCACCCCGGGGACGTAGGCGAGGCGGAACGAGGAGGGAGCTTCCGAGCCGGTCATCCGGCCAGGCTACCCCGGCGCCGGTCGGGGGCCGTCCCCGCGATCGATATCCTTGGGGCATGACGTCGCACCACTCCACCCAGACCATGAAGCCCGCCACCGCGGCGAAGAAGCTGGGTGTGTACCTCGAGGCCACCCCCGCCGAGTTCCGGGAGGGCGTCGTGTCGCGCGACGAGCTGAACGCGCTCCAGGCCGACCCGCCCGAGTGGCTCCGGGAGCTCCGCCGCAACGGCCCGCACCCGCGGCCGGTCGTCGCGGCCAGGCTGGGCGTCTCCATCTCCGGTCTCGCCCGCGGCGGGGTCACCGAGGCGCTCACCACGGAGCAGATCGAGGCGCTGAAGCAGGAAGCGCCGGAGTGGCTGCAGAAGGAGCGCGCCACCCAGGCCGAGGTCCGCAAGGAGACCGCCCGTCTCAAGGAGCGCGACGCCGAGCGCGCCCGCCGCGCCGACGCCTGACACCCCCCGCCCGCGACGCAGGGCCGCCCTCACGGCGGCCCTGCGTCGCAGCATCACCGGCTTCGGTACGACCGGCAGGGCGACAGGCGCTCCACCCCCGGCCCCGGCGCCCGCACCGGCATTCCCCGACGCTCTTGCCGCGCCCCGGGAGGCGGCCGGGGCGCGTACACCGAACCCCGTGAACGGCAGACGGCGTCCGCCTGCGGACGGCGCCCCGTCCCCGCACACCCTCCGGGGCCGGCCTCCACGCGTACGCCCGGACGTCGGCCCGACGGCGGCGGCACCGGTTCAGGCCCCGCTGCCGTGCCGTCGTCCGCGCGCTCACGCTCTGCCCATGCCCGCCGGCCACGTTCACGGCACACCGGCGACGGCATCCCCCGGGCGCCGAGGCAGCCCGCGGCAGGAACCCCGCCGCCCGGCACGGCGCCCTCCCGCCCCGCGCACAAAGCGCGTCCCGGTCCGTTGACAGCGCGGGGGGCGCGTCGCAGACTCAGTGCCCGAACGGTCGATGAACGATAGTTCACTGTGCGAACAGCGCTGTTCGCGCGCCAGAACAGGGGCTGCCATGACCATCTCCCGCGAACTGCTGATCGGCGGCAAGGACGTCCCGGCCGTCTCCGGACGCACGGCCGAGGACGTCAGCCCCTTCACCGGCGAGGTGTACGCCACCGTCGCCGCCGGGGGCGTCGAGGACATCACCCGGGCGGTGGACGCCGCCGAGGCCGCGTTCCCGCAGTGGGCGGCGCTCGGCCCGTTCGCGCGGCGCAAGATCTTCCTGACCGCTGCCGACCTGCTGGAGGCCCGTACCGAGCAGGCCGCGGAGATCATGGCGCAGGAGGCCGGCGGAACCCGCCCCTGGGCCTACTTCAACGTCGGGCTGGCCGCCAACATCCTGCGCGAGGTGGCCGCCGCCGTCACCGCGCCGCGCGGCGAGGTGCTGAGCGCGCAGGAGGAGGACGTCCTCGGCATGGCGGTACGCGAGCCCGTCGGCGTCGTGGCCGCCTTCGCGCCGTGGAACGCCCCGGTCATCCTCGGGGTCCGCGCGGTCGCCGCACCCCTCGCGGCGGGGAACACGGTCGTGGTGAAGCCGAGCGAGGACGCCCCGGTGGCCTGCGGCCTGTTCGTCGCCGACGTGCTGCGCGAGGCCGGGCTGCCGGACGGCGTGCTGAACGTGGTGACCAACGCCCGCGAGGACGCCGCCGAGGTCGCGGAGGCGCTGATCGCCGACCCGAGGGTCCGCATCGTCAACTTCACCGGGTCGACGGAGGTCGGGCGGATCATCGGCACCCACGCCGCACGCCACCTCAAGCCCGCCGTGCTCGAGCTCGGCGGCAAGAACGCGATCGTCGTGCTGGACGACGCCGACGTGGACTACGCCGTCGACGCCGCGGTCTTCGGCGTCTTCCTCAACTCCGGGCAGATCTGCATGTCCGGTGACCGCATCCTCGTCCACGAGAGCCTCGCCGAGGAGTTCACGGCCAAGTTCGCCGCCAAGGTCGGCACGCTGCCCTCCGGCGACCCCGCGCACCCGCACACCGTGATCGGGCCGCTGGTGAGCGAGGCCTCCGCGCGGCGCGTGGCCGCGCTGGTGCGGGACGCGGTCGCCAAGGGCGCCACCGTGCTGGCCGGCGGCGGCGAACCGGACGGCGCGGTGCACCCGGCCACCGTGCTGCGGGACGTGCCCAAGGACGCGGAGATCTACTACGGCGAGGCCTTCGGCCCCGTCGTCACCGTCTCCTCCTTCGCCGACGACGACGAGGCGGTGGCCCTGGCCAACGACACCGACCACGGTCTGACCGCGGGCGTCATCACCGAGAACGGCACCCACGGCCTCGCCGTCGCCCGCCGGCTGCGCACCGGCATCGTGCACGTCAACGACCAGTCGGTGGCCGACGAACCGCAGGCGCCCTTCGGCGGCTTCAAGGCCTCCGGCTACGGCCGGTTCGGCGGCCGCTGGGGCCTGGAGGCGTTCTCCAACACCCGCTGGGTCACCCTGGCCACTCGGCAGGCGCACTACCCGTTCTGAACCCGCTGCGAAGGGCGTAGGGTCCGCGCATGGAAGATCCAATCGGCGCGGCCCGCGCCCTTCTCGCCGAACGCTTCCCCGACGCCCTCGCCGGCTTCCTCGGCGGGTCCACCGCCCGCGGTGAGGGGACGGCGACGTCCGACCTGGACGTGGTCGTCGTCCTCGATCCGCCCGCCGGGTGCCACGCCGAATCGCTGACCTGGGGGTCCTGGCCGGTCGAGCTCTTCGTGCACACCCCCGAGTCGGCGCACGCCTTCATGGGCTGGGACCGCGACCGCGGCAACGGCACGATGGCGTTCATGTGCGCGCGGGGCGTCGTCCTGCTCGACCGCGACGGGACCGCCGCCCGGCTGCGCGACACCGCGGAGCGGATCCTGGCCGCCGGACCGCCCGCGGTCACGGACGCGGCGCGCGACCACCGGCGCTACTGCGTCACCGACCTGCGCGACGACCTGCTCGGCGCGCTGGACGAGGACGAACTCCTCGCCGTGGCCGCCGCCCTGCTGGACGGTGCCGCCGAGCTCCTGCTCGCCACCCGCGGGCACTGGCGCGGTGGCGGCAAGTGGCTGCCCCGACGGCTGCGCGAGGCCGACCCCGAACTCGCGGGGCTCCTGCTCGGCGGCTACCGCGGCCTCGTCCGCGGCGGCCCGCGCGAGCCGTTCGCGGCGGCGGTGGACGCGGTGCTGCACGCCTGCGGCGGACCGCTGTGGGCGGGCTACCGGCGCACCCCGGACCCGCGCATGCTGGCGGAACTCGGCCTGCGGCCGGCCTGAGCGCCGGCTCCGTTCCCGGGGGTGCGGAGCGGACGCCCGAACCTAGACTGGAGGGGCAAGGGCTGCGGACCGCCGAGTTCTCAGGAGGTCGACCGATGCACGCGAACAAGGGTGACCGGGTCAGGCAGCACGGGCGGGTCGTCGGCCAGCACGACAAGGTGGCCGAGATCGTCGAGGTGATGGGGCAGGGCGGCGAGCCGCCGTACCGGGTCCGGTACGACGACGGCCACGAGTGCATCCTGTCCCCCGGGCCGGACTCAACGGTGGAGCACGGGCGGGGCGCGCCCCCCACCCGCTGAGCCGCTCCGTACGGGATCGTGCGGGACCGCGGCCGTGGCACCACGCGGCCGCGGCGCTCGGCGTGCGCGGCTACGCGCCCGGCCCCCGGCCGGGGGTGCGGACGCGGGTCGGATAGTGGTCGGCGACGACGCGGGACATCGCCCCGATGGGGTCGGCGGCGACCTCCTTGGCGGAGAAGAACACGTTGCCGAGCACCTGGGGATGGCTCCGGTCCAGCTCGAGGTGGCGGGAGAGTTCCGCCGGGTCCTGCCAGGCGGCCGCCTCGCCGGCGGCGCCGGCGCGGTAGAGCGCCTCGCCGATGTAGAGGTGGACGCCCGTGCCGTCGACCACGTCGGCCCACCACGGCACGAGCGTGGCGTAGTCGGCGACGTCGAAGCCGATGTGCCAGTACACCTGGGGCACGATGTAGTCGATCCAGCCCTTGTGGACCCAGCCGCGTGTGTCGGCGTAGAGGTCGTCGTACGTCTGGACCCCGCCGCGGGTCGCGGAGCCGCGCGGGTCCGTGCCGCGGTTGCGCCAGACGGCGAAGGGGCTGATACCGAAGCGGGTGCCGGGGCGGAGCGCCCGGACGCGGGCGGCGGTCTCGCTGACGAGCAGGTCGATGTTGTCGCGCCGCCAGGAGGCGAGGTCGTCGAAGCCCTCCCCGTACCGGGCGAAGGCGTCGTCGTCGGCGAAGCGCCGGCCCGCGACCGGATAGGGGTAGAAGTAGTCGTCCCAGTGCACGCCGTCGACGGGGTAGCGGCGGACGGCGTCGAGCATGGCGTCCTGCACGAAGCGGCGGACCTGGGGGAGCCCGGGGTTGTAGTGGAGCTTGCCGCCGTACGCGACCGTCCAGTCGGGGTTGACCCGGGCCGGGTGGTCCGGGGAGAGCCGTGCGGGGTCGTCGTGGGTGGCGACGCGGAACGGGTTGAACCAGGCGTGCAGTTCCAGCCCCCGCGCGTGTGCCTCCGTCACGGCCGTGCCGAGCGGGTCCCAGCCGGGATCCCGGCCCTGGACCCCGGTCAGGTACTCCGACCAGGGCTCGTACGGGCTCGGCCACAGCGCGTCGGCGGTCGGGCGGACCTGCATGACGACCGCGTTGAGGCGCCGTTCGACGGCGAGGTCGAGGTAGCCGAGGAGTTCGTCGTACTGCTGACGGGCCGGCAGCCCCCGGGCGGAGGGCCAGTCCCGGTTGGCGACCGTCGCCAGCCACATGCCGCGGAACTGCGCCGGTGCGCCAGGACCGCCCGCCGTGCCGGACGGTGACTCCGTCCCCGCGGGCACCGCGCCGGCGATCCTGGCCGTCCTTTCCGCCGCCCTCGCGGCCTCGCCCGCGCCGAGGACGGTGCCGATCGCCCCGGCGGCGCCCGCGGCGAAGGTCCTGCGTGAGAGTCGGCGCATGGCTGTCCCCTGATTCCCCGTCATATTCATATTTCGCTGATACTGGGCCGAATCGACCCGTCCGGCAACCTACCCGGAGCCGGACGGGTCCGGGGGTGCCTCCGGGTCCCGTCCGTCCCGCCCGGCCACTCGCGTCGCCTCCGGCGCACGGGTGCCGCCGACGGCGTCGTGCCCGGCCGGGCGGCCCTTGCCGGGGCCCGGACCGGTGGGCCGGCCGGGTGTAATGTCGAGCGGGCTGGTCCGGACCTCACGACGGTCCGGGTCTCCATCTCGCGATCAGGGAGAGGCTGGGCGTTGAACGACGACATCCGTTGTGTCGGTGTGGTGGGCTGTGGCCAGATGGGCGCGGGTATCGCCGAGGTGTGCGCCCGGGCCGGACTGGACGTCCGGGTGGCGGAGACCACCGGCGAGGCCCTGGAACTGGGTCGCACCCGGCTGACGAACTCGCTCCGCAAGGCGGCGGAGCGCGGCAAGATCACCGCGGAGGAGCGCGACGCGACGCTGGAGCGCCTCAGCTTCACCACCGACCTGGGCGACTTCGCCGACCGTGACCTCGTCATCGAGGCCGTCGTCGAGAACGAGCAGGTCAAGACCGAGATCTTCCAGGTGCTCGACCAGGTGGTGACCCGCCGCGACGCGATCCTGGCCTCCAACACCTCCTCCATCCCGCTGGTGAAGCTCGCCGTGGCGACCTCCCGCCCGGAGCAGGTGATCGGCATCCACTTCTTCAACCCGGCGCCGGTCCAGAAGCTCGTTGAGCTGATCCCCGCCCTCACCACGGACGGCCAGACGCTGGTGCGCGCCGAGAAGCTCGTCACCGACGTGCTGGGCAAGCACCCGATCCGGGCCCAGGACCGCGCGGGCTTCGTGGTCAACGCCCTGCTCATCCCGTATCTGCTGTCGTCGATCCGGATGTTCGAGACCGGCATCGCCAGCCGTGAGGACATCGACAACGGCATGGAGATGGGCTGTGCCCACCCGATGGGCCCGCTCAAGCTCTCCGACCTGATCGGGCTGGACACCGTGGCCTCGGTCGCCGAGTCGATGTACGAGGAGTTCAAGGAGCCGCTGTACGCCGCTCCGCCGCTGCTCCAGCGCATGGTCGACGCGGGCCGGCTGGGCCGCAAGAGCGGCCACGGCTTCTACGACTACGTGTAGTTCGGCGTCCGCGCCGTCGTCTCCCGCCGCGCGTCGAGCCGGGCCAGTTCCGCCCTGGCCCGGGCCTCGACCGGGGCGGCGCCGACGGCCGAGCTGATCTCCAGCGCCTCGACCAGGGCACCCCGGGCCGCCGCCGCCCGCCGCGGACGGCGCTCGGCGGCGCCCAGCACGATCAGCGTGCGGGCGAGGTCGATGGGGAGCGAACGGCCGCGCAGCCTCTCCGCGGCGGCCTGGATGCGGGTGACGCCCCGCTTGGAGCGGCCCAGCACGCAGTCGCGCAGGCCCTCGGCGCGCTCCAGGGCGGACAGCACGCTCGCGGACGGCCGCGCCCCGGCGCGGCGGCGGGCCGCCCGCAGGACCTCGGCGGCGGAGTCCGTGTCGCCGAGGATGACGCTTGCCTCGGCGAGGTCCCCGTACCAGCGCAGCATCACCGGGTCGGCGATCCCCATCGTCTCCCCCAGCCTGCGCACCTGCCGCAGGGTCTCTACGGCCGCCGCGGTGTTCTCCCGCCCCCCGGCCAGCAGTTGGGCCCGGCCGCGGACGCCCAGGGCCCGCAGCAGGAAGAGCTGGTCCCCGTCCGTCATGCAGGCCCGGATCGTCCGGTCGGTGAGCTCCAGCGCGCGCTCCAGGCGTCCTCCGACCGTCTCGGCGAGCGCGGCGGCGTACAGCACGGGCGGTGAGTCGTCGCCGGCCCGGACGGGGAGCACGGCGCAGCGGGCGACGTTGTCCAGGGCCTCGCGGCACCGGCCGGACCGCACCTGTATGCGGATCAGCGCCACCAGCGTCGCGGCGGTCTCCTCGACGGAGGCGTACTCGCCGGTCCTGCCGAGGAGTCCGGCCATCTCGTGTTCCGCGTCGGTGATGCGGTCGGCGTCGGCGGCCAGGATCGCGCGGGTGCGCACCAGTTCGCGGGCGCCGGGCCCGTCCGGCGGCACGGGGAGGCCGAACGCCTCGCCGAGCGCGGCCTCGGCGGCCTCCGCCTCGCCGTGCAGCGCGTGCAGCCGGGCGAGCAGCGCCAGGGCGGCCACCCGGGTGTCGACGGCGTCCGCCCGGACCGCCATGTCGGCGGCGCGGCGGGCGTGGGCGGAGGCCTGCGCGGGCCGGCCGCCGATGAGGTGCCGCAGGGCGGCCCACTGGTGCAGCCGGGCCTCCAGCCCGGGGTGCCCCTCGGCCTCCACCAGGCCGTCCGAGATGAGGCGTCCCGCGGCGCCCAGCGCCTGGCCGGCGTTGCCCAGCATGATCAGCCGGGCCAGTACGCGCTGCCGCGCGGAGCCGGCCTCCGCGAGCACGGTCTCCGCGGCCCGGTCCGCGTCGCCCCGCAGCCCGGCGTCGCTGGCGTACTCGGCGGCCGCCAGCAGCCGGTCGGCCCGCTCGTCGGGTCGGTCCTCGGGGGTACGGCGGGCCGCCAGGGCGGCCAGTTCCGCGGCGGTGGCGGGGGCGCCGCGACGGCGCGCGGAATCCGCGGCGGTCGCGAGCGTGGCCGCGGTGGCCTCGTCCGCGTGCGGGTGGGCCAGGGCCAGGTGCCGGGCCTGCTCCACGGGCTCGGGCACCACGCGGGCCAGCAGCTTGTGCGCGGTGCGCCGGCCGTGCTCGGGGGCGTCGGCGTACACCGCGGCGCGGATCAGCGGGTGCTGGAAGCGAATCGTTCCCTCGGCGTCGGCCACGGCGACCCCCAGGGCCTCCGCGGTGCCGAGGTCGCCCTCCGGGTCGGGGATCCCCGCGGCGCCGAGCAGCGGCACCGTGGGACGGGCCGCTGCGCTCGCGACCAGGAGCGTCTGCCGGGCGGAGGCGGGCAGCAGCCGCACCCGGTCCAGCAGCAGGTCGCGCAACCGCGGCGGCACGGACAGCACGTCCCCGGTCTCGAACGGCGTCCCGTCCCGCATCAGGGCCCGGCCCAGCTCCAGGGCGTACAGCGGATTGCCCGCGGCCGTGTCCTGGACGGCGCGCACGGCCGGCTCGGGCAGCTCCGCCCCGGTGTGGTCCAGCAGCAGCGCGGCCACGTCACCGTCGGACAGCGGCGGCACGGGCAGCGCCGTGGTGCCCGGCGGGCAGCACCGCATCCCGAGCGGCTCCTCCCCCTCCACGACGCGCTCGGCGGCCAGGAACCGCACGCCCTCGCCCGGGGGCAGCCTGCGCAGCGCGAGCGACAGCACCTCAGCACTCGGCGTGTCGAGCCACTGCAGGTCGTCGACGACGATCAGCACGGGGCCGGCCGCCGCGAGCGCCCGCAGCAGTTCGACGGCCGCGTCACGCACCGCCAGCCGGCTCTGCGTCGCGACCGGCTCGTGCCCCCGCAGCAACGCCGCCCGCAGGGCGGCCCGGGGCCCCGCGCTCAGCCCGTCGACGTACTCCTCCGGCACGCGGGCGAAGAGGTCCATCAACGCCACGAAGGGCAGCTTCGCGTCCTCCTCGACGGGGACGGCCCGCAGCACGGAGCCTCCCGGCGGGACCTCGTCGGTCAGCGCCGCGAGCAGGGCGGACTTGCCGATCCCGGCCGCTCCGTGGAGCAGTACGCCCGGACCGGCGGTCAGCTGTGTCCGGGCATGGTCGAGGATCTCCCGACGCCCGATCAGGGACGGCATATGCTCATGACAACGTTTGCTCAACTCCCTTGTCAATGCCCGCAGTCGGGTCGGCGTGTCCCCGGACGCGGTTGTGATTGCGGCCGGTTGTTCGTGTGCGGGTGCGTTGTGGTTGCGGTTGGGGTTTTTCCCGCCCGCCCTCCCGTGGCCCCGGTTGGTTGGTGCGGGTCTCGCCCGGGTTCGTTGGTGGGCCGGGGGCGGGGCCTCCGGGATGGGCATTCTGTACCGCATATTTATGTGCATGGCGGGCGATACGGACAGGTGCCGCTCTGCCGCACAACAAATACACGTCAGCGTCCAGAACGCCCACCCCTACGACCCCACCCCCTCCGCGAGTTGCGCGACCAACGCCCGGTGGGGGGTGATGAAGCAGTCCGGAGTTGCCGCAAGTGCCCTGCTCACCCCCTCCGGCCGACCCGGCCCAAGGCCGAGGAGAGAAGGGTGGGTAAGGAGGCGGTCCGGGGACACCCTGGACCGCCTCCTCACCCCCACCGGC
>NZ_JBHYMQ010000042.1:0-68739 GCF_042742985.1 Streptomyces sp. NPDC058864 | reverse complement strand
CCACCCCCCAGGTCATCCGTTCGACAGGGGGTAACAGTCATGCCGGGCCCGAAGGCCAGCGGCCCCATTGCAGGACCGCGAAAAACATAACGGGGATCACGCGTGGATGTTGTTGCGCTTACCCCGGGGCGGGTCGGAGACGAACTGGGCCTTGCCGGGGTTTTCGGCGTTCCAGCCTTCGGCGCAGACCTTGTGGGCCGTGGGCCGGTTCACTGTTGTGTGTGAGCGCAGCGGGGTGAGCTTTCCGCACGGTACGCAGGGCGTATCCCAGCGGAAGTAGGAGGCGTCGTGCCAGTCCAAAAGTGCGGGCTGCGTGGCCGGGGTGACGGCGGTGTCTGTGTCGGTGACGACGGTGAGGTGGCGGGCCCGGGGCCGACGGTTCCCGGTATGGCCGGTCATAGGACCTGTCCCGGGGCGTGGGTGCCGGGTCGGCCGGGGTGGCGGCCGTTGACCGGGGTGACCGCTGCGTCCTCGTTGCCGGCCAGGTGCGGGAACGCCTCGGTGCCAGTCTTGACCCGGTACATGGCGACGTCGGCGGCGTGCAGGAGGGCGCCGTAGTCGTCGCCGGGCAGGTCGGTGGTGTGGGCGGCGCCGATGGAGACGGTGAACGGCAGCAGGAGGTCCTGGTACAGGACGGGGCGGTTCATGTGCGCCCGCAGTGCGGTCAGCTCACGGCCGGCCGCGTGGCGGGGGAGGTGTACGAGGGCGACGAATTCGTCGCCTCCCAGGCATGCGGCGACGCCTCAGTGGGCGGTGGCCCACTGCCAAAGGCGGTGGGCGAGGGTGATACGACCTGGTCGCCAGCGGCGTGCCCGAAACCATCGTTGATGGCCTTGAAGCCGTTGCCGTCGCACATCACCAGCAGCAACTGCTGGGTGCGGTGGCCGGAGGCCAGGGACTTGGTGGCATAGGCGGCCAGTCCGTCGCGGCCGGGCAGGCCGGTGAGCGGATCGCGGCGGGCGGCCTCCAGCCGGCAGCGGACACGGACGCCGTCCACGACGGCCGCCGCCAGCGCGAGCGGCACACCGGTGACAAGCAGCAGTGCGCGCGAACGCTGCCGTAAGAGAGTCGCAACGGACATGATGGAACCTCCGGTCTCGCCTTTCGGGGCGAGGTCAGGAGAGGCGCACCCGTTCTTGATGGCGTGCGCCAACCACACCGACGACCCGGGCTACGTAATCGCGCACATGCAGCAGCTCGCCGACAAGGCGCACATGTCGCTCCGGTCCCCGCAGGACAACAAAGCCCGTCTACTGAAGCGCAACCTGGTCAAGACATCGCCGCGATTCAGCCCGAAGAACGGCGCGCAGATCGTCAACCCATTCCGAATAGTCTGTGCCCCTTCCCCTTCGTTCTTCTCCCTCTCCCCTCTCCCGCCGCAGCCAACGCTGCGGCATCAGAGGGCAGCTCCCCGGACGCAGGAGAGAAGAGGCTGCACCCGAAAACCCAGCAGCGGTGCCGATCCAGCGGCCTGGCAACGCGGAGGCAGATCAGGTTCTCGCTGCCTACATCGAGGCGCTGCACCGGCCGATGACGGGGCCCGTACAGCAGGCGCTGCGGACGGCTGCGGTGGAGTTGCTGGCGCAGGGCTTTCCAGTGTGGTGGCTGCGTGACCGGGCCAAGGAGATGGCTACACGGGTATGGACGGATCTGGTCAAGCATGCGGAGCGGTCAACGGTTCCGGCGGATCAGTGCGGGGCGTGTGACAGGCACACCCGTAAGCAGTTCGACGAGTCCTTTGAGTACGTCGACTGCCCCGACTGCAGCACGCTTGCTGTGGCAGGTACCCGGTGACCGACCTTCAGATTCCCGGCAGCGTGATGCCGCGCGGTATGCGCCGCCGCATGACCTGGAAGCCGAGATGGCCGTCTGGGAACGATGCTGTTGTCGCGTGACGCGATCGGCGAGGTCCTCGAGGTAGTGTCCGGCGGGCATTTCTGCCGGCCCCGCGCACGCGACCGTGTTCGCCACGATCGTCGCCCTGTATCTGCGGGGCGACGCGGCGGACCCGATCGCCGTGGCGACCGAGCTGACCAGGACCGGCGAGATTCCCCGGGTCGGCGGCGCGCCGTACCTGCATGAGCTGGGGCAGGCCACACCGACCGTCCCCAACGCCGAGCACTACGCCCTTATCGTTCGCGAGTGCGCCGCGCTCCGGGATGTGATCACCGCGAACCTGACCGCAGCGAACCAGGCGATGCGCGGTGAAGGCACCGCCAGCAAGATCATCGCCACCCAGCAACAGGCGCTGCAGGCCGTTTATCACGACACCGGCGATGACAGCCTGGACCTACTCGGCCCGGCCCTGGACCAGGGCTGATTCAAAGTCGTGGTGATCACGAGGGTGTGCAGGTCGCAGGGGTGTGACGATCCGGTGGGAGGCCGTCACGAACGCAACGAAGCTCCGGTTGACGGGGTGACCTTGCCAAGTCGCCCTGCCTTCCGGAGCTTCGATGTGCCGCCAGTCTGCCACTGTCTGTCTGACCAAGTCGCCCACCGCCGCCCAGCGCGCCGCGCACGGCATCGCCAAGCGACTGGGGGTTCTTCGCGATCCGCGGGATCGGCGCGGACGGCGCCACGCGCTGGTGGCAGTCCTGCTCACCGCCTGCTGCGCGGTGCTGGCCGGAGCCTGCTCCTATCTGGCCATCGGCCAGTGGGCACGCCATGCACCGCAGGACACCCTGGCCCGCCTCGGCGTACGTGCCGCAGGCCCGCTGGGCGTGCGCCGCGCACCATCTGGCTCCACGATCCGCCGCATTCTGACCCTGGTGCGTCCCGGCGGGCTCGCCGACCTGCTCGGATGCGACCCCGCCGGCGCCCGGACCCTGGCCGTTGACGGCAAGTGCGCCCGCGGCTCGCGCACCGATGTCACCCCGGCCGCCCACCTGCTGTCCGCCGTCCTCACCGGCGGACGCACCGTCAGTCAACTTCGGGTGCCGGACAAGACCACCGAGGTCACCGGCTTCACCCGCCTGCTGGCGCCGTTCGACCTGGCCGGCGTCGTGGTGACCGCCGACGCCCTGCACACCCACCGCGACCACGCCAGGTGGCTGGTGGGAAGAAGGCGCACTACGTGCTCGTGGTCAAGCGGAACCAGCCGACGCTGCACGATGCGCTGCGCTCCTTGCCGTGGAAACAGGTGACCGCGCGGCGCTACGAGCGCGAGAGCGGACACGGGCGGCGCGAGACCCGCTCGGTGCGCACCCTCACCGTCACCGACCTCGGCCTGGACTTCCCGCACGTGGCGCAGGCCGCAAAGATCCACCGGCACCGCACCGACCTCAGGACCGGCAAGATCACCCGCGAGACCGTCTACACCATCACCGACCTTCCGGCACGCGCGGCATCCCCGCAGGTAATCGGCCAACTCGCCCGCTCGCAGTGGGGTATCGAGGCTGTGCACCACGTCAGAGACACCACCTTCAGCGAGGACGCCTCGAAGATCCGAACCGGGCACGGGCCGGAGAACATGGCCACGCTGCGCAGCTTCGCGATCAGCACCCTGCGCACCGCCGGGCATCGCGGCATCGCCTCCAGCCTGCGCGAGGTCTCCTACACGCCCTTCACCCGCCCGCTGAACCTGATCGGCCTGCCCTGACCAGCAACGCCACATGATCACCACGACTTTGAATCAGCCCTGGGCCCTGGACCCTTTCCACGACGACTACGACCGCCGCGCCGCCAGCACCGGCGCGCTCAGCGGAATCTCCACCGGCTTCATCGACCTGAACACCCTGACCAACGGGGTGCAGCCCGGCCAGCTCATCGTCGTCGCAGGCCCCCCGCCATGCGCAAGTCCACCCTGACCATGGACTTCGTCCGCGCCTGCTCGCTACGCGACGGGCACCATCGGTGTTCTTCAGCCTCGAGATGGGCCGCCTGGAGGTCACCCAACGACTGCTGTCCGCCCAGGCCAAGGTGCCGCTACACCACATCCGCAACGCCACCCTCCCCGACGAGCTGCGGCAGAAGGTCAACTGTGCACCGAACCCACCCCCAGAAACACGACGACGGCCTGCACAACCCCAACGGGGCCACATTAGGCCGTCGTCACGCAGGCCCCGGATTTACCAACAGCGTTTGCTGCCGTCCGGGGCCCGTCCTGTTCGGATGTTGTCTGACCTGCACGTGGGCCCCGCAGTAGCAGTCGTTGAGACGTACGGAACACTTCGCGAGGTCTTGGGCGATGCTGCCCCCGTCACGGCGGGCGCACTGCCCTGGCTGGCCCTCGTTCTCAGCAGGCACTATCACCGCGTGTCATGTATGGTGACCGTGCGTGTCTATCGGAGTGCTATGCACCTGGCATGTGCCAGAAGCCCCTGGCTGGCCTCCACCCATGAAAGGAACATCAGTGAACGCTCGATTTGGCGTGCGCCGAGGCGCGCTCGCGGTCATAGCCCTGGCCGCGATAGCGGCGTCGACAGTCCCAGGATCGACGGCTGCCCTCGCAGACGAAAGGGATCTCTTCGCAGACAACTGGGGCGTGATCACCCGTAACACGATCGGCTCCCCCGTCGCCATCCTGAGGAACGGACCGGTCGGCTCCTTCGGCGTACCGGCATCCGCCGCCCGGCCGCCCTACGGCACCGGCAGCCTGGGCATCGAAGTCGCGAACAACTCCACCACGCTGAATCCCCCCAGCGAGAAGGTCGATTTCGGCAACGAACGCGACTTCTACGGCAACCCGGTGCTCGGCCTGACCAAGGTCGGCTTCCACGTCTTCCAGACCAGTGAGAACCTCGGCTACGGCGGCCCGACCAACATGCCGAACATCAGGTTCGAGATCGACCCGAACATGACCGCCGGCGACAACTACTCCACCATGGTGTGGACCCCGCCCGCCTCCCCCGTGGTGGACCGCTGGAGCCCGTACATCGACGCCACCACCACCGGCACTTGGTTCCTCACCCGCAACGAGACCTCCTGCACCCAGGCCACCCCGTGCACGTTCACCCAACTGAAAGCCTCCTTCACCGGCGGCATCGCACCACCGACCATCCTCACCGTCGCCGTCGGCAAGGGCCGCGACAACATGTGGATCGGCGCCGTCGACGGCCTCCGCATCAACCACAACATCTACGACTTCGAAGCCGACGGCGTCAAAACCCGCCTCCAACTCTTCGGATAGGCAAACATGCCGGAGTGGCGCCAAGCCAGCCCACCACCTGGCCCTCGCGCCCACCGCCGGCCATGGGTAACCGAAGCCCGCCCGACAGGCGAACACCCGGGCCCCTGACCCGCCACGGACGCCTTCCATCGCCAGGCCCGGTTCCCTGCCGTGGACAACACCCGCCGCCAGACCATGAGGTTAACCGAACAACGGTGAGCCGAACTCGACGCGCTCGGCATGCGCGCGCCCAGGCCGCCCCGCGACGGCCTAAGAGGCGGGCACACCCCGCGCAGGGGACCAGCGCGGACTATCAATCAACGTCGATCTCGTTACCCACGTTTCAATCGTCGCCGAAACCCCTTGCAACCAGCGCAAATCCGTTAACTACCCAGCCTTGGGACAAGGCCTCCGTCAGGGCTTGTACAGCGACTTCAGGCTGGTCACCTGACCTGCTCCGTCGAAGACCAAGCCGTACCCGATGCCGTCGTACAGGCCGGAGTCCAGCTGGTTCAGCAAGGTGACGAACTGGGCCGGGGAGTAGGGCAGCAGCTCGCCGCGGCTGAACCCAGCGACCTCGCCGCGAACCTGGGTCGTCAGCAGAACTCGGGCGTTCTTGGCCATGGGCACCGTGGTGAACGGGCCAGTGCCCGGGAGGATCTCCCAGGTGTCGAACTGGATGTTGATCTTCTTCTGGGCGGGCCGCACCGACAGATAGGTCAGTCCGCCCTCGGTCCAGGCCTTGTTGATCGTCACGAACTGCTCGGTGCCAGCGAAGGCGGCCTTACTGGTCGAGGCCGACGTGTCCTTCGCCGCCTCGCTGCTGTCGGAACGGGTGCCCGTCTGTGTGGAAGGCGACTTTGTCTTTGCGACAGTGGTGGGCTCCGCGAACTTCTGACCGCCGTCCGACCGGGTACCCGAATTACCGGCCGGTGCGGATGGCGACACCTTCTTCGTGGCCTCGGCAGGCTCTGCGGACTTCTTGCCGCCATCGGCCCGGGCGTCCGTCTCGTCGGCCGATATGGAAGACGGCGTCGGCTTTGCGGCCGCGGCGGGGTCCATCCGATCCACGGGCTTCTGGCTGCATCCGGTCAGGGCAATGGCGCCGAGGGTGACAACGCTGAGCCAGCGCATGGTGGTCCGGCAGCGTGAGGTGTTCATCGTCAACTGCTCCTGGAAGCCGGTCTGGTTGGGTTACATGGTCTCTACGCCCCACACCGTCTGCCGGGTTGCATCCCGGGCAGATTGTTTTTGGAGTTTCGCGAGCGCACCGAACTGTGATGTCGCCGCATTCCCACGCAACGACAAAGATCCCGACCGGTCGGGAAGACCGGCGGGATCTCGCCATCCGTTCCCGAACGAACTCAGGAACTGTCTTTGACTACCTCACTGGACGGTCAGCCAAAAGGCTTCTCTCAGCGATTGAATTCGGCCCTCGCCGTCGTAGTCGACGGCGAACGCCCAGTGCGGTCCGGCGCGCAGCCGGCCCACCAGTTCGCCCAGCCGCATGTCCCCCGGCTTCCCGCCGGCCACTTGCTTCACCTCCACCGGGGTCTGTGTCGGCATGGTCACCTTGTGTACCACTCCGGTACGAAGCTGCTCCACGGTGACCTGGACCGTATCCCCCTTCAGCAGCACTGCGTCGTACACGTAGCCGAGTTCGCTGGCGTACTCCTCACCCGGGGCCGGCGTCGGGGGCACGAACCGTAGCGTGCTCGGTGTTGTCGGCTTCGCGGCAGCCGGTGCCGGCGCCGGACCGAGCCGGACCGGAGACAGGACTCCCACGGCCAGAGCAGCGGTCAGAATCACGCCGCCGGAAACCAGAGCCGCCTGCTTGCGGCGCCGCCGCTGATTGCCGCGTGCCCGAATCTGCTCCGCGGCCGGCGGCACGGCGAACCGCTGCCCCGAGGCAGCAAGATCGGCGAGGTGATCCCCCAAGCCGGTCTCGTCAACCATGCTCCACCTCCTCCGCGGTCCCCCTGAGGCCCAGGCGTGCGCGGCTCACGACGAGTACAAAGACTGCAGTTTGACCACCTGCCCCTCTCCGTCGAAGCTCAGGTCGTACCCGATGCCTGGAGAGATCCTGGGGTCCAGCTGCTCATGCAGGGTGACGAACTCGGCCTGGGAGTACGGCAGCGGCTCGCCCCGGCTGGCGCCGGATGCATCGTCGTCGCCGCGGACCTGGACCGTCAGCAGAACCCGGGCATCCTCGGCCATGGTCACCGTCGTGAAGGCCCCCGTGCCGGGGATGATCTCCCACGTGTCGAACCGGGTGACCTCCTTCTGAGCGGGCCGCACCGACAGATACGTCCGTCCGCCCTCGGTCCAGGCCTTGTCGATGGTGACAAACTGCTTGGTGCCGGCCCACGGGGTCTTACTGGTCGACGCCTGCGTGTCCTGCGAACCCTCGCCGTCGTCCGACGGGGCGGCCGTCTCGCCACTGCCGGCCGGTGCGGTGTCCGTCCCCGCGGCCGCGATGGGATCCGTGGGCTCCTTGTCCTTCTCGCCGCATCCGGTCAAAACAAGCGCGCCGAAGGCGACAACGGTGAGCAGGCGCATGGTGGCCCGGCGGGGCGAGGCAGTCATGGTCAACGTTCTCCTGGAAGCCGGTGTGGTGGGGTTACACGGTCTCTACGCCGCACACCATCCCCCGGGTTGCATCCCGGTCAGACTTTTTCCGACCTCTGCTGAAGCTCAGTCGACGGTCAGCCAGGATGCTTCCCGCAGCGACTGAATCCGGCCTTCACCGTCGTAGTCGAGGGCGAACGCCCACCGCGGCCCGCCGCTCAGCCGGTCCACCAGCTCCCCCAACCGCATGTCCGCCGGCTTTCCACCGGCCACCTGCTCCACCTCGACCGGGGTCTGCGGGGACAGCGTCACCTGGTGCACCACCCCGGTGGGTACGGCCGTTCCCCGCTCGGTACGAAGCTGCTCCACGGTCACCTGGACCGCGTTCTCCAGCACCATCGCGTTGTACACGTAGCCGATCTCGCGGGCGTACTCCTCACCCGGGGCCGGCCTCGGGGGTACGAACTGGGGAGCACTCCGCGACGGTGTCGGCTTCGCGGCCGTCGGTGCCGACTCCGGACCCGGCAGGACCAGCGACAGGCCTCCCACGGCGACGACAGCGGCCACCAGCACGCCGCCCGACATCTGGGCTGCCCGCTTACGGCGCCGACGCCGGTCACCGCGCACCCGGATCTGCTCCGCGGCCAGCGGCACGGCGAACCGCCGGCCCTCGGCGGCAAGGCCGGCGAGGTGATCATCCAAACCAGTCTCGTCAACCATGCTCCACCTCCGAACCTCGGCCCACCCGCGGATCCAGCTCAGTATCGGCCAGAATCCTTGCCAGCGCGGCCCGCCCCCGGCTCAGCTGTGCCTTGACTGTACCGACGGGGCAGTTGGTCTCGGCAGCCACCTGTTTCACCTCCAGATCGCACAGGTGGTGGAGTACGATGGCCCGCCGCTGCGCCGCGGGGATCTGCCGCAGCGCCTGTACCAGCAGCACATGGTGGGTGTCCGGCGGCGGTACGTCCGCGGGCGGGCCCTGGCGCCGCGCGAAGGAGAGCGCGGTTCGCACTCGCCGCCACCGGCTGACCGCCAGCCGCCAGGCCACGGTACGCACCCATGCCTCGGGTGCACCGTCTTTGTCCAGCTGGGCCCGATGCTCCCAGGCCCGGACGAAGGCTTCCTGGACCACGTCCTGTGCCTCGGCACGGTCGCCGATCATGGCGTACAGCTGGCCGATGAGCCGCCTCACGCTCCCGGTATAGAAGGCGTCGAACGCCTGCTCGTCCATCCCCCGCCTGCAGTTCCTGGTGGCCATACATTTGTTCAATCGCGCGAACAGTGCCACCTGACAGGCCTGCGACACAAGGAGCTGTTACGTCACCGAGACCTGATCGATGACGGAACCGAGACTGCTGAGCACCTGCTGGTCACAGCCCAAACAACCCCGACAGGCGCCTGCCGGAAGCATCCCTCGCCCACCAGCAGGCCGCCGCGCCCGTGCCGGCCGCACCCGCCGCTGACGCCAGCGGCCAGTGACACAGCCTGACCCCGCTCGACCTACAGCCGCGTTGCGCATCCCGTCCTGCCCGGTCAGTACGTGGGCCACGGGGACGGCGGCGCCGACGACGTTGTTCGGCCGCACCCTCTGACTCGCCTCTTCGGGGCCTCGACCCCGACCGTCTGCCGGCGCCGTGCGCGGCACCGTCCAATGTGCTGCGGGAGGCCCAAGTCCCTTCTGCCCTGGCAATGCTCAGGATCCTGAGCAGTCGCCGCCCGTCCGCGTGTACCGCACGGCGTGTATGCAAAGCGCATGGTGTCCCGGCGGGTTCAGGTGCGCAGCCAGCCGAACAGCCGGTTGGCTCGGCGTTCGCTTTGCCACTGCGCTTCCGCTTCGGCTCGTTCCCGGTCCAGACGTTCACGCTCGCTGCGGCACGGCGGGCACTCCGTTCCGCGCGCCAGGCCGTCGCCCTGCCCGCCGTCATCGTCGTCGTCTGGATGGACGTCGGTGCCGCAGGCCGGGCAGGGCCATGCCTGTTCCTGTCGCCGGCGCCGTTCTTCCTTGCGTCGCTGCCTGCGGGCCTCCTTGGCCGCAGCGCGGGCTTGTTCGGCGGCCTGGCGGGCGGCGCGCCGCTGCTCGTCCCGCTGCCGGTAGGCGCGGTGGTCGTCGGGGTTGTGAAGGGCGGCGATCAGCGCCTCGTGGACGTCGTGGCCGAAGCGCCACCACACCAGGCCGTGCGGGCCGTCAGCGGCCAGCTGGTCCACGGTGGTGGCCAGGACGGGCACCGTGAAGTCGTAGGTGCGCCAGCCGTCTGGCGTGCCCGAAGCGTCGGTGTAGGGGCCGGTGTGCCAGGTGCCCTGCCAGTACGGGCTCGAGATGCGGGCCACTTCGCTGATGCGGCGCTGGAGCACCTGGGGGCTGACCCGTCTGGTGAAGACGATCGCCACCGGCGGGTAGCCCCCGCGGCCGGAGTCCTCCCATCGTGTCGACCACAGCGGGACGTCGTCCCCTACGCGGTGGCCGTTCATGGTGCGCTGGAAGAAGCGGTGGTAGCGGGCGATCTTGTCCGCCAGCACAGCTGCCGGTTCGGTGTGGTTGTCGACCTCTACAAACAGCACCGGCACCTGGTCCTGTGGTGCAGTCAGCACCGCGTCGGCCCGCAGGCTGCCCCTGCCGGGCGTCGTGAAGGTTCCGGTGACCGGGAGGATCACTTCCGTCGTCCAGCCGTGCAGGGTGCCCAGGCCGCGAGGCCGGGCGGATACCGGCCGTGGCGCCGGCTGGACTGCAGGGGCGGGCTGGGTACCGGTGGCAGGCCCGGCGTTTTGGGCGGGGGTTTCCGTTGGGGCGGGCCCGGCGCTTACGGGCCTGGCTTCGTCAGCGAGGCGAGGGCTGCGGCGGGGGATGGGGTGGGTGGGTTGCGGTGGTGACTGGAGAAACGCGTCGATGGTGTCGGTCACCTTCAGCGCGTGCGCGGCGCCGGCCTTCGCCGCCTCCCGGGCGGTGCCGCCCATCTCCTTGGCGGGGCGGCCGAGTTCGCTGGCGGCTGCCGCCAGCCCGGCCGTGGTCAGGTTCCACACCTGCTCCGCCACCGGCCGGCCCGACCGGCCGGGCCGGTTGGCCGAGCCCACCGACTCCACCAGCCCCGCCGCCTTCAGGTCCTTGCACGCGTTGCGGACCGTCTGCACATCCGCTGTCCCCGGCAGCACCAGCCGGCGCAGCTGCCCGGCCGTGGCGACCTTCACCACCCCCAGCGCCAGCAGCACCAGCCCCCGCACCCGGGCCGTCGACCCGTACGGCCACCGCCTGCTCCCCGTCACCTCACGCCCTCCTCCCCCGCCGCCGCTTCACATCCCGACCCGCCACCCCCGGGGGCCGCACCGGACCCCCGGGCCGCCGAGGGGCGCGGCCGCCGGCCCGCGCACACCCCCCGGGGGCTGGGCGGGCACCCCGGGGCCCACCGCAAGCCCCACCACGACCACTCCACCACCCACCACTGACACACAAGCACGGGAGTAAAGGGCTGTCGGCACCCCCGCCACCCACGCACATGCCTGCTGACCTGCACGAATACAACACCGGGCGGGGGAAGTCACCGTAGGGGAAAACGTAGGGGACCGCGTAGGGGGCCTCGTAGGGAGCGCTACGGGGACGGCATGCACTCCGACACGCCGCCCCGAACACCACCGGTCACCGTCAACAGCGCCGCTGGGCGGCGACTCGACGACTCCAGCCTTTCGGGCGCCAACCGCGGCCATCCCGCAAGCACGTGCCGGGCGTTGCCGGCGCCGTCGGCGTACCCGTCGGCGTTCACGTGGACGCCGGCAGGCCTGCGCGTACACCAGTAGCCGCATGCTCCCGTGCATGGTCGGCGCGTGCTGGTTGCTTACCGCTTCACCAGGTGGGCGGGGTCGATGTCCAGGGGGAACGGCTCTGTCACTGCCGTGGTCCGGCCGGCTGGGACCAGCCGGTCGGCGTAGGCGCCGTGCTGAAGGTGCCCGAGGTACAGCCGCGGAGCGGGCTCCAGTTCCAGGCGCCAGTAGTGCTCGATCCCCGCTGCCGCATACAGCGCCGGTTTCATCTTCTGGTCCGCGACACGGGTGGAAGAAGAGGCAATCTCCACAACGGCGATGACGTCCTGGGCATGCACGGTCACACCGGACAGGTCCACGCTCTCGTCAACGACGGCCAGGTCCGGGATCATCAGGCCGTCCGGTACCAGAACGTTGATGGCGTCGAAGACCAACACCGGCGCCTTCGCGGCCTCTGCGGCCTGCTCCAGAAGCACGTGAAGGCGGTGCGAGGCCCACTGATGCGCAAGGCCGGGCGCGGGTCTCATCATCAGCGCGCCCCCGACCAACTCGATTCGGTTCCTCGGGTCCTCGGGCAGGGCCAGGACATCGTCCACGGTCCACGGCCCGTAATGATCAGCGGCGGCAACGCTCACGCTCCCCTTCACCTCCTCGGCTTGCCGTGCCCCCAGTGTGGCCCAGCACGAAGACGGCAGTCGAGCCACACGCGCGCAGGGAGCCCGGGCGGCTGAGCCGGGCAGGAAGTTCACGGGGCCGCCTGGCGAGCCGCTTGGTAGGCGTCCCACAACGGCAGCACGACCGTGCACTCGCGGGCGCCCCCATCCCGGCAGGTGGGGCATGAGGTGGCATGGTCCAGCCACGCCCGGTACGCCGCCTGGACCGCCTGGTTCACCCAGGTCACACGGACCCGGACCACAGCGCCGGGCCCCGAGCCGGTGTCCAGCCAGCGCTCGGTGAAGCCGGGCTCCCCCATGACCAGCCCCCCTCCACCTCGCCAGGTCCCGCAGCCGGACTGCCACAACGACAGACCACCATTTGTTCAAGCAACTGTAGCACTCTGGTATCGATACGTCTCGCGACGTATCTCAAACTGCCGCGTCATCTGGACATCTCTAGCGTCTTGACCATGGAGTTTGGTCCTGACGATGAGATCGACGCCGACGGCCCGGTAACCCCCTACCGGCAACTGGCCGGGATCCTCACGGCCCGCATCGCCCGCGGCGACTGGGAACCCAACCGGGCCATCCCCTCCGAGCAGCGCCTGGTACAGGAGTACGGACTCGCCCGCTCCACCGTGCGCCGCGCCATCGCCGTCCTGGCAGCCGACGGACTGGTCTTCACCGTGCCCCAACGCGGCACCTTCGTCACCCCACCGCAGTAACCACAGCAAAAGGCCCCCAGCCCCTGTCCAGCACCCCCTCCCCCACACAAGACCGGGTGCGCGAGACCTGGGCGCACACGCATGCCACCGCGCTTGCCGCCCAGCCTCCAGCACAGGCCTACCATCCGGGACCGCGCGCAGCGGCACACGGGGCGCCGGCCGCAGCGCCCCGCTCTCACCAGTGCAGGCATCGGGGAGGGTCCGCCGACGGACGACGGGGATCAGAGCCTTAAGCCGGTTGCGCTCCCCGGACAGCGCGCCGCTCGCCCTTCGATTTGGGCAGCTCCGAGCAGGTCGGCCCGGAGGGTGGTGAAGTAAGCAGCCGGATACAGACTCTGCGTCTTGGCCATGGCGTTCAGCGCGAAATCCAGGTGCTCCACGGCTGTGATCAGACCGTGCCGGGCCACGCTGGAGACCGGGTGGCCTACGAACAGTTTGCCGTCGCCGGCCAGGCTGCTGCCTGCTTCGACTGGAGGCAGGTCCGTACCGTCTCCGCGCGTCCTCTTCGCCCAGAGTTCGACGACGCCCTTCATTACGGCCTAGCCGAGCCCTAGCCGAGCCCTAGCCGGGCTCCCCAGCCGGTTTCCTGTGACATGCCTGGAGGCTAGCGACCAGCCACTCAGCCTCGCACCGGGGCTGTCGAGGCCGGGCCCGGCGGCGAGATCCACCGGCAGTTGCGGGAAGCGGTGACGGGGGAGACATCGAGCGGGAGTTCCTCGCGACCGCCCTGATGATGAACGAGCTGACCTCGGTACCCGCGACCGTCCTCATCAGCAACGTCACCGCCCACTCCCGGGCACCTGCCCGCGGGCCTGACGGCCGACGGCCTGCAGATGCTGGGCTTCCCCCGGCGCCCTTCCCCGCCGCGTTCGTCACCGTGCACACAGGCGC
The DNA here is from genome assembly GCF_042742985.1 of Streptomyces sp. NPDC058864. Classification (NCBI taxonomy): domain Bacteria; kingdom Bacillati; phylum Actinomycetota; class Actinomycetes; order Kitasatosporales; family Streptomycetaceae; genus Streptomyces; species Streptomyces sp. NPDC058864. The sequence goes on along the minus strand of NZ_JBHYMQ010000042.1, from coordinate 55,042 downwards.
ACTCGCCGTCGACCTCGTACTCCCTTCGCATGGTTCACCGCCCGACAGGCCCAATTGCTCGCCGAAACCGTCGGCGACGGCCTGCACTCCGCCTCCGACACACACCGCCCCCGCCCGCCTGGTCCCCGGCCCGTGTCGCCGGCTCCCCGCCCGGCCATCCAGTGCCCGGCAACAACGGAGCTTTCCTCTCCCTGGGCGGCCGGGTGCGGAAGCGGAGGTGCTGCTCCGCGCAGTTAGGCTGGGCGCAGTCGAGGGAGGTCGGACGTGGGCGAGCCGGAAGAGCCCGGGCAGTCGGTGCGGCCCCGGCGCAGGGATGCAGCGCGTAACCGGGAGGCGCTGGTTGCCGCCGGGCGGGAGTTGTTCGACGCGGGTGGCCTGAGCCCGACCCTTGACGATGTCGCGCTGCGGGCCGGGGTCGGTGTGGGCACCGCCTACCGGCACTTCGCCAACAAGTACGAACTGGCTGACGCCGTTCTTGCCGAGTCATTTGATGCCATGTTGGCGGAGGCCGAGCGGGCTGCGGCGCATGGGGACGGCCTGGCCGGGCTGGCGGCGTTCTTCGAGGCGGTCCTGCGGCCGCAGGCCGCCAAGCGCGCGCTCCTGGACTTCCTGCGCAGTGCCCCCGAGGGCCCGATGCTGCCGGATGTCCGGACCCGGGTCGAGGCGTGCATCGAGCAGTTGCTGGAGCGCGGACAGGCCCAGGGCACGATCCGTGCCGAGATCACGTCGACGGACGTCGGGGTGCTGATGTCCTTGCTGACGACGCTCATCGATACCTACGGCAGGGTGTCCCCCGACCTGTGGCGCCGGTTCGTCCCCCTCCTGCTCGACGGCCTGCGTTCCGACGCTCCCACTCCGCTGCCCGTCCCGCCCCTGGGTCGCGGGGAGTTCCTCGCCCTGGTCAACGGCGAAGGGGACTGACACCGCAGGAGCGCACTGCCGGCGGGGGTGCCGGCCGTACAGAGGGCCGCTCACTGGAAGGCCGGTGCCGCGGGCTGGGGCCCGGACGGCTCGGCGGCTACGGCCAGAGACGTCTTCGGCCTGATCAGCGCGGTGCAGAGTGCGGCGGTGAACGCGAAGGTGGCGGCGCCCCACCAGAAGCCCGTCGCGTACCCGTGGACGGCGGCGCGGGCGAGCAGCTGCGGGCTGGCCGGACCGTGGGAGTGCAGGTAGCTGCTGGTCGCCGACGCGACAAACGTGCTGATGACAGCCACTCCGAGCGCCGTGCCGATCTGCTGGCCGACATTGTTCATGCTGCCGGCGGTCCCTGCGTCGCGCGGGTCGTCCGGGACGCTGCCGATGGTCACGGCGATGACGAAGTAGACGCCGACACCGACGCCGACCAGCACGAGTCCGGGAAGAACGCGGGACGCGTATGCGGCCTGGACGCCCACCCTTGTGAGCAGTGCGGCCCCGAACGCCGACAGGACCAGTCCTGCGGCGACGATGGTCCGGGCGGTGAGGCGCGGGAGCAGGGCACTTTGGGCGATGGTGGCACCGACCGCGATCCCGACGGGCAGGGGAAGGAAGGCGAGGCCGGTTCTGATGGGGGTGTAGCCGAGGATTCCCTGGAAGTAATAGGTCAGGAAGAGGAACAGCGCGAACAGCGCGGCGCTGCCCAGCAGCAGGCTCAGATAGGCCGCGCCGCAGTTCCGGTCGAGCACCACCCGCAGGGGGACGAGCGGATTGACCGCGCGGCGTTCGACGGCGACGAACCCGGCGAGGAGAATCGCGCCGCCGACGAGGGAGCCGATCGTGAGTGCGGCGCCCCAGCCGTCCTTCTCGGCCTGGGCGCTGCCGAACACGAGCAGGAACAGACCGCCCGACGCCAGCAGCACACCGGGAAGATCGAGGCGCGGCCGGTCCGGGTCGGCGGAGTTCGTCATCAAGGTGAGCGCGCCGACAAGGGCGACAGCGGCGAAGGCGATGTTGACGAACATCGTCCACCGCCAGTCCAGGTAGCTGGTGAGCAGCCCTCCCAGCAGCAGGCCGAGGGCACCGGAGCCGCCGCCGACGGCGCCGAACACAGCAAACGCCTTGTTGCGTTCGGCGTGGTCGGTGAAGGTGACGGTGATCAGGGAGACCGCGGTGGGCGCAAGTGCGGCGGCGAACACTCCCTGCAGAGTGCGCGCGATCAGTAGTACGGCCGTGTCAGGGGCGGCGCCGGCGAGTGCGGAGAACACGCCGAAGCCCACGAGGCCCACGACGAAGACCCGTTTGCGCCCGACCAGGTCGGCCAGCCGTCCTCCGAGCGGGAGCAGGCTGCCGAAGGCGAGGACGTAGGACGTCACCACCCACTGCCGGGTCGCGTCGGAGAAGTGCAGCCCCGCCTGCGCCGAGGGGAGCGCCACATTGATGACGGTGGCGTCGATCAGGATCATCACCTGGGAGATCAGGACTACCAGCAGGATCAGCCAGCGGTGTGCGTAGTGCGGATCGGCGGTTGCTGACGGAGTTCCCGCCAATTCTTCGGATCGGTTCATGCCTGCACCATAGAGATGCGTGCGGTCGCACACAAGTGCACACGCATATTTGTTACCATGGTCGTCATGAGACCGCCCTCCACCAGGCACGCGATCATCTCCCAGTCACAGGAGGACGCCTGGTTCGCTCTCCTCTACACGCACGCGGCGCTGACCGCGCGGATCGAGGCCGTGCTGATGGAGCGGCACAAGATCTCGTTCAGCGCCTTCGAGATCCTGTGCCGTCTGCAGGATCTGGAACCACAGCCCGTGCGGGCGCTGGCCGGCGAACTCGTCAGCGTGAGCCCCACCCGCGCGTCCCGGCTGGTGCAGGAACTGATCGACAGAGGCCACCTGCGCCGCAGCGCCGACCAGGACGACGGCCGGATCTCCCTGATCGGCTTCACCGACGAGGGCCGCAGGTACGCCGATACGGTGGCCGAGACCTTCGAAGCGGCCGTACAGCAGCACTTCGTGGCACCGCTCGGCGAGCAGGACATTGCCGCCCTCATCCGCATCTGGCGGAAACTCGAGGCCGCCGAGGACTGAACCGGCGCGAATCGCCGACCCGGCATGGCCGGGCGACACCCACCCACCGAGGTGCCGAGGGCAAGGACGCCGAGGCACGGCCGACGATTTTGGTCATAGCCCAGGACGACACTGGCGCCTCGTACGCCGCCGCCCTGACTCCACAGGGGGACATCCGCACGACGATCCACGACCCGGCCGCCGCCCACCACGCCGAGACATCACGGCGGCTAGGGCGGACGGTCCATCGCGGCATGCCCTCGGTAAAGCCGGAGAAGTCGGAGGGGGCGGGCCTGGGTTGGTGCGGCCCTGGCTGGCGGCGCGCGGGCTCTGGGTCATCCGCCCGGGCATCTATGTGGAGATGCATCTCCGATTCGGAGTACAGTGAAACGGAGATGCATCTCCGATTTGCCTTCCGTCGACCGCGCCGCCTGCCCGGCGTTGTCCCCGTACTGCGCAAAGGAACGACTCGATGGCTACCTCAACACCCCCTGTCTGGCTCGTCACCGGAGCCTCCCGAGGCCTGGGCCTCCACTGGGCCAGGGCCGCCCTCTCCCGCGGCGACCGCGTTGCGGCCACCGCCCGGAACTCCTCGTCACTGGAGCCGCTGGTCAGCGAGTTCGGTGATCAGGTGCTGCCGCTGGCGTTCGACGTGGCGGACTCCGCTGCCGTCCGGAAGGCCGTGGAGGAAACCGAGCACCGCTTCGGCGGCATCGACGTCCTGGTGAACAACGCCGGCCACGCGCTGCGGGGTGCCGTCGAAGAGGTCTCCGAGGAGCAGGCGCGGGCACAGTTCGACGTGAACTTCTTCGGCGCCCTGTGGACCACTCGGGCCGTGCTCCCGGGCATGCGGGCTCGCGGACACGGCAGGATCATCCAAGTCTCGTCCTACGGCGGCCTCGTCGCGTACCCGACGATGGGCCTCTACCACTCCTCCAAGTGGGCTCTGGAGAGCATGAGTCAGGCCCTGGCTGCCGAGGTCGCCCACCAGGGGATCCTGGTCACCCTCGTCGAGCCCCTCACCTTCGCTACCGGCCTCGGCGCCACCGCTCCGGCAGTCGACCCAATGCCGGAGTACGAGCCCGTCCGCGAAGCGCTCATGGCCGGGATGAAGGACGCGCCGTTCGTCACCGGCGACGCAGCGACGACGGCGGACGCGCTGCTCGCGATCGTCGACGCCCCCAACCCGCCGCTGCGCGTGCTCTTCGGCACGGGCGGCATCGAGCCGCTGCAGGAGGAGTACGACCGCAGGATCTCGGAGTTCCGGGCGTGGGACCACATCGCCCGCCTCGCGCAGGGCGTTTCGGCGTGACCCAGCAGCCCGCCTGATCGGGTGGCCAGTCCGCCCACCACTCCAGTGCGGTGGGCGGACCGGCCGTGGCAAGCAGTCCCTCCGCCGGAGTTCGCGGGATACGACCTGGTCAAGAACCATGGGAGGCAGTACCGGGGCCGACGGCTCGATCAGCTTGGCGAGGGCGGGCGGGACCGGTGTCAGGTGAGGGTGCAGTGGGTGATGGTGCCGTCGAAGGTGCAGGTGTCAGTGCCTTCTGCGCCGTCGATAGCGTCTGGTTGGCGCGCCGGGTGTCGCCACCCCGGGTCAGGGTCTGCGGGGCGGAGCCGGTGGTGATGAGGGTGCCGGTGTTGTCCACGCCGCCGCGGGAACACGACATGCGCTGACGCCGCGCGGCTGGGTCTGCGGTCGACCACGAGCGGTCTGCAGGACAAACATCATCCGTCACCTCGCCACCCTGAATCGACACCCGGTCCTGCGGCAGCCAGTGCTCCCATCGGCAACCCGTGCGCCGCAGCCCGCCATCTCATGACGCCGGACCCAAGACCAGAGGCAGGCCCGGGAGTGGTGAGGTGCCGCAACGGCCCCTGACTTGCGGTGGTGAGCACACCCAGGCTCCTCACCAGTGAGCCCACAGCACTCACCGCATACAGGTGATGCGCTCGTCGAGGCCGCCAGCCATAAGCAGCTGACCAACCATCGCCCGCAATGGCCGGATCGGCCTGCTCGACGAGTTGCACTACACCGGACGCGACCGCCGCGGCGCCAAAAGCCTTGCCCAAGTCCTGACCGAACGCAAGGAGAACAGCAGGGTCGCCATCGCCTCCTTCTCCGGCTGGACCAAGGCCTTGACCGACCCCGCCTATGCGCAGCGATCGCCGACGACTTCACCTTCGGCGGCACCACCATCGAGACCGGCACCGACTCCTACCTCCTCGCCACCATCCGAGCTCGCAACAGCACACTGCAATTCAACGACTTGCTCCTCAAACTGACGCCACCTACCGTCGGACGGTCACTCGTCTTCCCCACTGGAAGTGCCCATGCCTCGCCGATCACCGGGCGAGATCAGAACCGAACAGCTTCGCAGGAGCGTCAGAAGCCGGCAGGTCATCCCTGGTCTGTCCGCTGCGACGAACCGGCAGATCGCACATTTCGAAGTCCAGTACCGATTGCCTTCCGGCCACGTCTCACACGCCTTCCGGGCTTGGGGGCTTGCGCTGCACGCATGGCCGGTCCACGGCCCCAACCGCGGGTGGGGAACCACCTGCTGGAGGGACACGCACGCGCGAACACTCCTGCACGACGCCGCCTCAGCCATGAAACGCAAGGCACGCCGCGAGCTTCTCGCAGCGGTCGCACCCCTGGACGACCGCTTCCTGGCACGGACCCTGCCAGATCCGTTCTCAACATCGTCGGATCCCTGGTGGAAGCGCCGCCTCGCGGAGTGACCCTCCCGACATTCCAGACCCACAAGCTGCCGAAGCACTGCCTCTCAGTAACTCATCCGAGCCTGTGTCCTTGGGGTCGTTCCCGAAGCGATGACCATCCGCTCCCCAATCCGACCTCCCTGGCCACAAGGCCAAGGGCCAGCCCGGCAACGGTGACGCCCTGCACGGCGCGGTGACCTGCGGTGGTGAGCAGATCCGTGCTCCTCACCGGTGAGTAACGGCACTCACCGACTACAAGTGATGCCCGATTGTGATCTTTCACCCCCCATTTCGGTGAGCAAATCGGTGAGTGCCACCGGGCTTCATGGATGCCACCACCCCGCATCCACCAGCCCGGGAGCCCACATGACCACGCCTGCGCATCCGCCTGCCACCGCCACCGAAGCCGACACCACCGGGCCGGGCCTACCCAGCCCCCCGTACCGAAGGCAGCCAGACCACGCCCTGCAGCCCGCATTCAGCCCCAGCGCCAGGCGCACCCGCGCCGCACGCCTCGGGCCACCGCGAGACAGACGGACGTCGGCCGACGGCTCGTGGGAGCCTGGCCCCTCCTCACTGCCGGACAGGCCCAGGCCGACTGGCAACGCCCGGCCGGCACAGGCCCCCACGGCCCGGCATACCGCAGCCCCCACCCGCCTCGAGCAGCGCGAGTGGACAGGCGCAGCCACCGCGGGTCACCACGTCGCAGACATAGCCGCACCGACACCGCACGCCGACACAGCCGGCCGGATGGCCACACACCACCGCACCCCTGGGCGTGCAGCCCAGCTGCCCCCACCAGGTACGGATGCCGGTCCGGCCGCCGGGAGCAGGTGACGTTCAGTGAGGAAGCTACCCACCCGGCCTCCACGGTTCGTCGCCGTGGACAACCGCGCGGTCGACGACCAGCGCCTGAGCGTCCTGGACATCGGACTGCTCACCATGGCGCTGCGCCTGCCCGACGGCGCGGACTTCACCATCGCCGCCCTGGCCCAGACCCGCAAACCCGGCCGTGAAGCTCTCACCAAAGCCATGCGGAACCTCGTGGCATACGGCTACATTGTCAAACTCAAGATCCAGGACGCCGCCGACGGCACCTGGCGCACCGAGTTCTCCGTCGCCGGCCTGCCCCACCGCCGAGAAGACATCCACCACCTCCTGGCCCAGGTGGCCGGGACACGGGCAGTGCGCGTGGAGCCGGCCTGGCTCGACCCCCACAACCACGTCCCGGCCCCGCTTGAGTCGGCGCTGCCAGAACCGGCCGCCGCAGACTCCCCGGCCGCGCAGTCCGCCTCCTACCAGACGAGACCAGGCATCCGCGTGCCGGTCACGACGGGGTCTCCTGACCCGGGCGCCACCAGTCGCAACTTCGAAGACGTGCAGGCCGGACCGAGTGACGGGTTCCCGGCAGTCGGTGAACCGGCGGTCGGCGACCCGGCGATCGGTGAACCGGCCGCCGGTCAGCCGACCGCCGGAGACCCGTCGGTTAAAGAACTAAGACTGAACAAGCAAGACGGAAAGAACTCCTCTCTCTCCTCCTCGCCCATCACACCCCACCGTCCGACCGTCCTGGCACCGAGGAGAGAGACCACCAGCCCATCCGGACAAGCGCCCCCGGCTGGCCCCCCGCCCGCGACGCCATCGCGATCAGGCCCCACTGGCGACACCCCAAGCAACGGCGGCACCAGTGCGCCCGCACCAGCACAATCAGCGCCCGCCGGCCCACAAGCAGCAGCCGCCGCCCGGCACGGTCACACCCCCGACACCCCCAACCCGGACGCGCCCGCACCAGCACGAGCAGCACCGGCCAGCCCACAAACAGCAGCAGCCGCCCGGATCGCCGACGCCTGGACCACCGCCCGCCACCACCACGGCCACCCCGTCCCCGCTCTCGCCCCCGGCCGCATCGCCCACACCGCAGGGGCGCTCCTGAACGCCGGCCTCCAAGAACAGCACCTGACCCAGGCAGCCACCGCCATGGCCCGCAAACCCACCTGGTACGACCTCAAACGTCACCTCCAACACTGGACACCCCCCACCACCCCACAACCCGCCACACGACCCGCACACCCCGCCCACTGCGGACAATGCGACCACGGCTGGACCACCGACCCCGACGGCCGCGCCCGCAAATGCCCCTGCCGCACCCAACAGCAGCCATGACCCGCCAACACCCGCACCGCCGGCAATCCCCCGCCCGTGCCGAACCCCAGCCCCACCACACGCCGGCAACCGCCGCCCGGGCACACCCACTTGCCAGCGCGACGCCTCAGCCCGAACTCAAACAGGACCGCCACACCGCCACCACTCCCGCCCTGCGCAAAAACCCACCCAACCCCCCCTTTGCGCAGCACCGCCAAAAAGGGTCGCCTTGCGCAACCCCGACAACCCCGGCTCCCCCACCCATTGCGCATCCCAGGACCCGCCCCTACACCCAGATGCGCAATCCGAACCCGGCCCACCCACTCCCCCACACGCAACACGCCACCGCCACGCCCACACAAAGACCCCCGCCGCCAGCACGAAGTGGACGCTGCGCATCTCGTGCCGGTCCCAGAGCCCGCCCCAGATGCGCCCGCTCGCCGCGGCCAGCGCCAGCCGCCCGCCCCGTACGGCGACGTCCACCGCCTCTCGGTCCCGCGGGTGGGCCCGGACCCAGGCGATCCCGGCGAGCACCGCCACCCGGACCGTATCCGGGGCAACGTGCCCGGGGGTGACCGCGGCGAAGGCCTCCCTGGCACGCGCCCACAGCGCGGGCAACTCATCCGTGGCCCGCACTCGTAGCGGATCAGCGCGCAGTGCGCGAGCCGGGCGAGCAGCCCCGCCGGCACAGGTCGTCCGCAGGCAGCGTCGCCAGCAGGGCCGCCGCCCCGCCCGCCAAGGGGTCTGAGGCCGGAACGGCTACTGGGCGGGGCCGGACGGGTAGCGGGCGGCAACGGACACGAGGTCGCCCCGCGAGCGGTACCGGGTCTGCGCCCCCAGGCGATGGCGGACCTCGGGCGCAGTGCGGAAGCCGCCGTGCAGATGCGCAAGGGTACGGTCGGCCAGTTGCAGGTGCACGACGCGCGCAGCGCATGGTCGCGGGGCGCCGTGTCCAGGCCCAGCACGATCAGCGCCAGGGCGGCGGCAGCCGAGGCCCAGCCGTCCTCCCCCGCCAGGACTTCCGCAACAGGAACTCCGACGCCCGCAGTAGGCCCCCGGGCACCGCTCCGGCACCCTCGACGAAACGGCCGGTGCCCCGCGACCAAACAGCGATGTCGCCAGTCAAAAGGACTGGCCGACGCCGATGGTGGTCATGGAGGCACTGGTCAGCCAGGCCAAACGGTCCCACGCCGCCGACCTACAGCTCTATTCCTGGTGGACACTGTGACGGCTCACTCCCGTCCGGCCCGGTCTTTGGCGAGCAGTTCCCGGCGGGCCCGAGTGCGGTAGGAGCCGCCGGTGAGAGTGAGGCTTCGGCGGCCGACCGCAACTCAACGCGGCCCGGACCGTGTTCCGTGCCACCCCCTGCCGCCCAGCGATCTCCTTGATGGGCATCCCCTGCGCCCCATGAAGCCGGCGTATCTCTGCCCAGTCCTCCACCTTCACCACCCTCCAAGAATCAGGGGGTCAAGATTCCCCGACTGCTCGGGGGTCAGTTTTCAGGATCGACAGCGCCTCCCGGACATGAGTAGACCCCAGCCGGTCTGGAGTAGTGCACGTCGGCGGGACCGCGGCCGATTGCGGCCGCCCAACTCCGCACAGCCTGGGCATGGCACACGACAGACCGCACCATGACCCCCCGGAGCCGCAAGGCGGCCGTGTTCCCAGCCCCTGACCGATCAAGTCCAGAAAGCCTCAATGACAGTGATCTGGGGTACGGCATGGCGGCGGATGAAGGTGTAGATAAGCCATCCGCGGCCACCGGCGAGATCGGCAATATGAGGCCCGCCGGGCCTGGTGGAGGCCAGGGGGCGGAAGGTGATCCAGTGCGGCAGGCAGGCGTCGGCGTCGATGCCACGATAGTAGGGGTCCGTGGCGGTGATCAGTTCTGCGCGGGCGGCCATGACGAGCTGTCTGCCGTCGGCGGGCATGGCGTCGAAGTCCTGACGCGCTTCTGCCGTCCAGTCCATCTGCCAGGGAGGGTAGGGGAGGTCGTCCGTCACTGGCCGGGCTTCACCATCGCTGCTTCACGCCGCAGGCGGCTGTACTCAGCCAGAAGACCGGCCGACTCCTCAGGGTCCTCGCACTTCGCCGCGCGGGCCTCGAGGTCGTGCAGGTGTGCGGCAAGACGGGGGTCGCGGGCGATGGCGTACTCAGTCCACCACAGGCGCATGAACGCGGGCACAGGGGTGAGGTTGAAAGCATCCCCGATCGCCCGGCGCCAGTGAGCCTCGAAGTCCGGCAGGAGGTGCGGGGCGTGTTCCTGAATGGCCAGACGCAGAGCTTGCGAAGTCTGTTCAGGCATCGGTGGCACCCGGGGCTTGTCTCCCCCGGATCCGTCGACATGCACAGGCTGGGCGGTCATGGTGTGGAGGCTCCTGGTCTTCCTGCCTGTCGCTTCAGGCCGCGTCCTGGCCGGCGTCGGAGCCCGGCTGCTGTACGACCTGCTGCTGCTCAAACCACTCGGCGGACACCAGGTAGGCGACGGTCTTGCCCTTACGGGTGATCGCAGCAGCCTCACCCGCGATACGGGTACGGTCGAGGATCTCCCCCATGGCCTTGCGAAGGTCGATCGTCGTGTACGTCCTCAGCTCCATACACCCCACACTACCCCAACTATCATAGTTGCGATACTTACCGCTTCCCGACCCGCGCACCCCACACCCCGCCGTGACCAACGCTGACTGCAGCCAGCGACAACAGCCACGCCGCCCGGACACGGCGATCCACACGGTGAGGGCGCCGACCGCCGCGCCATACGCCGACCAAGATCCCAAATCCGCCAATAGACAAGCCAACTGCAGTAACCGCACCTGCCGCCCCCACCGCCGTGTCAGCGCCACCGCCCGCCCCTGCCATCACCCGCGCGACCGGAACACGTGGCGCCACACCCGCCGGCACTGGTCATGCCCCGGCCAGCGCCGCGGCAGCATCCAGCGCCCGATGCCAGGGATAGTCTGCAGGCTTTCCGGTTCCGGGCCGGTTCGGAACGAAACCGCCGTCGCCATACAGCACGGTCACGCCCATCGCCCGCAGCTTCGCGACGCTCTCCTCGAACTGGTGGTGCTGCACATAGGCCGCATTCACACAGGGCATCGCCACGATCGGGATGCCCTTGCCGATGCCTTCGGCGGCCACCCCCACCACGAAGTAATGCGTGAGCCCCAGCGCCCAGGAGTTCACCGAGTTGAACGTGACCGGCGCGAAGACAATGACGTCGGCCGGCGGCCAGACATCCGGCTCGCCGGGCCGCTTGTACCGCGACCGCACGGGATGCCCGGTCAGCGCCGCCAGCCCTTCCAGACTGTCCTCCAGCCAGTCCGCCGCGGTCGGCGTAAGTCCCAGGCACACGTCCCAGCCACGCCGCTGCGCGTCATCGACCACACCGGCGATGTCGAAAACCGGCGGCGCAGCGCTGGCGAACAGGTACATGGTGCGCGTCATGCCCCCACCCAACCCCTGATGATCCATTACGCGCAACCGGCTCTGTCCGCAGCGGGTGTCGGGGCGATCGCCGATGCCATGGCGGATGCGGCGGGTACTGTTCCAGATGGCTGCAGGGTACGGAGGTCAAAGATGCCCAGAGGTGACCACGAGCACACCGGTACGCGCATTGCCTCCGCCCGAAAGCTCGCCGGTCTGACCCAGCGAGGTCTTGCCCAGACCATCGGTTACTCCTACAGCCTCGTGCACCAGGTCGAGTCCGGTCACAAGCCCGCAAGCCCTGACCTCGTCGCGGCGGTCGCCCGTGCGCTCCGTCTCGATGTCACCGCCCTGACCGGGCAGCCCTACGTGACGGAATTGCAGCAGGACCGGCTCGAGGGCCTCATCCGGCCGATCCGCGAGGCCTTGGATCTGTACGACCTGGAAGCGGACCCTGACCTGCCCGTGCGGCCTGCCGGTCAGCTGGTCGCCGCTGCTGACGACCTGTGCCGCCTGGTCCGCGCCGCGCGCCTCAACGCTGCGGCGACGCTGCTGCCGGCCGTCATCGCCGAGCTCACCACCGCCGCATACCGCATGCCGTCGACCACGCAGGACGAGCCGTTCCCCGTCCGAATACCCATCGGCATCCCGCACACGAACACAGCCCCGCCCCCTACCCTGACAGTGTCGAACTGCAAGGAAAGGGGCAAGGCCGTGTCCACCGATGGCACCCCGGACCCGAACGCGGACCCGGTCCGCTTCGGCCAGCGCATGCAGATTCTCCGCAACCGTCGGGGCATGACCCGCGAGGTACTGGCGGGGCTCATCGGGAAATCCGTCTCGTGGGTCAAGCAGGTCGAACGCGGGACAATGAACATGCCCAAACTCGACCTGGTCCTCGCCATCGCTGAGGCGTTGCGCGTGCGGGACCTGTCCGACCTCACCGGCGGTCGTCCGCTCGAGGTGGGCATGTTCATCGGGCCGGGTCATCCTCGGCTCCCCGAAGTGACAGCTGCCTTGAACGCGTGGGTGTTGTCGTTCGGCACCGACCGCGAGGCTCCGCCGGCTGCGCACGTGCGGGCGCGCATTGCCCACGCATGGGCCGCCCGGCACCGTTCTCCGAATCACCGCGACGTCGTCGGTTCACTTCTGCCCGATCTGATTTACGATGCGCAGCTTGCGGTGCGCCAGGCCGACACCACAGGCGAACGGCGCGCCGCCCACGCCGTCTTGTCCGAGGTGTACTCCCTCGCCCAGTTCTTTCTTGCCTACCAACCCGACAGCAGCCTCCTGTGGCGGGTTGCCGAACGCGGCATGGTCGCTGCCCAGGAGTCCGAGGACCCGCATGCGATCGGTGTGGCAGCGTGGCTGTCGGGTCAAGCCCACCGCGATGCAGGGCAGTTCGATGCTGCTGACGCCGTCAACCTGGAGGCGCTGCGCTTCCTTGAACCTCGCATCCCCGACTCCTGTGAGGATGTCCTGGCCATCGCAGGGGCGTTGCGCTTCGAGGCCGGATACACCGCCGCACGGCGCGGCGACACTGCGGTGGCATGGGCGCACTGGGACCAGGCGGAACGCATGTCACAGCGGCTGCCTCAGGCCTACTACCATCCGGTTACCAGCTTCTCGCGGGCCATCATGGGCGCGCACGCGGTCACCGTCGCGGTCGAACTGCACGCTGGCGGCGAGTCCGTGCGGCAGGCCGCGCGGGCGGAGGCCGAAGTGATTCCGTCGCGGCCACGGCGGGCTCGGCACCGTATCGAGCAAGCGCGGGCCTACCAGTTGGACGGGCAGCCGGATGTAGCACTCGCGACCTTGGAACAGGCGCACGAAGCTGCGCCGGAGACGATCCGCTGGAACGGCTACGCCAAGCGCATCGTGCTGGAGGAGACCCAGTCGCCGGTGCCAGGCCGTCGCCGCCGGGCATCGGCGCTGGCGGTGAAGATCGGCCTGCTGGCCGCATAGATACGAGGGGGCAGGATCCCTGCCCCCTATACCCACTCCCCGCTTTTACTGTCGGTAGTGACATGATCACCGACTTGACGCGGGGCGATGTGATGACCGCACCCCACACCACAACAGACCAGGCCAGGCACCGGCACGGCGCCACCACAGCCCGTGCAAGACCGCCCCACCCCCCACTCCGCGCAGCCGAGACCCCTGCGGCTGACGTGGGCGACCTTGCGGCTGCGATCCACCGGCTGGTGAGCAACGCCTACGCCGGCTGCGTCCAGGCCCTGTGCGGCGCGGGCTTCGACGTCGTGCTCACCACGTACGGTGCTCCTGGTGACCGGGTGCTGCGCTGGATGGACCGTTACCAGACCGGCGGGTGCGGCCCGGTCATCGCCAACCATGAGCGTGACGCGCTGATGTGGCTCGTGCCGCCCGGCACCGTCCACACCTGGCAACACGCACACGGGCTGTGTTTCGGCGGTCCGTTCAAGGTCCTCCTGCCGCGCGCCGGTGCCCGCACCGCCCCCGGGCCACACTGGCGCACCCCGCCCAGACTCGGGCATCTGGTGGACGTGGACTGCCTGCACCACGCGCTGAGCCAGTTCCGGCCGAACCTTCCACGACCAGTGCTGCGCCTTGCCGGAACGCCCGCGCTGCCCGGCACACCACCCCTGCCACTGCTGCAGTCATGAACCCCCGCGGGAGCGCGTACCAACGCGAACCGACCAGCGCCGAGCAGGTGCTAATCGACGCCCGCCCATGGTCAACGGGAGCGTGCCTGCTGTGCGGGGCCATGGAGCTGCCAGTGACGCCCATCGTGTCCGTCTATACCGCCGACAGCCCTGAGGCGCTGGCCAAGTGCCGACCCTGTGTGGTGGCCGGGCTGATGGCGCAGCGGGCCACGGCGGACGCGCTCGAGCGCCGGTACGTCCCCATGCTGCCTCCGATACCCGAAGGAAGTCCGATGTCCCCGGAACCCACTGCACCCTCGGTGTCGCCCCCTGCTGCACGTCCGGCTGGCCGGCCGTTACCGCACCGGCTCGGCGTCCTCGGCCTGGTCTGGCTCCTCGGCAACAGCGCCGCCCTCCCCCTGCTGTGGGCACAGGTCACCGCCGCCCAACACAACAGCCGCACAGCCGCTGTCAGCACCCCCGACACCAGGCTCGAAGCGGCCTGACACCCGACTCCTCCCCCTCACGGGGAGGCCGCCCCCGGACGCCCCCGACCGGGAGCAAACGGCCCGCCAATCAAGAAGGACCGGGCCGTGCACCACCCCGCCGCGCGCACCGGTGAGCCTGCCCGGATCATCACCCGGGGCGCGCGGCGGGCCCATCAGATCCGCGACCATGGAGGACTACATGTTCAGCCACGCCGGTCGAATGCCCACCGGAACGCCGCTGCCCTCGGGCCTGCCCACCCCGCCGCCGTTCGGCGTCAGCCGGATGGCGCCGTACCCGGGCACCCCCGCGCCCGCCTACACCCGCGCCGAGCTGGACCCGGCGACGCAGACCACCCGGTTCTACAACGCCACCGGGGGCGTCGTGGAGATGCCGGGGCACGGCACGAGCACCGGCACGCAGCCCAGCACTGCCACGAGCCCCGACGGCAACGCCGGGTCCGGCGACTCCGACACCGGTAGCGACGCGGACCAGTGACTCGCGGTCCGGTGCTGGTCGTCACCAACCTCGACGACCCCACGACGGACCTGGTGATCAGCGAACTGCACGGCCGGGGTGTCCCGGTCGTGCGGTTCGACTCCGGGGACTTCCCCGCCACCTTGTCCGTCGCGGCCACGGTCACCCATGAGGGCATCGCCGGAACGCTGTCGACGCCCACCCGCACCGCCGACCTGACACGCGTCCGGTCGCTGTACTACCGCCGCCCCTCCGGGTTCACCTTCCCGGACCTGGACCAGCAGACCGCCCGGTTCGCCGTCACACAGGCCCGCTACGGCCTTGGCAGGGTCCTGGCGTCCCTGCCGGGCTGCCTGTACGTCAACCACCCACACCGCATCGGGGACGCCGAGTTCAAGCCCTCCGGTCTCGCCGCGGCGGCGACTGCGGGGTTCGACATCCCGCCCACCCAGCTCACCTCCGAACCGGACGCCGCACGGTCCTTCATCAAGCAGCACGGACCGGCGATCTACAAGCCCCTGTCGACACCGCTGTACGAGGTCGACGGCAAGGCCTGCGCCGTGAAGGTGGACGAGGTCACGGTCGACGACATCGACGAGCGGGTGGCCAGCACAGTCCACCTGTTCCAGCAGCGCGTGGACAAGACCGCAGACATCCGCGTAACCGTGATCGGCAACCGCGTCTTCTGCGTGCGCATCGACTGCGACCTGCTCGACTGGCGCACCGACTACAGCCGCCTGACCTACTCCGTGGTGGAGCCTCCCCCAGGCATCACCGAAGCTCTGCGCCGGTACCTGGACCACTTCGGCCTGGTCTTCGGCGCATTCGACTTCGCAGTGGACCGGGACGAGACATGGTGGTTCCTGGAGTGCAACCCCTCCGGCCAGTGGGCCTGGATGGAGCCCGAGACCGGGCTGCCGCTGGTGGCAGCCATGGCCGATCTACTGGAACGGAAATCCTCATGAGCGACGAGCCCGCCCTGCGGCAACAACTCCTGGACCACCTCACCAGCCGGGGCAGCGTGCGCTCCCTCAAGTGGCGCGACGCGGCGGCCGCCACCGCACGGCACGAGTTCCTGCGCGGCGGCTTCTTCCGTCAGGTTCGGGGATCGACGCCCACGGCGTGGGAGCCGGTGATGCCGCAGGACCCCGCCTGGCTGCCGGACTGCCACGCCGACGAGTCCCTCGTCACCCAGATCGCCGGGACCATCGCGCCCGGCGACATCCGCGGCCAGATCTTCCGCGAGCCGACCAGCTCCAGCACGCTCCCCAGCCTGGTGCTGCGGATGCTGGAGGACCTGGAAGTCGAGGACGGCATGCGCGTCCTGGAGGTCGGCACCGGCACCGGGTACTCCACGGCGCTGCTCTGCCACCGGCTCGGGGACGACCTGGTCACCTCCGTGGAGGTCGACCCGGACGTGGCGGCCAGGGCCGCAACCTCGCTCGCCCAGACCGGGCACGTCCCGCACCTGGTGACCGCCGACGGCCTGGCCGGGCATCCGGAGAACGCGCCGTATGACCGCATCATCGCCACGTGCGGCGTGCGCACCATCCCCGCCGCGTGGATCGCCCAGACCCGGCCCGGCGGCCAGATCCTCGCCACGCTCTGCGGCTGGATGGGCTCCTCCGAGCTGACCCGCCTCACCGTCCACCAGGACGGCACCGCATCCGGCCGGCTCCTCGGCGGGCAGGTGTCGTTCATGCTCGCCCGCCCCCAGGTGCCCCCGGCACTCGGCATGCTGCCGAACACCCGCGACAGCTCCGAGCGGGAGGCCGTCGTCGGTGCCGACGCACTGGACGACTGGACGGCCCGGTTCATCGCGCAGATCGCAGCACCGAAAGCGCAACGCCTGCAGGTCAGCGGAGGGGAGCACCTGCTCGTCGACGTCGAGGCCGGCGCATGGGCGCTGCTCCGTCAGGTCGGCGAGCAGTGGCGGGTACGTCAGGGCGGTCCCACCCGCCTGTGGGACGACGTGGAAAAGCACATCGCAATGTGGATCCACGACGGTGCCCCGGGGCTGGAGAAGTTCCGGGTGACCGTGGCATCCGACGGTCTCCAGCAGGTGTCATGGGACATCACTGATTAGACAACTCATCGCCCAGGGTGCCGGCCGTCCCGGGTCCACCCGGCGGATCCTGCCGGGCCGGCACCCCGGGGTTCACCTCGATCCTCGCCATCGCAGCGGCCGCCGCGTTCGGCGCCACGTTCGTGCCCGAGCCCGCCAACCCCTGCACCGCAGGTCGCCCCCGCTCGACGACTCCAGTGCACAACCACAGCCCGGCCGCTCAGAACAAGGAGTCCATAAGGACCTCTTCCGGGTCGGGTTCTTCCGGATGGAGCATGCAGCGTCTGCAGCGCAGGAGTCCTGGCTCGTTGGTGCCGGAGGCGGCGCTCATCCACGGCAGGGCCTCCTCCATGGCGTGCGCGCGCTCGCCGTCGACCAGGGCGTCGACAGTCCGACGGAGCTCCTTGGGTGCAGGTCGGTCGGTGAGGCAGAGCCAGCCGACCACCGCCGCCAGGCGGGCTTCCGGAGCCTCCGTGCGGTCGTGCCACCGTTCGCGCACCCACCTGACGGTCGGCGGATGCGGGTGGGCCCGGGTGAGCTCGGCGGCGGCCAGGAGCAGGGCGGCACGGACCATGGCGTCACCCTCGGTGGCGAATCCGCCGGCCAAGGCGGTCCGGATGGTGTGGTCGGGGTCGGCGGCGGTCGCCAGGACATAGGCGGCGTCGACGCGGACCGTGGGGTCGCAGTCTGCGAGCAGCGGCAAAAGTGCGGGGGGTGTCATTGGTGATCGCGGCTCGGGCGGCGGCCACCGACCAGCCGGCCGGGTAGCCGGTCACCTCGTAGCCGTAACCGTCGTGGCTGTCGGGGGCGTCGCGCCGGGGATCGTTGCGATGCAGGAGGAATTCCTCGCGGGACGCGACACCGTGGTGCCGCGCACGAGCAGGGCCGGAGAGCACAGCGAGGGCGGCCGCGCGGTGCGGGTGGTGGGCGTCGACCGCCAGGGGGATGAGGAACGGCACGGCAAGAGCGGCAGCGGCCCGGCTGCCATGGGCACACAGACCCCACAGCACACCCGTCGCGTCCACACCCGGTTCACCGTCAACGCGCAGCAGGCGAACGGCCTTTCGGACCTCGTGCCCATGGGGGAAGTTGCCCCACGGGACGGCATCGAGGCCCAAGCCCCGCCGAGGTTCGGGCAGAATGCCGGCCACCACCGCCCGCACATCGAACGGCCCGCCCGAGAACAACGCCAGATCCGCGCCGCCCACCACATCCCGACACAACGCGAACGCCGAATCGATCCGCCAGTCCTCCACACCACACCCCCACCATGGAACCCCCGAAACCCGATCACGACAGGCCCCGCCACCCACCGAAAGCCACCCGCCCCGACGATCCAGCCGCACAGGGCCGCGCGGCGCAGCCCGACCTGCCCCAACAGCCCACGCACCATCGACGGGCGTCACCACATCCCAGCGGAGACCTCATCGCGGACGGTCTCCCAGACTCCGTCTCCGTCCCTGTACGGAACCGGGTCGACCTGCGACAACGCTTCCCTGATCTCCTCCGCGACAGCGATCAGGTCGTCGATCTCCGGAAACTCGTCCGGAGGGTCGTAGTCCGGCCGGCGGCGCTCCAACAGGTACATGCCGTAGGCCATTGCGGACACGTCCGTGTGGACCTTCTCGATCCGGCGGACGTCCAGATTGATCGCGTGAACCGAACCGGTCTTCCCGTCGAGCACCACATCGCTGGACAGCGCCCGGCCCAGATGCAACCAGCCGTAAGCGTCGAAGGTGAAACCTTCGAGATCCACCAACTGACTGACGTCCCGGTGCTCGGACAGCGGGATCAGTCCATCCGCGAGGTCCTCTCGAAGTTCGAAGAGCACACCCTCGGCCCGCGGCAGGCCCACCTCGGCCAGGAAACGCGCCGTGTCCTGATGGACGAGCAAGTCCCCCTGCACATCGAGAGGGACGCGCACGATCCGCTCCAGAGCGAATACCTCGGCCAGGAGGGCGCGGGTCACGGAGGCGATCACAAGGCTTCCCGTTCGACAGATCCAGTAAGGCGACGCCGAAGCCTACGCCGGTCATATGAAACAAACTCAGGCTACGTCTCACCTCGATACTCTCCACCTGCCGAACGGCGCGACCGCCACCACCCACGGCGACCTTCAGCGCGCCCCGGAAGAGAGAGACGGCGCCGCAGCAGGTCACCCCGCGGGGGCCCCACGGCGTCCCCAGCCACCAAAGCCAGCCCCGGGGCGGAACCAGCACAGCCGCCCCCTCCAAACACTTCACGAACCACGATGCCCGCTCGCCCTCGACGACGAGCTGATCCTCGCCCACGACCAGCACCTGGGCCCCGTCGAGGCCCACCTGCACGAGGACGTGACCCTCACAAGGGTGGTGCAGACCTGCCACGGCTCACCGTCCCAGTGGAACGCATGGACCTCGGGCGGTCAGTACCTGTACCTGCGGTACCGGCACGGCGAAGGAAGCATCGAGCAGCATCCGAGCAATGACCCCGACACGTGGGATGGCGAGGGGTCCAGGCTCTTGACGGAGTGGGACGACGGGACCGACGACGGCTGCATCGAACTCACCGACTTCCTTGCCACGGCCGGCCTGATGCTGGCGCCGGACGCCGAGGTGTCGTCCTACCGGGCAGGCTGGGACCCGAGAGCGGCGAGGCTGCGTCGGGTCTCCGCGAGGTGGACATCGATGTACCGGGCGAGGATCAGCGCGTCCCGGGGGTCGTCGGCCTGGAAAGTGATGCGTCGCAGCAAGCTGACCCCGTTCAGCGCGACGCCCTCGCGGGCGAGTACGAAGACGAGGGCGAGGAACGCGGACCGGGCGTTGCCGTCGTCGAAAGGATGGAAGAAGCAGACGTCGAGACAGGCGCGGGCGGCTCGGGCGGTCAGCGGCAGAGGCCGCCGGCCGCCCGCTGCGCTCCCGGTCAGGCAGGCGTCGAGGCGGTCGCGGGTGTCCGGACCGATGCCGTAGCGTTCCCGCCCGCCCTTGGCGAAGGCGGGCAGGGCTCGGAACGGTGGCGGCTGCGGTGTGCCCAGGACGTGCTGCTGCCAACCCTGCAGTAGTGCGAAGTCGAGTGAGGCGCCGCGCGCCGCGTCGGCCCGCAATTGTTCCAGGGCGGCGAGCAGGCCATCCGCCCTTGTGGCGTCCACAGCGCCGTCGAAGGCGCGGATGTCCTCCGCCGCGCCGTCGCGGGTGGGGGCGAGAGGGCTGTCCGTGACGCTGTCCGGCGCTTCCTGCCAGGGCACCGTTTCGCGGACCTCGAGCCAGCGCTGCAGGTGGTCCGGCGCGGGCCCGGCGGGGCCCGCGCCGTCGTTCGGGCGCAGGGACAGCGCGAGCCGTTCGGCGATGTCCTCGACGAGCACGGTGTCAGGGCCGGTCCAGCTCTGGAACCGCCCACCGATGGCCTGGTCGACCAGCTCCTGCGCGACACCGGGTGCGACTCCCCAGCGGCTGAGGAACCAGATGAGCACCTGCTCACAATGCGCGCGCCAACCGCTGCCGCAGCCGGTGCGGTCGGTCACCTGCAGGATGATGTTGCGGGCGGCGCGCTCCCACGCGATCCGCTGGTCCTCGACGGCCGCCAGGTCCAACGGGTACGCCTCGAACCATCCGGCGAGGCTCTCCAGCCATCCGCGCCACTCGCACAACGCCGCGACCACACGGCCGCGCGTCTCCTCCGGGGTGGTGATCGAATCACGGGGGCAGCACCAGCTCCCGACCGGCCCGCCGTCGAAATCGCCCTCGTCGTGCGCCCACCGCCAGCCCACGGCCCAGCGGCCATAGCGTCCCACGAGGGCATGCGACATGGCGTCCGCCCAGAGTCTGCCCTCGCCCTTGCTCCAGGCACTCATTGCCGGATCGGCCGGAGCGACCTCAGGGCAGCAGGGCACACACCCGGCCGGCCCGAGCGAACGCACCACCTGCGCTGCCGACGCACTGTCGAAGGGATGACGGGTGGGATCCACCTCGTCCCAGCTCAGACGGCCAGGAGCCAGCACAGGAATCACCGCGCCAGCCTGCACGCCTACCGGCACCCGTTCAACCGGATTATGCACGGAGATCCTTGGACAACGACGCCCTTCGACCCAAACCTGGTCTGCACGGGGATCCTCAACACGGTGGTCGACGTCGCGCACCACCTCCATGAGCGTGGACAAGTCGCCCGCGTGCTCACACTCGGGTAGCCACCATCTGCGCGACGACCACAGCAGCCCCGCCCGGGTCCGCGATCATGTGGAGCAGGCCCTGGCGCAGCTGCCCGCTGATCGCGCCGTGGTGATCTTCACCAGGCAGCACCGGGACATGTAGCCAGGACTGGCGAATCCCACCCTGGGCGACGATCTGCTGCCCGGACTGACGCTGCCCGCACGCGGCCGCGCCATCGCCGTCGTCCGTTTCACCCACGACATCCGCACCCCACGGCCCACCCACCACGCCGGCGGCAGCAACAGACAGCCCACCGACACCAACAAAACGGCCATGCCAGAAAGGGTCCTGTACGTCTCTGATCATGGCGGGATCGCCTCCTGGCCGTCC
Organism: Streptomyces sp. NPDC058864; assembly: GCF_042742985.1. Classification (NCBI taxonomy): domain Bacteria; kingdom Bacillati; phylum Actinomycetota; class Actinomycetes; order Kitasatosporales; family Streptomycetaceae; genus Streptomyces; species Streptomyces sp. NPDC058864. The sequence continues at coordinate 33,600 of NZ_JBHYMQ010000042.1, read as the reverse complement.
GCAGCGGAGACGCCGCAGCACAAGCGCGGTCAGCGCACCGGCACCGACTACACCCGCCGCACCCTGCCGGAGCCCTCACAGAGCAAACTCGCCACCGACATCCACGCCATCACGCGCACCGACCACACCGTCGCCCGGGCCGACACCAGGCACCGGGCCGCCAGAACTGCACTGGCAGGCGGAGCCGGCGTAGCGCGGCAGTCCGGCTTCGCCCTTGTCACGCGGTGGGGCCGGGGGTCAAAGGTGAGCCGCCCCGGTCCCGCCGGGCGAGGTCGTGCACGGGTTCGGACGGGTTGGCTACCGGTGCGACGCGGCAGCGTGGTGAAGAGCAGCCACCTCCATGACAGCCGGCCCGCCTCACACTGGCCAGAAGACAGCAGCCGCTTGGTCACTTCTGACAGCAGACCTGCCCGCAACGCCTCGTGACCACGCACCCGACATCCCGCCCCGCTGACGCCCACCCAATGCCACCAACGCACCCACTCACACTCGCCTTTATGGAGATCAGTGGCCTGCCCCGGCACGAGTGGCGCGGGGCGGTGTTCTAGGTCCTGGCCAACACCGGTGTGGCCACGGACACCGACGTCGACCCGCACGGATGGCGGCTCCTGGCCCTCGGTGACGGCCCGCAGACTCTCGTGGCCCGCTCGTGGAGCAGCGTGACCGTCTCACCCGAAGGGACGCGGTTCACGCCGCGTGCCCGCACCGGACAGTCTTCCTTCCCCTGCGGCTATCGCGCCGGGGAAGGAGGCGTCGCCGTCCCAAACGGGCTTGCCCACGGGTTCTCACCAGCAGCAACACTCCGCAGCCGGAGACGGGCGTTCCTACCCTCGGTGCACCTGTGCACACAACGCGCGCGGCCCCTCCAGCGACGACCACACCCGCGCCGCCAGGAACTCCCGACTCCGTGATCGCCTACGGCAAGGGCGGGGAGATCGCCTCGAACCGGCGCGACGACTGCTCCAGGACATCCTCGGCGAAGCGGAGTGGGCGGACCTCCTGACGCCCGCGGACCGGCGCGGCCCGACCCGTTGTTCCGGTCCCACGTCCGGCCCTACGGCGAGGTGAAACTCAACGTGACCAGCAGACCCCCGCTCAGCACAAGCTGACCGGTGTGCGGTTGGGGATCCCTGACATACACGGCCAGTGATCCGGCAGGGATACCACGATCACCCCGGACAGGGCGCCGCGAGATCCTTGGGCGCCCGAGCCCGCGCCGATCCGACGTCGAGCGCTCAACGCTTGTTCTCGTACCTGGTCAGGACCACGCCGTCGGGGAAACGTCCGGGTCTCCACCAGGGTCAGGTTCACCCAGTTGTCCAGGGCTGTGAAGAACGGCGTGCCGCCGCCTACGTTCTGCGGGGATAACGCGAGGTGAGCGACCACGCGCATCCACCTCGCCCGCCTCGTGTCCATGGCGGACAACCGGTGCCCGCCAATACCCCGACGCCAAAACAGAGTTGGAAGGGGTTTATGTTCTCGGTCATGGATCATCAAGGAGAGTTTCGCCGGGCGGCGCTTGAGTTGGGCGTCCCGGAGGACGAGATCAGCAGGTTCCGCGAGCACCTTCGTTTGGCGATCGGATTGTCCGGGCGTGGCGACGGTTCTCCGGTCGGGCACATCGGTGGGTTGCCCCGGCTACCGGTGTGCATGGAGTGGCCGTCCGCCGGCGACATTCCGTTGCCGTTGCTCCTTTCCGTCGATTGTGGGGCGCTGCCGAAGGTCGACGGCTTCGACCTGCCGGCGGACGGGACGCTGCTCTTCTTCGTTCACCAAGAGATGGACGCCGGCGAATTGGGGGTCCATCCGGGGCAGTACGCGCGAGTCGTGCATGTAGCGGACGGCACCGAAACCGCGGTCGCGGAACCCCCCGAATCCACGCGTGTTGGTAAGCGGATCGACGTCTACGCCAAGCTCAGAGCCGATCTGCCCCTTTGGCTCCAGGAGGGCGACGAGGACTGGCACGAGTTCTGGGAGGATCTCGAGTGGGAGGACTTGTCGTCCTTCCAGCGGAAGTTGGCCCGGTACATGGAGCGTGAACTGCCGCACCTGGACGAACTGCGGTCCCTGGCCCACGACCTCTGGTCGTCCGACGCCTTCCTCGTCATCGGCGGGTACGCCGATGACGAGATGACGGTCGGCAGCATCCTGGCGAAGACCCTCGGGAAGGGACAGTGGTTGACCTATCTGGAGGAGGACAGGGTCCAGCTGGCGAGCGAATGGATACCGCTCGCCAATGAAGGACGGGTCTACGAGGAGCCCTACACGAAATTCATGATCCGCCACGAGGACCTGGCCGCCGCTCGGTGGGACAAGGCGCTCAGCGTGACCGCTATCGATGCGCCGTGATCAGCAGGGCTTCGGCATAGTCGGCGGGCGCCCGTTTTGTGATCACGCGAGGCCGAGGAGCGCGAGAGGGCGGCGGGCGTCGCGTGCGTTGCAGCAGAGGCCGACGACGATGTTCTTGACGCCGCTCAGCCTGAGGGCACCGATGGCGAGCTTGCGCCAGGTTGCCATCGCGTGAGGTGCGTTGCCGGTCCGCAGCTGGGAGGCGTCGCGCCTCAGGCCGATCTCGACTGCTGCACTGACCACGCCTCCGGCGGTGTCCTCGACGAGAAAGGTGCGCCCCGCGAGAGGGCCGAGCACGCAGCGCGGTGACAGACGCGAGGCCGGCCCCCGCAGATGGTGGTGTGCCGCCACTGGTGGCGGCCTCTCAGAGCTGGGTTTCGCCGCCGTCCACGGCCAGTTCGATGCCGGTGGTGTACGTGGCGTCGAAGGCGAGGAACGCAGCCGCCTTGGCGAACTCCTCGACGGTGCCGTAGCGCTACATGGGATTGCTCGAGGTCCGCTCCGCCCTGAACTCGTCGACGGCCTCCTGGGACAGGCCCATCGTTTCCAGGATTCCCGAGTCGATGGGACCCGGGCTGATCGCATTGACACGTATCCCTCGCGGAATCAGCTCCCGGGAGAAGGTGCGGGCCATCGAGCGCAGCGCCGCCTTGCCGGCCGCGTAGACGCTGGTGTCCACCAGGCCCATGACGTTGGCGATCGAGGTGGTGAGGACGACGCCGCCGTGCCCGCCGCCACGCCTCTGATCTCGCTGATCGAGGAGGCGACCGGCGCCACCGACACCGTGGCCCTGCTGCGGCTGAGCAAGGCAGGGGTCAACGTCATCGAGACCGCCATCAGCACGGCCTCCCGCGCCGCGGGCCGCCCGCTCGCCGAGGTGATCATGCCGGAGGGCAGCGTCGTCGCCACCGTCGTCCGCGACGGCCGGCCTCACGTGCCCACCCCCGAATTGGTGTTGCGGCCCGGCGACGAACTCCTCGTGGTCTCGCACACCGCGACCGAACAGGAGATACACGCGGCTGTCCAGTGAGCCCCGTCGCGCAGTTGGTTGTCGCGCCGACGAACTTCACCGAAGTCCTGCCTCGCCGGACCGATGCGCGGGCACCGGCGAGGTGCTCGAGGTCGGAGGGCCGATGGGCTGCGCGGCGGCGGCGCTCCGCATTCCCGACGGACGTCGCCGATGGATCAGCGGTGTAGGGCGGCGAGGGTGTTGTCGAGGTCGGCGGCTACGGTGCGGGGGCGGTTGTAGGGGAGCTTGCCGAGGACGTTGCCCATGGCGCAGGTGTTGGTGGCGGCGGAGAAGACCAGACCGGCGCCGACGGCGGCGGACAGCCAGCGTGCTCCGGGGAGGGCGAGGTCGGCGAGCATGCCGATGAGGACGAGGGAGCCAGCGGCCATGCGGACCTGGCGGTCCATGGTCCAGGTGGCGCGGCCGCCTGCGGGTTGTTCGAGGGGATTGCCGTCTTGGGCCCAGGCGGTGGTGCCGCCGATGAGGGTGGCGGCGGCGATGCCGGCGGCGGCGAGCCGGTCGCGGGCGGTGGCCGAGCGGGCGCCCGAGGCGCACACCAGGGCGAGCTCTCCGCGGTCGGCGGCGGCGCGCAGTGCGGGCAGGGCGCGCGGGAGCTGGTCGAGGGGGATGTTGTGGGCGCCGGGGATGTGCCCGGAGGCGTACTCCCTCGGGGACCGCACGTCGATGACGGTGAGCCGGCTCAGTCGGGGCTGGAGCTGCGCGGTGGTCAGGGTGGTGGGGGTCATGGAAGGTGTTCCTTTCGTGGTGCTGTTCGGTGTGCGGGTTCAGGTGAGGGCGTCGAGGAGCATCAGGACGGCCACTGCCAGCAGGGCGATGGCGAATACCTTCCGCAAGGTGGCGCCAGAGAGTTTGTCGGCGAGGCGTTTGCCGTCCCATGCGCCCAGGATCGCGGCGGCCGTGAACGGGCCGACGACGCCCCACTCCAGGCCACCGACGCTGCCCAGGCGGGGGGCGAGGGCGGCCGCGCTGTTGGCGGTGATGACCAGCAGGCTGGTACCGATGGCCTCGGCCATGGGCAGGGCCAGCACGGAGACCAGGGCGGGGACGGCGAGGAAGCCACCGCCGACGCCCAGCAGCCCGGTCACGGCGCCGAGTCCGGCACCGGTGGCCGCTGAGCGGCCGGGCCCCGCGGCTCGCGTGGCGCCTGTGCTGCGCCGTGGGGTGAGCATGCGCCAGGCGGCGATGGCGGCGAGAAGGCCGAACGCCGCGGTGAGCACGGCGCCGGGTACGGCGGACGACAGGGCGCCGCTGGCCGCCGCGGCGGGCAGTCCGGCCGCCGCGAACAGGGCTCCGCTACGCCAGTGGACCCGTCCGGCCCGGGCGTGGGCGATCAGCCCGGTGAGCGAGGTGACGGTGACGATGACCAGGCTCGCGGTGGTGGCCTGCGCGGCGGTGAAGCCGAGCAGGTAGATCAGGGCCGGGACGGCGAGCATGCTGCCGCCGCCGCCGAGTCCCCCGAGCGCCAGGCCTACCACGGCGCCGGCGATCAGGGCGAGGACGAACACGGTCATATGGCGTGCCCGCCGCGACCGCTGCCAGTGTGCACCGGAAGACCCGCGATGGCCCAGGCCCGCATGCCGCCGCTGACGTTGACGGCGCGGACGCCCCGGTGGGACAGGAGTTCGGCGGCCTCGCGGGAGCGGTTTTCGGCGCGGCACACGGTCAGCACGGGACAGTCCCCGGCACCCTCGGGGAGGGGGGCTCCGGCAGCGTGGGCGGCCGGCGGCTGCCGCACGGCGCCCGGGGCGTGGCCGGCGGTGTACTTGTCCGCCTCACAGACATCGAGCAGCGTCGCACGTGCCGTGTGCACGCGCTCGTGCGCTTCGGCGACGGTCAGTTCCCCGGGCGTGGGGTTGCGGGAGAGGAGCGGCATGGTCGTCCTGGCTTCTGTGCAGAGGGGATCGGGTCGGGCCGGGGGTTCAGTCGGTGGCCAGGCCGATCTCGCGGGCGGTGTCGAAGGAGTCGTCGACGGCGACGACGTCGCGGCCTGACGCGTCGAGCAGGGAGGCGGCGATCGCGGCGCGCATGCCGCCCGCGCAGTGGACCCACACCGTCCCGGCCGGGATTTCGCCCAGTCGCCGGTGCAGTTCGTGCAGCGGGATGTGCACCGAGCCGTCGATGCGGGTGCCGGCCCGCTCGGAGTCACGGCGCACGTCGAGAACCACGACGCTCTCCGCGACAGTGCCGGTCGCCTCCTCCCGGGCCTTGGCCAGGGCCGGGAAGTCGGCACGACGGAAGGAGCGCAGGCCGGTGGAGTCCTTCACCCACCGGTCGGGACTGCCGGTGGCGGCAGCCGCAGGGCGGTCGATGCCGACCTGCACCAGTTCGCGCTGGGCCGTGGCAATCTGCTCGGGGCTCTCGGCGAGCAGTGTGACCGGCTTGCCCCAGGGGATCAGCCAGGCCAGATAGGTGGCCGGCTGTCCCTCCAGCTCGAAGTTGAAGGAACCCGCGACGTGTCCTTCGGCGAAGGCGACACGGTTGCGCAGGTCCACCACCCACTCCCCGGCGGCCAGCCGCGCGGCGATCTCGGCGGCGTCGGCCCGCTCCGGCGCGGTCAGGTCCACCGGGTCGGGACCTGCGGCATTGGCCGGACCCATGTGGGTGTAGTAGGCCGGGATCGCATCCAGCCCGGCCAGCAAATCGGCGACGAAGGCGTCCACGTCCTTGACCAGGGCGTCGTTACGGGTCTTCTCCGCGCCGATGGTGCTGGTCTCGCCCTCGGCTTGGGAGGACGAGCAGAAGGAACCGAACCCGTGCGTGGGAAGCACCCGCACGGCGTCGGGCAGCTCCGCCAGCCGGTGCGCCGAAGCATGTTGGGCGCGGGCAAGCCGCTCGGTGAGCCTGGGCTCGACCAGGTCCGGACGGCCCACCGTACCGATCAGCAGCGACCCGCCGGTGAACGCGGCCACCGCGATCCCGCGGTCCTCCAGGACATAGGAGGTGTGGTGCGGGGTGTGACCCGGCGTGGCGACCGCCCGCAGCACCAGCCCCTCGTCGATGACCATGGTGTCCCCGTCGGCCACCGCTATCCGGTCGAAGGAGACGCGGGCCCCGGCGGGCACCAGGTAGGCCGCCCCGGTGATCCGGGCAAGCTCCAGTCCGCCGGTGACGTAGTCATTGTGGATGTGGCTCTCCACGATGTGGGTGATGCGCACGCCCTTTCGCGCCGCCGCCGTGATGACCCGCTCGACGTCTCGCGGGGGATCGACCGCCACAGCCGCGTTCGTCCCGCCCGCGAGATAGCTGCGGTTTCCCAGCCCCTCAACCGGGAGCGTCTCCACGAAGTACATGACCTGCCCCTCTCTCGAATACCCAGGGGGGTATCTCTCTCGACCGAGAATATACCCCCACCCGTATTCCGTTCAGGCACGGCGTACCGAGCCGACACCCGACTGGCGCGCGCACCCTCACCCACAGAAGGGGGACGTCACCGCGCCCCATGGCTCGCGCATCGGGAATGAGCGGGCACGCTCCGGCGATTGACGTCTCCACCGGGGGTGCGCGCAGCCGAGAAGCCTCCGGCGGACATACCCGCCGGGGTATGATGGGGCGTTCGTCACAAAGGAGGCATCGATGCAGGTGGACGAGGAAGCGACAACCGCGGTGCTCAACCGCTTGCGCCGGGCTCAGGGGCAGCTGGCCGGGGTGATCGCCATGATCGAGGCCGGCCGGGACTGCAAGGACGTCGTCACCCAGCTCGCCGCGGTGTCTCGCGCCTTGGACCGCGCCGGTTTCAAGATCGTGGCCAGCGGCATGCGCCAGTGTCTGACCGCCGCCGACGACCAGACGCCCCCCTTGAGCGAGCAGGAGCTGGAGAAGCTCTTCCTCGCCCTGGCATGACGTGACGACGCCCGGATCCGGCTCACGGCCGCTTCCTCACGACTCGCCCCGGCATGGCGGGCACTCACCATCAGAACCTGCCTGAGCCTCCACCTAGGGGAGGTCACTAGGGTTGGCCTGATGAGCAAGGAGAGCGGCGAGCGCCGCGAAGACGATCGCGGGCTGTCGCCCCTGGCCTTTGCCGGAGCATTGGCGGGCGCATTCGCTTCGGTGGCGGGTTTCGCCGTCCTCGGTGGATGGGCCGGCCTGGCGGGCATCGTGGCGACCCTCACGATTGCGATCGTGCTCAGCGTCCGCAAGGCCTGACCGAAGGGGCCCTCGGGAGAAGCCGAACCCGCCCTGTCGTCAGCCGTCCGAGCCCAGCCCGTGGCCCACCCGCGCCCAGGCGGAGTCACCCCGGAAGGGTCACCTGGAACACCGTGTGCCCGGGGCGGCTGGTGAGCTCGACGGTGCCGTGGTGAGCGGTGACGATCGCGTGGACGATCGCGAGTCCGAGCCCGGTACTGCCCGTGCTGCGCGAACGGGACTGGTCGGCACGGACGAAGCGGGTGAAGACCTCGGGCTGGAGTACCACCGGGATCCCGGGCCCGTCGTCGCTGACGGTGAGACGTGCGCCGTCGGCGCCCGAGGCGAGGGCGACCGTCACTTCCGTGCCGGCCGGAGTGTGGGTGCGGGCGTTGGCCAGGAGGTTCCCGAAGGCCTGCTGGAGACGGTGGCCGTCCCCGGTCACCACGACGGGCTCCTCGGGAAGGTCCAGGAACCAGCGGTGGCCCGGTCCCGCGGCGCGGGCGTCGTCGACGGCGTCCAGGACCAGCCGGGTCAGATCGACCTCTTCGTGCTCGAGCGGGCGTCCCGCATCGAGACGGGCCAGGAGCAGGAGGTCGTCGACGAGGTGCGTCATGCGCCGCGACTCGGACTGGATGCGTTCGAGGGCATGGCGGATGCCGGCGGGCACGGGGCCCCGGTGGCGAAGGGCGAGTTCGGCGTGGCCCCTGATGTTCGCGACGGGGGTGCGCAGTTCGTGGCTGGCGTCGGCGGCGAAGTGCCGGAGCCGTTCCTCGCCGGCTTGGCGCCGGACCAGGGCGTCCTCCACGTGCTCGAGCATGTGGTTGAGCGCGGCGGCGACCTGGCCGACCTCGGTGCGCGGGTCGGTGTCCGGCAGGGGCGTCGGCATGGCGACCTCGCCACTGGCCAGGGGCAGCCGGGTGACACCGGACGCGTGCTCGGTGACCCGGTGCAGAGGGCGCAGGCTGACCCGGACCCACAGGGTCCCGGCGACGCCCGTGGCCAGGAGTGCCGCGCCGAAGACCACGGCTTCCACGGCTTCGAGGCGGTGCAGCGTCGCTTCGACGGGGTGCAGGGGGAGACCGGTGATCAGGACGTCGCCGTCGTCGCCGCGGACCGCCGAGACGCGGTAGGCACCCAGCGAGGCGATGCGGACGCTGTGTCCCCTTCCGTCGACCGGGACGCCATTCAGGGCGTGCCGGTCTCCGGCGGAGAGGGCCAGGGGGCGGTCGGCCGCGTCGTCGACCACGGCGGCATGGGTGACGTCGCCACCCAGCAGGCGGGCGCCGAAGGTCGCGTCGGCCTGCCCCCGGGTGTCGGGGCGGTTGTCCGCGTCGGGCGTCCTCTCGTGCTCCAGGCTGGCCGCGAAGCGCCCGCCGGTGGCGGTGAGCTGCTCGTCCAGTCGTCCCAGCAGGAAGCCCTTGAGCGCGAGGACCGTGGTGACGCCCACGGCGGCGCACGCCACGGCCAGCAGGACGAGGAGCCCGGCGGTGAGCTGTCCCCGCAGGGTGCGGGGAGGGAGTCGTCTCATGGGGCCTCGGACCTCAGGACGTATCCGACGCCGCGGACCGTGTGGATCATCGGGGGTCGTCCCGCGTCGATCTTCTTGCGGAGATAGCTGATGTAGAGCTCGACGACATGGGCCTGGCCGCCGAAGTCGTACGCCCAGACCCGGTCGAGGATCTGGCTCTTGGACAGCACCCGGCGCGGGTTGCGCATCAGGAACCGCAGCAGCTCGAACTCGGTCCGGGACAGCTCGACCAGGGTCCCGGCACGGCGGACCTCCCGGGCCTCCTCGTCCATCGTGAGGTCGCCGACGACCAGCCGGTTCACGTCGGTCCCGGCGGTCATCCCGGCCCTGCGAAGCAGACCGCGCAGCCGCGCGATGACCTCCTCCAGGCTGTACGGCTTGGTCACGTAGTCGTCGCCGCCCGCCGTGATGCCGGCGACGCGGTCCTCGACCGCGTCACGGGCCGTCAGGAACAGCACGCACACGCGGTCGGCGTCGCGCCGCAGCTCGCGCAGGACGTGCAGGCCGTCGACGTCGGGCAGCATCCAGTCCAGGACGACCGCGTCGGGCCGGAAGTCCCGGGCGGCCGCGAGCGCCGACGCCCCGTCGGCGGCCGTCCGCACCAGGCAGCCCTCCGCGGCCAGGGCGGCGGAGAGCACGTCGGTGACATCGGGCTCGTCGTCGACCACCAGGACGCGCACCGGGCTCCCGTCGGGCCGGTGCATGCCGGGGGGTGCTGTGCGGCTCTCTTCCATGGTGACTACAGCATCCCTCGCCCACACGCCCCGGCGGGCCCGGGGAACCTCTGCGTTTCCTCTGAGTTCCCTCTGGGCGGCCGGGATCAGAGGAAACGCAGAGGTTCGATGCCGATGCTGGGGGCGCCCGACGACGATGACGCTCCTGGGAGCCCCATGGCCACCACCTCCACCACCCCCCGCACCGGTCGCGGACTGCACCACCGGCGGCCGCGCCGCAGCCTGCTCCCGGTGCTCGCGCCGCTCGCGATCTGGGCGGGCGCCGCGGGAGTGCTGGCGTTGTGGTGGTCCGACACCACCTCCGTCGTCGGTCCGGCGGGGTGGCTGACCGGGGCGGGCCGCATCACCGGTCTCCTCGCCGGATACGCCTGCGCGGTCCTGCTCGTGCTGATGGCCCGCGTCCCCCTCCTCGACCACAGTGTCGGAACCGACCGGCTCGCCCGCTGGCACGCCTGGGGCGGGCGCTGCACCGTCTCGCTGGCCCTGGCCCACACGCTGCTGATCGTCTGGGGCTACGCCGCGGCCTCGCACGCCTCCCTCGTGGGTCAGACCACCACACTCGTCCTGGACTACCCGGACCTGCTCAAGGGCACCGCGGGATTCCTGCTGTTCGTCGCCACGGGTGCGGTCTCCGCGCGTGCGGCCCGCCGGAAGATGAGCTACGAGACCTGGCACTACCTGCACTTCGCCACCTATCTGGCGGTCTTCCTCGCCTTCGGGCACCAGCTGTCCAACGGAGCGGACTTCGTCGGCAACCGGGCCGCCCAGGCCGCCTGGTACGCCCTCTACGCCGGCGCGGCCGCCCTGGTCGCCTGGTACCGCTTCGCCGTCCCGATCCGGCGCGGGCTTCGGCACAAGCTGAAGGTCGTCGCCGTCCACCCCGAGGCTCCCGGGATCGTGTCGGTCCACCTCGGCGGTGAACACCTGGACGAGTTGGGCGGAGCGCCGGGACAGTTCCTGCGCTGGCGCTTCCTCACCCGCGGGCTGTGGTGGACCGCCAACCCCTACTCGCTGTCTGCCCCGCCCCACCCCCGGCACCTGCGCATCACCGTGAAGTCCGCGGGCGGCCACAGCGGCGCCCTGGCCCGGCTGGCCCCGGGCACCCGCGTGTGGGCGGAGGGCCCCTACGGCGCGTTCACCGCGGACCGGCGTACCGCCTCGAGGGTCCTGCTCCTGGCGGGCGGGGTCGGCATCACCCCGCTGCGGGCCCTGTTCGAGACCCTGCCCGGCCCGGTGACCCTGGTCTACCGGGCACGCCGACCGGAGGACCTCGCGCTGCGCGGCGAACTCGACGCGATAGCGCACCGACGCGGCGCGACGGTCCACTACGTCGTCGACGACCCCGCCCGGTACCACTCTCCGCTGACCGCGCAGGCGCTGTCCGCCCTGGTACCGGGGCTGGCAGGTCACGACGTCTACATCTGCGGACCGCCGCCCATGACGGAAGCCGCCGTACGGGCCCTGCGCGAGGCGGGCGTGCCAGCCCGCCGCATCCACCACGAGTCGTTCGCGCTCTGAGGAGAACCGCATGCGCCGCGCCGTACTCACCACCACCGGGACCAGTGCCCTGATCCTCGGAATGCTCTTCCTCAAACCCCACCAGCCCTCCGTGGCGGCGGGGGATCCCGCCCCCTCGTCGGTGTCGCCCACGCCGCACCGGTCCGAGCCGGCGTCCACAGGCGGCCACGGTGCCGCCACGGGCACCTTCCCCGGGGAGCCCGTCGACACCCCCTACGGAACGGTACAGGTGGCCGCCACGCTCGCGGACGGGAAGATCACCACCGTCCGAGTGCTCCAGGCGCCCGACGAGAACGGCAGGGATCGGCAGATCGCCGCCTACGCGCTGCCCCGCCTCACGAGGGAGGCGCTCGGTGCCCAGAGCGCCCGCATCGACGCCGTGTCCGGGGCGAGCTACACCAGCCAGGGGTACATGCAGTCCCTGCAGAGCGCACTGGACCAGGCCCGTGCGTGACCCCGCCGCCGGCCTGCACCACGTCGAACACGTCATGGGCACCGTCTTCTCCTTCGACATACGGGACCGACCCACGTCCGCCATTCGCGCCGGCCTCGACCGTGCCGTCCGCCATCTGCACACCGTGGACGCCGTGTTCTCCACGTACCGTCGCGACAGCGCCGTCAGCAGGCTCGGCCGCGGCGAGATCGGCCTCGCCGACTGCCCGCCCGAGGTGCACGAGGTGCTGGCGCTGTGCGCCCGGGCGACCGACGACAGCGACGGCTGGTTCAGCATCACGGCCGGCGGCACCCTCGACCCCTCGGGGCTCGTCAAGGGATGGGCCACCGAGAACGCCTCCCGGTTGCTCCACGAGGCCGGCGCGCAGCACACCTGCGTCAACGGAGGCGGCGACATCCGCCTCCGGGGCCAGGCGGCCCCCGGCACACCCTGGCGCATCGGTATCGCCGACCCGCTGCGCCCAGGAGTGCCGGCCGCCGTCGTGACCGCGAGCGGCGACCTGGCCATCGCGACCTCCGGCACCGCGGAACGCGGCGCCCACATCCTCGACCCGTACGGCGGGGGGCCCGCCACCGAGCTGGTCTCCCTCACGGTCATCGGGCCGGGCCTGACGACGACCGACGCCTACGCCACGGCCGCCTTCGCGCGCGGCAACGGATCCCGCGCCTGGCTGGAGGGACTGGACGAATACGAGGCGTCGGCCGTCCTGCCCGACGGCCGCACCTGGCACACCTCGGGGTTCCCCGTCCACGCCCACTGAGCGCCCCTCGCCCGTGGGCGCCTTGTTGTCCGCGAGCCGGCGCATGCCCCTTCGGCGATCATGCAGGTACCCGGGGCGGCACCTGCCAGAGCCCGCGGGACTGCATTTGCACAACCGTAGGGAAAGCGCAAGTGTGGCAAAGGGAGGGAAAAGAACGACTGACTAGCGCTTGGAGCTTGCCATGCAAGCGAGTAAGAGCGACCTGTACGCGCGCGACCTGACGCAGGCGCACTGGGTCAAGAGCACCGCATGTCCCTATGGCTACAAGCCCCACTGCGTCGAGGTAGCCGACCTCGGTGGCGGATCCGTGGCAATCCGTGACTCCGCCCGCCCCGAACTGCAGCCGCTGCGGTTCAACGCAGAAGAATGGGCAGACTTCCGGGACAGCGTACGAGAAGGCGAGTTCGGGTAGCACAACGCACCATCAAAGATCCGGGCCGGCAGTGTCTCCTGCCGGCCCGAACCGTGCACGGCCCCGCCTGTCAAGTGGGCGAACGCCCAAGCCGGGGCGCTCGTTCACCTCGTCGGAAACAGCCGCGCCTGAAGGCGCATCGCCAGATACCCGAGTGCGGACAGGCCGCAGGCGATGCCGAGGTCGCCGGCCGACAGCGGGTCGGTTCCCAACACCGCACGCAGCGGAGGCAGGTAGACCCCTGCGATCTGCAGGGCGAGCGCGGCCGCGACGGCGACCAGTAGGAAGGGGTTGGCCCAGCTGCCGTGGCGGGCCCGGGATGCCAGGGCGATGCCGAGCTGGGTGGCGCCGAGGACCAGGAAGACCATGGTCTGCCAAGGGCGCCCGGTGTCGTGGGCCCAGATGCCGGTGAGCAGCGTGACGGCGGTGACGAAAAGGCCCATCGGCAAGATCCGCGACCACAGCCCCGCGCCGAGCACGCTCTCGCCTGGTGGTCGGGGTGGGCGGCGCATGGCGGCCGGGTCTGCGGGCTCGGCTCCGAGTGCGACCCCGGGCAGACCGTGGGTGAGCAGGTTGATCCACAGGATCTGGGCCGGGAGCAGCGGCAGCGGCATGCCCAGGAACGGGCCGAGGAGCATGACGAGGATCTCCGCCGTGCCCCCGCAGAGGCCGTAGAGGAGGAACCGGCGCACGTTGGCGTAGACCCGGCGGCCCTCCTCCACGGCCGAGACCACTGTGCCGAGGTCGTCGTCGGCCAGCACGAGGTCGGCGGCCTGCCGGGCCACCTCGGTACCGCGGCGTCCCATGGCGACGCCGATGTCGGCTTGGTGCAGGGCCGGGCCGTCGTTGACGCCGTCCCCGGTCATGGCGACCACATGTCCGGCGCGCCGCCATGCCTGGACGATGTCGAGCTTTTGCTCGGGGGTGGTGCGGGCGTAGACCCGGGCGTCAGTGAGTTTCCTCGCGGTGTCGTGCCTGATGTCGCCCCCGGTGGTCACGGCGCCGTCGTTTGCGCCGCCGAGCATGCCGAGGCGGGTTGCGACGGCGCCCGCGGTCAGCGGATGGTCTCCGGTGATCATGACGGGGGCGATCCCGGCGGTGCGGCAGGCGGCGACAGTGTCTGCCGCCGTGCGGCGGGGCGGGTCGAGGATGGCGATGAGGCCGAGCAGCGACAGCTGTCCGGTCTCCCAGTCGGCGGGGGTGTCGGGCAAGGGGCGCGAGCCACGGTCGCCAGCCGCGACGGCGAGCACACGGTAGCCCTGGCGTGCCAGCTCGTCGGCTCGGTTGATGGCCGCGGTGAGCACACGAGGGCCGTCGTCCAGGATGTCGGCTCGCAGCATGACCTCCGGTGCGCCCTTGGACACGACGAGGCAGCCGCCGTGCGGTCCGCGGTGAACGGTGGTCATCCTTTTGCGGCCGCTGTCGAACGGCACCTCGTCGATGCGTGGCAGTTCTCGTGCGAGTGCCGCCCGGTCCAGGCCGAACCGTGCGCCGGCGACGAGGAGGGCGGCCTCGGTGGGATCGCCCAGGGCATGCCAGGCCGTGTCGCCGTCCATGCCGGACGGCGGCTGCAGCCCGGCGTCGTTGCACAGCACAGCGGCGCGCAGCAGACCGGCCAGGTCGGGTGCGTCGTCCACGGTGACGGTGCCACCGTCCCGCGCCACCTGGCCGGCCGGATCGTAGCCACTGCCGCGTGCCTGGGCCTCGCCGACCGGTGTCCAGAACCGTTCCGCGACCATCCGGCCCTCCGTGAGGGTGCCGGTCTTGTCCGTCGCGAGGACGGTGACAGAACCCAATGTCTCCACGGCCGGCAGGCGGCGGACGATCGCGTTGCGGGCGGCCATCCGCCGGGCGCCGAGCGCCAGGCCGAGGGTGACGACGGCGGGCAGGGATTCGGGAACGGCCGCGACGGCCAGGCTGATCGCCGCCACGACCATCAGCTCCACCGGCTGTCCTCTCAGCAGCCCGATGGTGAGGACCACGGCACACAGCACGACAGTGACAGCGGCGAGGAGCTGGCTGAATCCGGCGAGCCTGCGCTGCAGTGGGGTCGGCCCGGGTGCCGTACCCATCAGTGACGCGATGCGGCCGGTTGCACTCGCGGCTCCCGTGGCGGTGACGACCATCGCGCCTCGGCCACGTACGACGACGGTACCCGACGCCGCCGTGCCGCCCGCGTCCTTGTCCACCGGGACGGACTCGCCGGTGAGTGACGACTCGTCCACCAGAAGTGCCGCCGCCTCGACCACCTCACCATCCGCGGGCACGATGTCCCCCTCCCCCAGCAGCACCACGTCTCCGGGCACGACGTCCACCGCCCGGATACGGCGCTCCTCACCGTCGCGGACGACGCGGGCCGCGGGTGCGCTGAGCGCCGTCAGCGCCGCGACGGCGCGTTCTGCACGGACTTCCTGGGCAACGCCGACAGTCGTGTTGACGGTGATGACGAGCAGGATGACGCAGGCGTCGGGAAGGTCGCCCGTGGCCAGGGTGAGGACAGCGGCCACGAGCAGGACCAGGATCAGCGGATCCCGCACCTGCTGCGCCACGCGACGCCACAGAGGAGTCGGTGGCGGCGGCGCCACCTCGTTGGCGCCATACCGGACGAGCCGCTGCTCCGCCTCCCCCTGCGGGAGCCCTATCAGGGCCGGCGTCGTGTCGTGGTTCGTGCCTAGTCCCACAGGATCACCTCGTCCGGGCCGGCTGCAGGTCACGGTATGTACCGGGTGGTCAGACCCCATCGTGGCGGCCCGGTGAGAACATCATCTGGTGATTGCCGCGAGCTCGGTGGCGCCGTCGTCGGGCGGCTCCTTCAGGACGGTCCAGGCCACAGGTCCCAGTAGATCGGCCAGATGCTGGAAGACGTCGAGGAAGAGGTCGTCGATGGTGAGCACCCCCACCAGTCGGTGACCGTCCAGTACCGGCAGACGCCGCACGCCGCTGCGCCGGAACGTCCGGTAGGCGTCGGCGATGTCATCGGTGACGTCCACCGTGGTCACCGGCGCCGACATCAGCTCCGAGATCGGCGTGTCCGGGTCGGCGCCCTGTGCCAGGCAGCGCACCACCAGATCGCGGTCGGTGACGATCCCGAGCAGCCGATCGGCCTCGGCAACGAGGACGGATCCGACGGCCGCGTCCTCCATGCGCAGCGCGGCCTGCCGCGCGGGGACACGGGGAGACATGGTGATGACCGGTGCGTTCATGAACCGGGAGACCTTCACGGTGTGCTCCCGGTGTCGGTGGTGAGGTCGAAGGTGACCTCGGGCGGTGTACCCAGGGTGTTGTGGACGGTGCAGTGCCGGGCCACGGCCAGGAGTCCGGCGGCACGCTCGGGTGGCAGGCCGGGCACCGTCAGTCGCAGGCCTACGGTGCCGATGCGTGCGGTGGGGCCGGGCGCTTTGGTGAAGCGGGCGCTGACGTGGAGCTCGTCGCCGGGCAGGTGGTGCCGGTCCAGGTAGCGGCCCGCGTAGTGGGCGACGCAGGAGGCGAGGGACGCCACGAACAGTTCCACTGGGGTGGGGCCTTCGTCGGTCCCTTCGGCGGTGAGCGGCTGGTCGGTGTCGATCCGGTGCCCACGTACGACGGTCGCGTAGTGGTCGCCCCTGATGCGGCGTGCCTCCAGCGGACCGTCACCGTGCCCGGCCGGTTCGTCTCGCCGTGCTTCTTCCTCCTCGACGGCGCGGGCTTGCGCTGTCAGCAGGCCGGCCAGGCTACGTGCCTCGGCGGGCGTCAGGCTTGCCCAGCTTCGCTGTTCCCCGAAGCACTCTCGCGGAAGGTCCAGGATGATCCGCCCCGAGCCGACGGGCAGCTCAGCGGGGTCGAACCGGGACACGGTGATCTCGCAGCCGCCTCGGGTGCGGATCGGGTCCGGGCTGGTGGGGAGCCAGTCGCGCAGCATTGCAGCCTCCCTCAGTCGTGCCTTCCTTCTTCCAGCAGACCGCCGCAGCCCCGGGCAGCAGCAGGGGGCGTTGGGCCTGTCCACGGGGCCGGGTGGCCCCATGGCAGCAGGTGCCGATGCATCCGAGACTGGTGCGGGAGGGCTTATCCGTCCTTCGTCGAAGGAGGCGGCCATGAATGTCAGCCGGAACCCGGCGACGGTGAGCGACGTGATGACGCGGAAGGTCGTCGCGGTCACCCTGAGCACGTCGTTCAAGGAGATCGTGCGGACCCTGGAGCGGTGGAAGGTCAGCGCCCTGCCCGTGGTGGCGGACGGCACCCGGGTGGTCGGCGTGGTCTCCGAGGCGGATCTGCTGCGCAAGGAGGAACGCCGCGAGGACGATGCCCCTCCGGTCGGCGTAGGCACGGACAAGGCTGCTGCCGTCACCGCCGAGCAGTTGATGACGGCCCCGGCGGTCACCGTCCGCGAGGACGCGCCTGTGGCGCAGGCGGCGCGGGCGATGGCGTTGCATCGCGTGAAGCGGCTGCCCGTGGTCGACGCCGACGGTGCGCTGCGGGGTGTGGTGAGCCGGGGGGACCTGCTCATGGTGTTCCTGCGCACCGATGAGGACATCGCCCGTGAGGTGCGGGGGATCGTCATGGTCGGGCTCCTGCCCGAGGCGTGGCAGTCCGTGGCCATCGAGGTGGCCGACGGGATCGTGACGGTGAGCGGGCTGCTCGCCGACCGGTCCCTGGTACCGGTCGTGGCACGGATGGTGCGCTCCGTGGAGGGTGTCGTCGATGTGCGTTTCGACCTCACCTCGAGCCGAGTGTGACGTCCCGCCAGGTAGGTGTTGCTTAGTTGCCGGGTCGAGCCGCTGATTCCTCCGGTGTCGGTGCGGGGATCCGGCACTCCGGCATCGGTCAGGAGCGGTTGGCGAGCCGGTCGGACCCCGTGACGGGTCCGACCGGCCCAAGCGGCGGTCTGGCGCCGCGCATGAACCTGGCAGCAGGACACGAGTGCACCCGAAGGAGGGGAAGGCCATGAAGGCGTGGGTTTTCCAGGAGCCGGGGCAGGCCCGCTGGCAGGAGGTGCCGGATCCGGAGATCAAGGAGGCCGGCGACGCGGTCGTCCGCGTCGATGCTGTCACCATCTGCGGCACCGATCTGCACATCCTCAAGGGAGACGTGCCGGACGTGCGCCCGGGCACCGTGCTGGGGCACGAGGCGGTCGGCGAGGTCGTCGAAACCGGTACCGGCGTCACGACGGTGCGTCCCGGAGACCGGGTCCTGATCTCCTGCATCTCCGGCTGCGGTCGGTGCCGCTTCTGCCGCGAGGGCGCCTACGGGCAGTGCCTGGGCGGTGGAGGGTGGGTGCTGGGTCACCTGATCGACGGAACGCAGGCCGAGTACGTGCGCGTGCCGTTCGCCGACGTCTGTCTGCACCCGCTGCCCGCCTCGGTGAGCAACCAGGACGCGGTGCTGCTCGCCGACATCTTCCCCACGGCGTACGAGGTGGGCGTCCTCAACGGCCGCGTGCGGCCCGGCGACACCGTAGCCGTCGTCGGCACCGGTCCCATCGGACTGGCCGCGATCGCCACGGCCCGCCTGTACTCCCCCGACCGGATCATCGCGATCGACCTGGCGGAGGCCCGTCTGGACGCGGCCAAGCGCCTTGGGGCCGAGGCCGTCGCCAACGCCGCAGAACAGCCGGAGCGACTGGTCCACGACCTGACCGAGGGACTCGGTGCCGACGTGGTCATCGAGGCGGTGGGCGTCCCGGAGAGCTTCGAGCTGTGCACGCGCATCGTCCGGCCTGGCGGCCGCCTGGCCAACGTCGGCGTCCACGGCGCGCCGACCACCCTCCACCTGGAAGACCTGTGGAGTAGGAACGTGACGATCACGACCGGGCTGGTGGACACCTATTCGACCCCGGTCCTGCTGCGCATGATGGCAGCCGGACGGCTGCCCGCGGCATCCCTGGTCACCCACGCCTTCGAACTCCACGACATGGCGGAGGCCTACGACGTGTTCGGCCGGGCGGCCGACACCGCGGCGCTCAAGGTCGTACTCGGCGGCCCGCAGCACACGGCGGTGGCTCTCACCGGCTGAGCGCAAGGGGAAAGGGACGGGACCGGTCATGACTAATCACTCCACGGCCACCGCGCCGGGGGACCTCGGCCGACGCATCGCAACGCGCCGTGAGGAGCTGGGGCTGTCCCGGGAGGACGTGGCGGCCCGTACGGGCATCGCTCCGGGCTATCTGCGGTATGTCGAGCGGGACTGCACCGCCGCTCCCGGTATGGCGACGCTGCGCGGCCTGGCCATGGCGCTGGACACGAGCGTGTCCGCGCTCAGTGGCGGCGAGGCCGATCTGCCGCCCGGCCGAGGGCAGGCGGCAGGACACGCGGACTTGGTCGAGCTGGGCCGCGAGGAGTGCTGGAAGCTGCTGTCCACGCACGGGGTGGGCAGGCTCGCCCTGTCCATGCCAGACGGACTGACCGTGCTGCCGGTCAACTACTGCGTCTCCGACGGCATGATCGCCTTCCGCACCTCTGCGGCCGCCACCCCCGCCGAGGCCACCGACACCAAGTGCGCCTTCGAGGTCGACGAGGTGGACGACGCGCTCAGCCGGGGCTGGAGCGTCCTCGTCCGCGGCATGGCGCACACCGTCACCGACCCCGCGGGCGTCCGGCGGCTGAACGAGCAGGCCTACACCGGGCCATGGGCCGGCGGGGACCGCGACCTGTGGGTCCGCATCACACCGGCAAGCGTGACGGGCCGCCGCATCGTGGTCGGCTGACACGACGACAGGAGGACGCGCATGACCGACACCGGGATCAGCCCACACGAAGGGCTCCACGCGCCGCGCGGGGAGGTCGTCGTGGGAGTGGACGGATCGGATCCCGCCGTGCGCGCCTTGGACCGGGCGGCCGACGAGGCACACCGGCGGGACACCGCCCTGCGGATCGTCCACGGACTGCCGTGGCCCGATCCGGGCGAGGTCGGATTCGGACTGGACACAGATCGCGAGCGGCCGCCGGGCGAAGCGGGCCGGGCGATCCTGGACCTGGCCGCCCAGCGGGTGGAAGACCGGCACCCGGGGCTTCCCGTCGCACTGGACCTGTCGGCCGAACCGGCGGCCTCGGCGCTGGTGCGCGCGGGGCGGAACGCCGCCCTGACCGTCGTCGGCACCCGGGGCCGCGGCGGCTTCACCGGCCTGCTCCTGGGCTCGGTGGGGCTGCGCGTGGCGGCCCACACCGCGGGCCCGCTGATGGTCGTCCGCGGCGAGGACGCGGCCGCGCAACAGGGTCTGCTGCACGACAAAGTACTGCTCGGTCTGCAGGACGAAAGCGACGCCGAAGCCGCCCTGTTCGCCTTCGAGGAAGCCCAACGGCGCGGCGCACGGCTACGGGTACTCCACACCTGGACCCACCCGCACGTCCCCCTGGGCGAGTGGCCGGTGTCCCACCGGCAGGACCTGGCCGCCCAGGCCCGGCAGCACAAGGAACTCGCCCGGTTCGCCGTGTCCAAACTGACCGAGGGCTTCCCTGACGTCGCCGTACGGGTCGACACCGCTGCCGGACACCCCGCCGCGGCACTGGTGGAGGCGAGCCGCGCGGCGGACGTCATCGTGATCGGCGCCCACCGGCAGGAGGGCCGGCCACTCGGAATGCGTCTGGGACCGGTGACGCACGCGGTGCTGCACCACGCGCACTGCCCCGTCGTCCTGGTCCCGATCGTCTGACTGACGATCCAGGCAGGGCCAAGGTCGGCAAGGCAAGCCGGTACCGGCCGGGCCCCACAACAGGCCGGTCGGCCCCAGCCCCGGGCCGTCGTCTGAGCACAGGCTGAAGGTACGGGCGCCGGACGGCTGCCCGCCGTATCTCCCGCCGCCCACGGCGGGTTTCAGCAGCAGGGAGGGTCCTGATGACCACCGCAACCACCACCGGCCTGCTCGATGCGCTGCCGCCGCAGGCCCGCGAGCGCCTGAGGCAACTGGGCCATCAGGTGTCCTTTCCGGCCGGGGCACGCATCTTCGAAGAGGGACAACGAGCCGACCGGTTCTGGGTCATCCACACCGGGTCGGTCTCCCTGGAACTGCACGTTCCCGGCCGGCAAGCCGCCGTGGTGGAGACCCTCCGCCACGGCGACCTGCTCGGCTGGTCGTGGCTGCTGCCCCCGTACAGCTGGCACCTGAGTGCCCAGGCGCAGAGCCCGGTCCGGGCGGTGGAGTACGACGCGACGATCGTGCGGGCGCTGTGCGAGGCCGATCCGGTCTTCGGCCGGGCCGTGTCCCGCCGGGTGGCGGAGATCGTCGCTCACCGCCTCCAGCACACCCGTACGCGTCTGCTCGACCTCTACGGGCCTGCCGGCAGCACAACCGCCCACTGAGACGGGCACGTGCCTCGAGGAGGACCCATGCATGGGAGCCCGCACATCGTGTCCGATGTGATGACCGAGGCCGTCGTCGCCGTCGGCCGCGACGCCTCCTTCAAGGAGATCATCACGACGATGGAGCACTGGAAAGTCAGTGCCCTGCCCGTGCTGGAGGGCGAGGGCCGCGTCGTCGGGGTGGTGTCCGAGGCTGATCTGCTGCCCAAGGAGGAGTACCGCGACGGTGCCCCCGCCCGCTCCGAACAGATGCAGCGGCTGTCGGATCTCGGCAAGGCGGGCGCCACCACCGCCGACGAGCTGATGAGCGCGCCGGCCGTATGCGTCCATGCCGACGCCACGTTGGCTCAGGCGGCACGGGCCATGGCATTTCGGCACGTGAAACGGCTGCCGGTCATCGACGGCGAGGGCATGCTGTGCGGGATCGTCAGCCGGGGTGACCTGCTGAAGGTGTTCCTGCGGCCGGACGAGGAGATCGCCGAAGAGGTGAGCCGCGAGATCGTCGCCTACCTGTTCCCCGGTGAGCCTTCGGCGGTGCGAGCACGCGTCGAGGAGGGCGTTGTTTACTTCTCCGGCACGCCGGGCGACCCGTCGCTGGTCCCGGTGGCGTCGCGGTTCGCCCGCGCGGTGGAGGGCGTCGTCGACGCCGTCTGGGACTGAATCGCCAGGCGCCGGGCCTTGCACGGCGCATGTGCTGTCAGGCCCTTCGGTGGGCCCATGTGGGCTCGACCTCGGCCCACTGCCGGTCCCACGCCTGCGCGCGATGGCGGTCTATGCGCACCCGGACGGCCCAGCGGCCGGCGAGGACCAGGCCGCAGGCACCGATGGCGGCGAAGACGCCGAACACCTGCCCCTGCACCTGGGCCTGCACCGGGGTGAGCGGCGGTTCCCGAAGCTCGTCGTCACTGTCCACCCAGACACCTGTGGTGGAGCCGGCCTGGGTGTTCGAATCCACGCGGGCGCTGCCGGTGTGCTCGGATCCATCGGGCGCGGTCCACCTCACAGTGGCATGGACTTTGCCGGTGGTGCCGGTGTAGTCGTTTTCCACCGCGTCGGCGGCGTTCTCGGTCACGACAGCCGTCATCTGGCGCGGTCCCTGACTCTGGCGGAGCGCGTCGTGTTCCACCACGACAGCGGTGGCGGCACCGGCCGCCGGGCCGCCGACGGCGATCAACACCGCGGTTGCCAATCCCGTCCATGCCTCCGCAACGTCCGTTCCACGTCGCAGCGGATTGCGCTTCCAGCGCCAGAACCTCACCGAGTTACCCATGGGCGGGCCCCCTTTCCCTGTGGTGACGGTCGCACGGGGCCAGGCCGCAAAGCATGGGCCGAAAAGACCGTCCGGGTGGGCCGGGCAGGCCGTTCTCGCCCGCCCGTGGGACCGATCGGCCCTGGTGCGGGCATGGCAGGGGGGACACGATCAACAAAGGGGGAGTTGTCCTGGATCTCTGTCCAGGGCCTCGCGAACAAGGACGTGAGCAGCATGGCGGCAAATCCGTTTCCGGCCGCCCCCGGTGACATGGGGCGGCGTGTGGCCAAGCGGCGCGACGAGTTGGGCCTGACCCGTGAGGAGGTCGCGTCCCGGGCGGGCATGGCCACCAGTTATCTGCGGTTCATCGAGGAGCAGTCCACCGCGGCTCCCGGCGCGGGAACCCTGGGGACTCTCGCGGCCGTGCTGGACACGACGGTCGTGGCCCTCAGCGGAGGAGAGGCCGACCTTCCGCCCGGCCGCCTCGGTCGCGCTTCGCCGCACGCACAACTGCTGGAACTCTCCCCCGAGGAATGCTGGGCGCACCTGGACCGTCACGGAGTGGGCCGTGTTGCGGTGACCACTGCCGGTCGCGAGGCCATCCTGCCGGTGAACTACAGCGTGGTCGACCGGTCCGTCGTCTTCAGGACCGCACCGGGCTCGGGACCTGCCGAGGTCGTCGGGACGGAGGTCGTCTTCGAGGTGGACCACGTGGACGAGGCCCTCAGTCAGGGCTGGAGCGTCCTGGTGCGCGGCCGGGCCCACCGTGTCGAGGATCCGAAGGCCGTGCACCACCTCGGCAAGCAGGTGTACAGCGGGCCGTGGCCGGGGGACGACGACCGCAGCATGTGGGTGCGGATCGACGTGGACGGTATCAGCGGGCGGCGCATCGACGTCCCCTGACCTTACCCGCTCCACCCTGATGGGTCCGTTCGGCCCTGGCGTGCGTGGGACTTGTAGGTGACGATCGCAAGGTCATGGGACCACAGCACAGCGCACACGGGCAGGGGGCCGGGATGACCGGTGCAGCACAGTTTTCACCGCAGGCGCCGATCAGGGTGTTCCTGGTCGACGACCATGAAGTGGTGCGGCGGGGCGTGCACGACCTGCTGGACGCCGAGCCGGACATCGAGGTCGTCGGGGAAGCCGGCTCGGTGGACCACGCGCTGGCCCGGGGACCGGCCCTGCGCCCGCACGTGGCGATCCTGGACGTGCGTCTCCCGGACGGCGACGGCATCAGCATCTGCCGTGAACTGCGCTCGCGCATGCCGGAACTGGCCTGCCTGATGCTCACGTCCTTCGACGACGACGACGCCCTGCTGGATGCGATCATGGCCGGTGCCGCCGGCTACGTGCTGAAACAGATCAAGGGCTCCGACCTGATCTCCGCCGTCCGCACGGTGGCCTCGGGCCAGTCGATGCTCGACCCGGCGACCACCGCCCGCCTGATGAGCAGTCTGCGCCAACAGGACGAGCCACCGGAGCCGCAGGACGAGACCCTGGCCGCGCTCACCCCACGTGAGCGGGAGATCCTGGAACTCATCGGCGAGGGCCTGACGAACCGGGAGATCGGCAAGCGGCTGTTCCTGTCGGAGAAGACGGTCAAGAACCACATCTCCCGGATGCTGGCCAAACTCGGCGTCGAACGCCGCATCCAAGCCGCCGTACTGGCCACCCAGCACCAGCCCTCCGGCGGGGAGGCCGGCTCCCGCCACTGAGATCGTGCCAGGCGGCCCCTTCCGCCGGGACGACCGGCCCCTCCCCGCCGGGATGGCGGCGGCGGAACCTGAGACCAGGTTCCGCCGCAAGGAGAACGCCATGATGCCCGAAACCCTCGACGGGGCGACGCTGGAGAAGCTCATCTCCGCCGCTGTCGCCGCACCGTCCTTCCACAACAGCCAGCCGTGGCGCTTCCGGCTGGAGCCGGACACCGCCACGGTCCTGGTCCGCGCCGCCGGTGAGCGCGGGCTACGGGAGACCGATCCCCTGGGCCGGGCGCTGCACCTGTCCGTCGGTGCCGCGGTGTTCAACCTGCGGGTCGCCATCGCCCACTTCGGCTGGGAGCCCGTAGTCCGGCTGCTGCCGGTCCCGGCACAACCGGACCTGCTGGCCTCGGTACGGCTGGCCGGGCCGCCCCGCAGTGGCGGGGATCACCAGCCGGACCTGTACCAGGCGTTGTGGCGCCGCCACAGCAGCCGCTCGCCGTTCTCAGCGCACCGGCCCCCGGGACCTGTTCTCGCCGAACTGGAGGAGGCGGCCCATACGGAGGGTGCCACCTTGTGCCTGCCCGACACCGAGGAGACACAGCGGTTGCTCGGTCTGACCGCGGAGGCGGAACAGCGCGGCGTCATCGACCCCGCGCGCCGTGCCGAGAGCCGGGGCTGGATCCGCGAAGGCGCCCCGGACGGGCTTGCCCCGGCCGCTCTGGGCCCGCGGGACGCCTCGGGGCGGCTGCCCATGCGGGACTTCTCCGCACTGCGCCCGGAGAACCAGCTCCCTACCACCGTCTTCGAACCTCAGCCCTTGATCGCGGTGCTGTCCACCGCCCACGACCGGCGCTCGGACTGGCTGCGCGGGACAGGCGCTGGAGCACGTGCTGTTGATCGCCACCGCGCACCGGGTGCGGGCATCGTTGCTGCACCAGGCGCTCGAGTGGCCCGACCTGCGCTGGGCGCTGCGCAGCACGGACAGCGGCCCGGGATACGTCCAGATGCTCATCCGGCTCGGGTACGGCCCCCAGGGCCCGGCAAGTCCCCGGATTCCTGCAAACGAGGTCCTGGACAGGGCGTAGCGCCTCGAGAGGGCACGGTGGCTATCGGCTCACGGGAACGCGCCATTCCAGGCGGGTGCCGCCGGAGGCCCGGGCCCGGGCGGTGAATGTCCCGCCGAGCTTCTCCGCCCGTCGGGCGAGGTTGGCCAGGCCGCTGCGGCGCCCGCCTTCGGGCAGCCCGATCCCGTCGTCGGTCACGGTCAGGGTGAGGGTTCCGGAGCCGACCACCAGGGCCACCTCGGCCGAACCGGCGTGGGCGTGCCGGGCCACGTTGGACAGCGCCTCGCCCAGCACCGCGACGACCTCGTCGGCGACGGAGGCGGGAACGTCGGTGTCGATCAGGCCTTCCATGCGCAGCGAGGGGGTGAAGCCCAGGCCGGGCACGGCCTCCTCCAAGGCCCTCGCCGCCCGCACCCGCAGACCCTGGCGGGCCGGGCCCGTTTCGTGAGCGCGCAGCCCGAAGATCGTCGAGCGGATGATCTTGATGGTTTCGTCCAGGTCGTCCACCGCGCGCAGCAGACGTTCACTCGCCTGGGGGTGGTCGACGAAGCGTGCCGCGCTCTGCAGGGTCATACCGGTGGCGAACAACCTTTGGATGGCCAGGTCGTGCAGATCCCGGGCAATGCGATCGCGATCCTCGAGCTGGGCCATTTACTCCGCTCCGCGGCGCCGCTCGGCCAGTTCCATGGCGAGCGCGGCGGACCCGGCGAACGCCATCAGCGGCGCCGTCTCGGTACCGGTGAAGGGGGCTTCTCCCTGGGCGCGGGCCAGCAACAGCGCACCGCGCACCCCCTGGGGGGTGCTCATCGGGACTGCCACCGCCGGACCGAGCCCGGCGAACCGGGGCGGGCCCGCGGTGATGCGCGGATCGCGCTCCACGTCGGGGCTGATGATCGGCTCGCCGGCCTCCATGGCGGCACCCGCGAACGATCCCTCGCGGGGGAGAATGAGGCCTCGGTGCATGTCCGCGTCGGTACCGGTGGCGATCGCCACCTCGACCTCTGTCGCCCCTTCGATCGGGCGGGCCACCACGCCGAGGTCCGCGCCCGTGATGCCGCGGGCGTGCTCGACGATCAGCTCCAGGACGCGCGCCTCCTCGACCCCCGACAGCAAACTCGCGGTAATCTCCGAGTTCGCCTCCAGCCATCGCTGCCTCGACCTGGCCTCCTGGTAGAGACGGGCGTTGTCGATGGCAACACCCGCAGCGACGGCGAGGGTGGACAGCACGGTCTCGTCCTCGTCGTCGAACTCCTTGCTGCCACGTTTCTCGGTCAAGTACAGGTTGCCGAACACCTCGTCACGGACCCGGATCGGCACTCCGAGGAACGAGTGCATCGGGGGATGGTTGGCGGGGAAGCCGTACGAGGCCGGGTGCTGGGAGAGTTCCTCCAGGCGCAGCGGTTCGGGGTGCCGGATCAGCTCGCCGAGGATGCCGTGCCCGGACGGCAAGGGGCCGATCGCCTCGGCCTGCTCGCCCGACACGCCCACGGTCAAGAACTGGGCGAGCCTCGCGTCGTCGCCGATCACCCCGAGGGCGCCGTACTCGGCGTCCACGAGTACAACCGCAGCCTCCACGATCCGGCGCAGCACGTGCGGCAGGTCCAGCTCCCGGCCGACCGACAGCACCGCCTCCAGCAGGCTGTGCACCCGGTCTCGGGTGCCTCGCACCGCGTCGATACGCACCTGCAGTTCGTCCAAGAGCTCGTCGAGCCTCAACCGGGGCAGGCGCTCCGCGCCCTCGCTGCCTTCCATCCCCACGGATCCTCCAACTGCACAGCAGCAGCTCTGACCAGCTTCAACATAGCGGGATCCGGACCGACTCGAACGCTCTTCCGCAGCCGTTCGGCCAGATGACGGTAGCCGGACGCTCCCGCCGCTTCGCCTGCGCCGGACCCCGGGGCGGGGCCGGGGCCCTTTGTCGCTGTCACAGGCCCCGTGGGCCTCGCGAGCGACGCCACCGGGGTAGCCGTCGGCTACCGGGTCGACGGCACGTACCCGTTCCACGGCAACAGCAATGACCGGGCGACGCCAACACCCTCGGCTTGGGCGCAGGCCACGTACACCGCGCTGGGCGCCCCTTCCTCCTGCTCGACGCGTGCGGGATCTGGCGCTGACCGCTCGTTTGCGCGAGCCGTCCCGCGCCATGGCCTGTGCGCCCCCTGATGCGCCAACCGACCGCCACAGCAGGGACGTTCGGCCCCATACGGGTGGGCCTTCGGCCCACGGCGAGGCGCCTCATCTCGCAGGACAGTGAGCACGAAACGAATCCACCACGTTCACGCTCTCCCCGGACCGGAAGGAATCGGCACCATGGCCATCCAAGGACACCCCCAGCGGCACACCGGCTTCCGCCTCCCCGCACGGCGCAAGGCCGGCACAGGCACCGCGCCGTCCGGCGAGGCTGCTGCCACGTCCGCCACGGCCGCCCGCGCGTACATCTTCGCGGCCCTGCGCGTCCTGACCGGGTTCGTCTTCCTGTGGGCCTTCCTCGACAAGGCCTTCGGCCTCGGCTACGCCACCGGCTCCGGCAAGAGCTGGATCGACGGCGGCTCGCCCACCAAGGGCTTCCTCAGCGGTGTCGCGGCTGGCCCCCTGCAGTCCACCTTTCACGACTGGGCGGGCGCCGGCTGGGCGGACTGGCTGTTCATGCTCGGCCTGCTCGGCGTCGGCGTCGCCGTCATGAGCGGCGTGGCACTGCGGATCTCCGCCGTGGCCGGCACTGCAATGATGGCCCTGATGTGGGTCGCCGAGTGGCCCCCGGCCCGGCACCTGGCCGACGGATCGCCCAGCATGTCGACCAACCCCTTCGCCGACTACCACCTGATCTACGCGGCCGTGCTGGTCGCCCTCGCCACCGCCTCCGCCGGCACCACCTGGGGCCTGGGCCGCGTCTGGGCCCGGCTGCCCCTGGTCCGCGACCACGCCTGGCTCCGCTGACACCCATCGCAACGGCCGCCACGACGTCATCAGGCGCCACCTCTGCCGGACCTCACCGAGTCTTCGCCGCCCGGCTGGTGGGATGGGCCGACCGGTCCCTTGCGGGGACCTGCGGCCCATCCCACCAGCCGGGCCATCAAGGAACGCTGAGAGCAGAGGCCGCCACCGGCCTCGTCCCGACTCCCGCAAGGAGGTCATCGCCATGGTGCGTTGTGTCCTCGCCGGTGTGGACGGCTCCCCCGAGAGCCTGGCGGCCGCCGACTGGGCGGCCAGGGAGGCCGGTTTGCGTGGCCTGCCCCTGCGGCTGCTGCACGCCTGGGAGTGGCAGCCGTACGCCAACGCACCGCTTGCCGGGCCGGTCGCCATGCGCGCCTGGGCTGCTGCTGTCCCCCGGGATGCGGCCGTCGCCCTGCGCGAGCGGTACCCGCAGCTGGAGATCACCTCCGAGGAGATCGCCGGGCAGCCGGTGGCGGTCCTCGCGGCCGCGGCCGGCCAGGCCGAGGTGATGGCGCTCGGCTCCCGCGGCCTGCACGGCATCACCGGCTTCCTCGTCGGCTCCGTGGCGCTGGCGGTCATCGCCGCCGTGCACCGCCCGGTCGTCCTGGTCAGGGCCGGGAAGAGCACCCAGGACGAGCACCTGCCGGACGCCGACGGGCGGGCATCGGCCACCACCGCGTACCGGGACGTCGTCCTCGGCCTCGACCTGGACCGGCCCCACGAAGACTTGCTCGCCTTCGCCTTCGACGCCGCCGCAGCTCGGGCTGCCCGCCTGCAGGTCGTGCACGGCTGGACCCTACCGCCGAACGTGCACGGCTCCGGCATCGTCCTGCCGGATCTGATCAAGGCGGCCACGTCGGAACGCGACGCGGCGCTCACCGAGGCCCTGCGCCCGTGGCTGCTGAAGTACCCCGAGGTGGACGTCCACGCCCACCAGGTCATCGGCCGGGCGGCGGACCACTTGGTGGACGCCTCCACTGATGCCTGCCTGGTCGTAGTCGGCCGCCGCATCCGCCGCTCGGCGGTCGGCAGCCACATCGGTCCGGTCACGCACGCGGTCCTGCATCACAGCGCCGCGCCGGTGGCCGTCGTCGCTCACCCCTGACCCCGTTCGCCGCCCCCTGCCAGGAGTGGAGGCTGAAAATGAGGCAGTACGCCACGCAACACAGATCGTGCCGCTGTGGTGATCATCATTTTGGCCGGACGGGCGATAGTCGTCGCGAGCTGACGCACAGGGGTGGCTCGGCAGAGGCCCAGGCCGCCGCCCGCGCGGCCGCCGAGCAGATCCCCGCTTCGGCCATCGCGGACGCGATCGCCTTCGCCATCAACCAGCCTGCCAACGTCGACGTCAACGAACTGATCGTGCGCCCCACCGCTCAGGGCTGACATCCGAAGCGGCTGGAAACGACACGCTTCGCCTGATCGTCGAGACATAGGCACACGCCAGACGCGAAGGAGGCTTCCGGGGCGTAGCGGGGCCGGGTACCAGCGCATGCCACAACCAGTACTGTCCCGGCTGCGCCGGCCTCCCGCCAGATCGGCCGGTCAGTGGCCGCCCGTCGGCACGCGACCACGGCCCCGCCATCGGCGTGTCCGGTCGTACGTCGCGTGACCCGAAGATGCCGCCAATCACCGCTCCACGGCCACGCGGAGGACCGCGGGTCAGCCTGCGGAAGGACGCGGGGCGCGCAGGTGCGCCCGTTCCTTCAGCTCCCCCTCGTCGACCAAGGTGAGCATCGGCTGACCCGGTGCGCACACCATGGTTACCAGGAACTTGGTCGGTGCGTCCGACAGGGCGTTGCCGTCCTGGTAGTGGATCACGTCACCGCCTGGCTCCCAGAACGTCCCACCGGCCTTGATCACACGCTCCGGCTCACCCTCGAGTTCGAACCGGATCGCGCCCTCCATCACGTAGCCGAACGACGGCCCAGAGTGGCGGTGCGGAGGGAGCCCGGGGTGACCGGGAGGCCAGTCGACGAGGATGGTCATTCCCGAACCACCTTCGGGGAAAAAGGGCGGAGTGACCTCCTGCAGCAACTTGACTTCGGGCGGCAGCGAGACCTCGTGACTCGATACAGGAGTCGCGTGTACTGGGTTTTTCTCTGACATGTACGACACCTCCGTAAACCCGCCCAAATGGGTGACCTTGCGTCGGCCACCGCTTTCCAGACCGGTGTACGACCCACTCGTTCGGCGGCGATCGACTTCGTCGGCTCCGGGCTCACACACCTTGCTTCACGATGAGGGCAAGCCCCAGCCGCATCCGTGGCCCCCCGAGACCACCTTGCCTCTTGACAGGCGGCCGTCACAAGCGCGAAGCCGGCGGCATGAGACCCCGCATCGCGGAGGTTTTCACGTCCCCCTTCGAGGCCAAGCGGGAACCGACGTCGCCGTCTGATGGCGCACCTCTCACGCAATTCGAGCGTCTACACCGACACCACCATCACTGGGCCTTCCGCAGACTGGCAATACCTGGACGCCCTTTTCGCCCAGCTCATGTCGACCTGGCCCGACTCCGCCATCTACCAGACCCGCATCGTGGGCGAGGACGACAGCGCCGTGGTCTTCTTCCCCGACTCACCGGAACTGTTCGGACGTGAACTGCGAGCCCTCGGAGCCATCGACTTCCGCCGTGGAAAGGTCGTCCGCCGGGTCGCCACCGGGACGGACGCTCCCTCACCGTCAAGGGCGTCGCCGACATGCGCGTCACCGCCGAGTTCCCACTGACCTCGGAGAGAAGACGGCTGGCCAGACCGCCGCTCCGGCTCTCCGGGCGGTCGTCAGCCACCTGGTGGCCGCACTGACAACCGGAGCGCCACCAAGCCCGCCATGCTGCTGGACCCGGACGTCGTCCTCGAGGAAGTGGCCCTGCACACCAAGGTGATCGGCCGAGACCGGCACGACGGCTTCCCCAAATGGCCCAAGATCTTCTCCTAGAAGTGGCCTATGCAAAGGAGCCGCCTGTGGGCCTACAGTCGAGATGTGACCACCGCTGGCGGCCGCGGGCTCCCCGCTCGTTTAGCCACGTGGTGGACTCGGCGCTGGAGCATTCGGTGAGCAAGCGGTCCGTTGCCTAACTGGCGATGTTCACCTTCGCCCCCGCGTCTCAGCCTCCACACTGCGCCCAGCGAGGATCTGCGCATGCGAGCCATCACCGTCCGTGACCATGACGCCGGGGTCGCGGGCCTGTACCTGGCGGACATGCCCTACCCGCACGCCGCCGACAACGACGTCATCGTTCAGGTGCACGCCGCGGGGGTTCACCTTGGGGAAACTCGACTGGTCGGCGACCTGGGTGGACCGTGCCGGCCGCGGCCGGACGCCGAGCGTGCCGGGTCACGAACTGTGCGTCGGAGCGGTGCGGCCGCTGTCCGACGTCCCCTCGCCCGCAACCGGCGCACGCCCGGCAAGACGATCATCCGCGTCACGGAAGACTGCATCAGGAGACCCATCGTGAGGGAAATGCGAATCGCCGGTGGGCTGCTCGCCGTCGCCGCGCTGGTTACGGCCACGGCCTGCTCGACCTCCGACGAGCCGGCCCCTGCCAAGGTGGCGGCGACGGTCACGGCATCGACACGCCCCTCAGAAACCTTCAAGCCGCTGCTTCAGCAGGCGCTTCCGAACGTGAAGGGCAAGACGTTCACCTCGGCGATCGTCGACTTGCCGCCCAACGCCAGCGCGCTTCCGCACCGGCACGGCCAGGCGTTCGTCTACGCCTACGTCCTCGAAGGCACCGTTCGCAGCCAGCTCGACAACAAGCCCGTGAGCACCTACCACCAAGGCGAGAACTGGGTCGAGCAACCGGGCGCCCACCACGTCCTCACCGAGAACACCAGCCAGACCGAGCACGCCAAGCTTCTGGTCGTCTTCGTCTCCGACACCGGGGACAAGCTCAAGCTCGACGATCCGAAGTCGTAGCCGGAGAACGCAGCGGGCGGCGGCACTCCGCACGAACTCTGCCTCCTGCCGGAACTCATACCACCAGCCATCAAGATGCGTCCCACGACATACACGGCGCACGCCACACGAAGGAATCGAACGAACCGTGACCGACACCCAGCGGGTCAACCTCGGCAAGCAGCACCCGGCCGCCTACAAGACTCTCATCGCCTTGTCGTCGGAGGTGGAGGAGGCTGCCGCTGCTGCGGGACTCGATCCGCTCCTGGTCGAGCTGTTGAGGATCCGAACCTCTCAGATCAACGGCTGCGCGTTCTGCCTGCGCATGCACACCGGTGACGCCCTCAAGAAGGGCGAGAACCCGGACCGGATCGCCGTGCTGCCCGCATGGGAAGAGACCGGCTACTTCTCCGAGACCGACCGTGCTGCCCTCCGCCTGACCGAGGCGATCACCCTCGTGCCGGACGGACACGTCCGCGACGAGGACTACGCTGCTGCCGCGGTCGTACTCACCGCAGACCAGATCTCGGTCGTCGCCTGGCTGGCAACGGTGATGAACGCCTTCAACCGCGTCGCGATCACCAGCCGCTACCCCGTCGGCAACTGATTCCTAAGGTGCTACGGCGGTCACGATCGGGGGCGAGTCCTCGACCGTTCGGCCGCCCTGGCGCCCGCCGCCGGCACCCTCATCACCATCGCGACTGGCCCCCCGTCCCTCCAAGGACGGGCGGGCCGTCTCTTCGTCGTCGAACCCGACCGCGCACTCACAACCGCGTTCGGCGCGCATCCGCCCGCGACCTGCGGACGCCCGCAGGAACGCGAGGGCGCGCGCTCAGCGGGGCCCGCCGCTTCGGTCCGCTCCGGCGCCAGGGACAACTACGGCCTCCTGGTCGAACATGAGGAGCTACCGCACTCTGATCACACTCCAACCGATCCGGAACTCGGACGCCGGAAGCCATGCCCACGAAGGTGTTGGTGAAGGCCCGGCCGATGGTGGCCGCGGGTCGCGAGGGAGGTGAAGAAGGTGAACCGGTATGCGGTGCTGGTGTTGGACGCGACAGTGACCAGCGCGAAGGCTGTCCGGCCCGAATTCAGCTTGCATCAGCGACCAGCTCGGCGTCTGGCCGGGGGTGTGACGCCGGAGGGTTTCCGTCGGGGTGGTCGTTAACCCAGGTCAGCCCGCCGAGGTCGAGTCGGGTGCGGGCTCGGATGACGGCGACGTAGGCGATACGGGCGTCGGCGTCGTCGATCGGTCCGGGCAGGGGGTTTCCGTGCTCGTCCTTGTCGTTGCTGTCCTTGGGTGGGTAGAAGTCGTCGGCGATCTCGACCTGGGGCCATTCGCGGCCCTTGGATTTGTGTGCGGTGGAGACCGTGACCTGCGCGTCCTGCTCTTGGACGAGGCGGTCCACCGCGGCCAGGACGGCGTCGGTTCCGTGCTGGTCGACGAGGTCGACCAGCGGTTGCAGGTCACTGAGGTTTTCTCAGCGAAATGATCTACGCGAAACGGCGTGAGCCGCGCATGTGTGAGCAGGCCGGACAGGCTGGGCCCGGCTGCGGACAGACGTA